>NZ_JBHVGL010000021.1:3065-3821 GCF_042800875.1 Kitasatospora sp. NPDC057595 | reverse complement strand
GTGTGGGGGGCTGTTTTTTTTTAATAAGACCCCCCCATACGTCACCCCCCCCCACCGGATCCGGGGGGGGTCCACCGCCCCCCCGCCCCCCCCCCGGGTGTGGTTTGTCGCCCCCGCCTACTCCCCACTCCCAGGTCCTGAACACCAAGCACACCGTCAAGCAGCCACCCGCAGAAAGGTTTCATCCCCCGGCCACCAGAACGAAAAGTCGACCACCCCGACTTCCCACCCCCCCGAAGCCGGCGCGGAGCAAGCAGAAAGGTTTCACCACCCCGCCGACCTCCCACCCCCAGGCCCACCCCCAACAGTCACGACATCAGAGCGGCCCCCGAACCCTCAGCGGGCGAACAGGACCCGGCGGGCGGAGTGGAAAGTCGGCCCCATCGACTTCCCACTCCGCGGGCCAACCTGACAGCCAGCACACCAAGCAGGGAAACCACCCGGGCAGCGGAACAGGAAGTCGACCCCGCCGACTTCCCCGTCCCAGCAGACCCCGGCACGCCGGGCAGCAGGGTGAGCGCAAGAGCGGCAGAAAGGTTTCGCCTCTCGGCGACGGCGGAGTGGGAAGTCGATGACGCCGACTTCCCCATCCCAGCGCGCCCAGCAAGGCGAGGCACCAGGGCAACCGAGAAGCAGGCAGAAAGGTTTCGCCCCCCGGGCGGCGGAACAGGAAGTCGACCCCGCCGACTTCCCCGTCCCAGCAGACCCCGGCACGCCGGGCAGCAGGGTGAGCGCAAGAGCGGCAGAAAGGTTTCG
>NZ_JBHVGL010000021.1:0-2968 GCF_042800875.1 Kitasatospora sp. NPDC057595 | reverse complement strand
TCGCCTCTCGGTGACGGTGGAGTGGGAAGTCGATGACACCGACTTCCCACTCCCTCAGCCAGCCCTGCAGCCAGCCCATCAAACGGGGGAAGCGGCCGGGCGGCGGAGTAGGAAGTCGGCTACACCGACTTCCTACTCCGGGGGGTCAGGAGCCGGCGAGGAGGTCGCGGAGGAGGGCCACGGTGTCGGCGTCCAGGTCGCGGCCGGTGCGGCGGCTGAGGGCGTCGAGGCGGTTGACGGCGCGCAGGAGCTGGTCGCGGGCGCCGGCGGAGGCGTAGGCGTAGAACAGGTCGCGGTGCAGCAGTTCGACGTCCGGGGCGACGGCGAGGCCGCGGAAGACGGCGGCCTCGGCGCTGCGGTGGTCGCCGTACTGCAGGCGGCGGGCGGCGAGTTCGTGGGCGGTGTCGACGATCGCGGCGATCATGTCCTGCCGCTCGCTCTCGGCCCAGCCGTAGGCGGCCGGCGGGGCCTCGGCGAACGGGGCGCCGCGGACCAGGGCGAGGGCGTGGGCGAGGGCCGCGTCGGCGGTGGCGCTGGTGCTGCGCATGCCGCGCCGGTAGAGGCTGCGGAACTCGTCCCAGTCGCAGGTGACGGCCGGCGCGAAGGTGTAGCCCTCGACCGAGTCGGTGGCCAGGAACGGCCGGCCGTCCGGGGCGGTGCCCAGCCAGGCGGCCAGGTCGGCGAGCTTGACGGGCAACGGGCTTCCGCCGTCGGCCGCGGTGGGGTGCGGGTCGAGGTGGGCCGCGCCGGGGTGCAGGTCGTGGTCGAGGGCGTTGTGGTCGGCGCCGGGGCGCAGGGCCAGGTAGGCGGCGAGTTCGGTGAGCCGGACGAGCGCGCCGGGTTCGGCGCTGCCGCCGGTGCCCGCGACGTCGACCGGGCCGAGCAGGCGGATCCGGGGAGTGGCCCGGGTGGCGTGCGCCTCCGGGGAGCGGAGGATGGCGAGCAGGTCGTCGCTGTCGCTGCGGCCGGAGGTGGTGCGGGCGACCGGGGCGGACGCGGCCGGACCGGGCTCGGGGCGGGCGGGCATGCGCGGGTCGGCGGCCGTGGGGGCCGGGGCCGGGTCGTGGGTCGGCACCGGCTCGGGGATCCGCTCGGGCGCCGGGACCGGGGCGGGCGCGGGGATCGCCGCCGGGACGGGCGCGGCGTCGAGCGCGGGCGCCGGGGCCACCGCCTGAACGGGCGCAACAGGCGCAACCGGCTCAGCGGGAGGAACAGCGGGGACAGCGGGAGCAGCGGGAGCAGCGGGAGCAGCGGGAGCAGCGGAACCAACGGGCGCGACGGCCTCGGGCAGGCCGAGGTTCTGCGTGGTCTCGTCCCCGTCGAAGCCGCCCGATCCGTCCGGATCCTCCGTCGCCGGTTCCACGACCGGCTCCACCACCGGCTCCACGACCGGCACCGCGGGCACCGGCGCGACCGGGAACGTGACCGGGAAGGCGGCCGCCGGTCCGGTCGGCACTGCGGCGGCGCCGGCCTGGCGGCCGAGCCCGTTGATCAGGTGGCGCGGGGCGGGCAGCGCGGCCGGTCCGGCGCCCGCGAACGGGCTGGCGCCGGTGCCGATCACCCGGGCCAGCAGCCGCGGCCCGGCCGCCCCGGGACCGCCGTCGGCGTCCGCGTCCTGGTCGTCCCCGTCGTCCGGGCCACCCAGGGCGGCGTCCAGCGCGGCGAGCGAGAAGCCGCCCGCCGGGCCGTCCGCGCCCGGGCCCGCGGCGGCGCCGACGCCGGCGAGCACCGGGACGGGCACCGGCAGGTCGGCGGGCTCCAGCTCCTCGCCGTCCAGGGTCCAGGCGGGGGCGGGGTGCTGGGTGGTGTCGTCGGCGCTCCGGAGCAGCTCGGTGACCTGCTCGTACTGGCCGGTGGTCAGGCGCTGCAGCTCCAGGGAGACGTTCAGGCCGGGGATGACGGCCTGGCCGGTGGCCGGGAGGGTCCAGCGGGCGACCGGGCCGGTGCCGCGCTCGGGTGCCCGGGTGACCACGGCGACGCAGGTGCGGGGGCGGGCGTCGAGCAGCCGGCCCAGCTCGGCCGGGACCTCCCCGCCGGGCTGGTGGGCACAGAGCACGATCTCGGGGACCCAGGACTCGTCGGCCAGGCCGCGGCTGCGGGCGTCCCGGGGGCTGGCGGCCTCGGCGGCCACCAGCGTCGCGCGGGCCTTGGCGGTGCGCGGGCCGAGGGCGGCGAGCGCGGCCTCCAGGGTGGTGTGGCGGTGGATCCGCTCGGCGGCGGGACCGCTGATCGGCACCTCCTCGGCGAGGTCGACCAGGTGCAGGTGGAGACGGTCGGCGAGCGGGCTGTGGGCGAGTTCCAGCGCGAGGGTGCGCAGCACGTCACGGGCGTCGTCCGGGTGGCCGGAGAGGTGC
Source organism: Kitasatospora sp. NPDC057595 (assembly GCF_042800875.1). Classification (NCBI taxonomy): domain Bacteria; kingdom Bacillati; phylum Actinomycetota; class Actinomycetes; order Kitasatosporales; family Streptomycetaceae; genus Kitasatospora; species Kitasatospora sp. NPDC057595. Next base: position 614 of record NZ_JBHVGL010000021.1, on the reverse strand, counting down.
AGCAGCCGGACGGTCTCCAGGTCGGCGAGGACCACCGAGCCGTCGGCGGCCGAGCCGAGGGTGACCAGCGCCGGGTAGGGGGCGGCGGTCTTGCGGGCCTGGCCGGGCGAGAGCAGGCCGTCGGAGTCGGCGGCGCACCACCAGATGTTGGGCGCGTGGGCGGCGCGGAACGGCGCGATGGGGGCGGCGGCCCCGGAGAGGTGGAGTTCGACCGTGCGGCCGGGGGTGATCCGCGCGGCGACGATCGCGGGCAGCCGCTTGCCGCCGCGCACGGTGTTGCGGGCCATGCTGCGCAGGGCGCGGTCGAGCAGGTCGAGGCCGGCGTCGTCCTGGCGGGCCTTCAGCTCCGCCTCGAAGGCGGCGGCGGGGGCGGTGGGAAGGGCGATGCGGTGCCGGGGGCGGCGGCCGCGCAGCTGGCCGCCGCGCTTGCGGGCGACGGTGCCGACCATGATCGCGGCGAGCAGCACGCCGACGGTCGAGGCGGCGAGGGCCACGGTGTAGTCGTCGTCGGGGGCCTGCTCGGCGTGGGCGGCGGGCGCCTGGGCGTCGGCGTGCGCGGCGGGCGCGGACGGCTGGCCGGGCGCCGGGGTCTGCGCGGGCGCGGGGGCCTGGGC
>NZ_JBHVGL010000020.1:0-179858 GCF_042800875.1 Kitasatospora sp. NPDC057595 | reverse complement strand
GGAACGGACGCTTCCTTCGAGCCGCCTTCCAGCGGGCCCTCCGGGCGCTTCGTTCTTTCGTGTTTCCAGCTTATCAGACGTTTTCCGCTCCGTTTTCCGGAGTTTCATTCATCGGACTTCGCTTTCCGCTTGTCCCCGCTCTCTCGCGGCGACTCCGGAACTGTACGGGGACGGGGCCGCCACATGCAAATCGCCCCCGCCCGGTGGTGCGGGCGGGGGCGATCGGCGAGCTCACACGTGCTGCTCAGCGGACCTCGGTGATCTCCGGGCCGCGGGCGAACGGGTCCAGCGCGGTGTTGCCGAAGCGGTTCTCACCCTCGCCGGTGGCCGCGACGGCGCCGCCGCCGTCGGCGACCATCTGCGCGTCCTCGGGGAGCTTCAGCACGATCGGATCGCGGGGCGCCATCGGGGTCTCACCGCGGACGACGACCGTCTGCCGGAAGACCTGCTCCAGGACCCCACCCATCTCGGGCTGGACGGCGGCCTGGCCGGAGATCACGCCGCGGAGGAACCAGCGCGGGCCGTCGCAGCCGACGAAGCGCACCAGCTGCACGCCCTGCGTGCCGTCCGGCAGCTGCACCGGGACCTGCGCGCGGAGGTGCCAGCCGAGCGGGCCCTCCTCCTCCTCGACGATGCCGCCCTGCGCGGTGATGCCGCTGCCGATCTCCTCGCGGACCTCCCCCCAGATGCCCTCGGACTTGGGGGCCGCGAAGGCCTGCAGCTGGATGGCGCTGTTGCCGAGGACCAGGGTGGCGGCCACGATCGCGTCGCCGGCCACCTCCACCCGGAGTTCCATGCCCTCGACACCGGGGACCAGCAGGCCCCCGAGGTCGACGCGGCCCTCCTCCGGGTTCTCCAGCTCGGAGTGGTCCCACGGCCCGTCCGGACGCGGGGCCGGCGGCAGGCCGACCCGGTCCGCCGGGTCCAGCTCGGTCACGTTCTCGCTCTCGGCGGAACCTTCGACGTCATCGGCCGTCTCGTCGGCGCTGATGGCGTCGTCGGCGAGCTGCTCGACAGCGTCCTCGCTCTTCTGGCGACGACGGAACACGGTCACTGTCCTTCCCGGTCCAAGACCGATGCGAATACCTGCTCGGCTTCCTGCGAGGCCGCGGGCAGCCTAGACCGCGGCGTGGCCGCCGGTCGACCCGAACCCGCCCTCGGCGCGTGCCGACCCAGGCAGCTCGGCCACCTCGTGGAAGCGGGCCTTCTCGACCTGCTGGATCACCAGCTGGGCGATCCGGTCCCCTCGGCGGAAGCTGACGCCCTCGCGCGGGTCCAGATTGACGACGATCACCTTGATCTCTCCACGGTACCCGGCATCGACCGTCCCTGGGGCGTTCACCAGAGCAACGCCGCAACGAGCTGCCAGTCCCGAGCGGGGGTGGACGAACGCGGCGTAGCCGTCGGGCAACGCGATGGCGACGCCGGTGGGCAGCACGGCCCGCTCGCCGGGGGCCAGCTCGGCGTCGACGGTGGTCCGCAGGTCGGCGCCGGCGTCGCCGGGCTGCGCGTACGCGGGCAGCGGCAGCTCGGGGTCGATCCGCCGGATCAGGACGTCCAGGGGCTCGCGGGGGGTGGTGCTCAAGGGTTCACCTCAAAGGCTCGGGCGCGCTTCATCAGGTCGGGGTCGTCGAGGACCTTCTCGATGTCCTCGGGTCGACCGTGCTTGGTGAAGTGTTCCAGCTTCACCTGGACGAAGAGTGCCTGCGCGCGCACCGCGACCGGCCCGTCGGGGCCGCCGATCCGTGCCTCGGCGGCGCTGTAGATCTTCCGGCCGTGCACACCGGTGACCCAGGCGCGCAGGTGCAGGGTGGAGCCGACCGGTACCGGGGAGAGGAAGTCGGTCTCCAGCCGACCGGTGACGGCGGGGGCGTGCAGCAACCAGTTGAGCGTTCCCAGGGTCTCGTCCATGGCGGTGGTCAGCAGGCCGCCGTGGGCCAGGCCCGGGCCGCCCTGGTGCTCCGGGCGGACGGTGAACTCGGCGGTGACGTCGAGGCCCTCGCCGGCCACCGCCTCGATCCGCAGGCCGCCGGGGTGCTGCGGGCCGCAGCCGAAGCAGTGCTCGTAGTGGGAGCCGAGCCGGGTGCCGGGGGCGGGGGCCTCGGGGGCGCGCGGCGGGAGGACGGCCTCCGGCGGCGGCGTGGTGGGGGTCGTGGGGGCGGCGGGCGCGGTGGGGGCAGTCGAACCGGTCACGGCGCCCCACCCTACCGAGCGGTAGCCGGGCCCCGGACGGGGGTTGCGTCCGGGCGCCGCCGTCATGGCGCCCACAATGGAGGGCATGTACGACGAACGCCTCACCGTGCCGCGCTCCTGGTGGCTGTTCCCGGTCGTGATCGGCCTCACCCTCGCGCTGATCCTGCTGCGCCTCAGCGCGGTGGGCGCGCTGGTCGGGCTGGTGGTCGGCATCGCCGCCGGCGCCGCCGCGATCAGCAGTTACGGCTCGGCCCGGATCCGGGTGGTCCAGGGCTCGCTGGTGGCCGGCCCGGCCCGGATCCCGGTGGACGCCCTCGGCGCCGCTCAGGCGCTGGGCCCGGCGGACGCCGCCGCCTGGCGCGGGCCGAAGGCCGACCCGCGGGCCTTCATGCTGCTGCGCAGCTACGTGCCGACCGCGCTGCGGGTCGAGGTGAGCGACCCGGCGGACCCGACGCCGTACCTCTATCTCTCGACCCGCTCGCCGATGAAGCTGGCGGAGGCCCTGGACGAGGCCCGCCGCAACGCCCGCACCTGAGGCCCGGCCGGGCAACGGGCCCGGGCGGGGCAGGACGGGACGGAGCAGGAGACGACCGAACGGAAAGGGACGGTACCGCCTGGGCGGTACCGTCCCTTCGCGTTTCCTGGAAACGCTTTCCATCCGACCGTATGACTGGTGCGTCCGTCACGACGGACGCCGGAGCTGCCGTCCGGCCCCGCTGCCCGGGGCCGGAAGGGGCGTCGCACCGGTCTCGCGAACACCGCGAGGCCCGAGTCATGACCGCCCTGGATCTCAGGCGCCGCAGTCCCGGCAGATCGGGTTGCCGTTCTTCTCGCTGTACAGCTGGCTGCGGTGGTGGACCAGGAAGCAGCTCATGCAGGTGAACTCGTCGGCCTGCCGCGGCAGCACCCGGACGGAGAGCTCCTCGTTCGAGAGGTCTGCGCCGGGGAGCTCCATGCCCTCGGCCGCCTCGAACTCGTCGACGTCGACCGAGCTGCCGCCCTTGTCGTTCCTACGGGCCTTGAGCTCCTCGATGCTGTCCTCGTTGAGCTCGTCATCGGTCTTGCGTGGGGTGTCGTAGTCGGTAGCCATATTTCGCTCTCCCCCTCCGGGTTGTGCGGTGTGTGCGGTATCTCCAGCGCACGTAACGCATGGGGGGTCGGTCTTGTGCCCGACCCGAGGCGGAGATTTTGCCTTACTTCAAGCCCCGTTACTCAATCGACACTCAGCCAGGGGTCCGTTGGGGTGATCCACTCGGGCGTTCGGGGCTTCACGCAGGGCCATCGTCGCGGGGTGCGAGTGACCACATGCTGGACACGCTCCGTAAGCGAAGCTCCTCGGCGCGCCCGCCAATTCCCTTGCCCACCTGGGCGGGAGGCGAACCCTCCGACTCGCCTCCGATCGCCGTTCCGCTCACGGACGGCGATCGGAGGGGCCGATGGCATGATCACTCTCCGGCGTCGCCCGATCCCGTGGAGCGACACGGTGTGAGCTTGCTCACGTTCGCCGCCACCCCGGGCAAACCGTGGAAAATCCGCCCAAGCTCCTATGCCTGCTGCCGGGCCGCGCGGCGGGCCAGCAGCGCCGCCTGCCGCTCGTCGAACTTGGCCGCCTGGGCCTCCAGCCCGTCGAGGAAGAGGCCCAGCTCCTGCTGGGCCCGCACGCCGTCCGGGCCGAGGCCGTCCAGCTCCATGATCTTGAGGTGGCGCAGCACCGGCTGCAGCACGTCGTCGTGGTGGATACGCAGGTTGTAGACGCCGCCGAGGGCGATCTGGGCGGCGGCCCGCTCGAAGCCGGGGATGCCGTGGCCGGGCATCCGGAAGTTGGTCACCACGTCGGTGACGGCGCGCATGGCCTGGTCCGGGGCGATCTCCAGGGCGGCCTTCAGCAGGTTCCGGTAGAAGACCATGTGCAGGTTCTCGTCATTGGCGATCTTCGCGAGGAGCTGGTCCGCCAGCGGGCAGCCGGCGGAGTGGCCGGTGTTGCGGTGCGCGATGCGGGTGGCGAGCTCCTGGAAGGCCACGTAGGCGACCGACTGCAGCATGCTGTGCGCGTTGTCGGACGAGAAGCCGTCCGACATGTGGGCCATCCGGGCCCGCTCCAGCTCGTTCGGGTCGACGGCCCGGGTGGTGAGCAGGTAGTCGCGAATGGCTATGCCGTGCCGGCCCTCCTCCGCGGTCCAGCGGTGGACCCACTCCCCCCAGGCGCCCTCGCGGCCGAACATGGTCGCGATCTCGTGGTGGTAGCTGGGGAGGTTGTCCTCGGTGAGCAGGTTGACCACGAGCGAGACCCGGCCGAGCGGGGTCACCTTGGACTGCCCGAGCTCCCAGGCCTCGCCGCCCAGCACGCCGTCGAAGTCGCGGCCCTGGCTCCACGGGACGTACTCGTGCGGCATCCAGTCCTTGGCGACCTTGAGGTGCCGGTCGAGCTCCTTCTCGACGACCTCTTCCAGGGCCAGGATCAGCCGCGTGTCGGTCCAGGCGCTCGAACCGAGCGAGGTGCTGCGCTGCGCGGGGGCGATGGTCACGGGGCTGGCTCCTGGGGGACGGGCACGCGCGGTACGGGCGCGTTGGACGGGTACGCCGGAGTCCGTTCGGACGGCACTTACGGTCGCGTAGGTTACGACACCGTAAGTTGCCCGGGCCGGAAATGACAAGCCGCCCCCGCCAGGCCTTATGTCGTCTTGACGGGCCTGGCGGGGGCGGCTGGAAACGGTCGGCGCACGGACTTCGCTCACCCGGACGGCGCAACGGCCCCGCCATGGCCCCGAGAAGGGCCGTGACGGGGCCGCGGAGGCCCGGGGAGCACCCGCCCGGAGGGGAGGGCGCCCGGTGTGTCGGGAGGCCGGTCACCCGGCCGGGATGCGCACCCGCATGGTGAGGCCGCCGCCGGCGCGCGGGGTGGCCTCGATGGTGCCGTTGTGGGCGCGGACCACCGAGCGGACGATCGAGAGGCCGAGGCCGACCCCCTTGTCGCTGCGGGTCCGGTCGGCGCCCTTGACCCGGCGGAACGGCTCGAAGATGTGCTCCAGCTCGTAGCCGGGCACCACCGGGCCGGTGTTGGAGACCACCAGCTCACCGCCGCCGGGCACCGGGGCGGTGGTGATCTCGACCCAGCCGTCCGGGGCGTTGTAGCGCACGGCGTTCTGCAGCAGGTTGAGCGCGATCCGCTCCAGCAGGACGCCGTTGCCGGAGACCGTCGCCGGGTGCAGCGAGGCGCGCAGGTCGACCTCGCGCCGGGCGGCCTCCGCCCGGGTCTGCTCCAGGGCCCGGGTGGCGACCTCGGAGAACTCCACCGGGCGGCGGTCGGTCAGCTCGTTGTCGCTGCGGGCGAGCAGCAGCAGGCCCTCGACCAGCTGCTCGCTGCGCTCGTTGGTGGCCAGCAGGGTCTTGCCGAGCTGCTGGAGGTCGGGCGAGGCCTGCGGATCGGAGAGCTGGACCTCCAGCAGGGTGCGGTTGATCGCCAGCGGGGTGCGCAGTTCGTGCGAGGCGTTGGCGACGAAGCGGCGCTGGGAGTCGAAGGAGCGGTCGAGGCGCTCCAGCATGTCGTCGAAGGTGTCGGCCAGCTCCTTGAGCTCGTCGTCCGGGCCGTCCAGCTCGATCCGCCGGTGCAGGTCGGAGGAGGCCACCTCGCGGGCGGTGCGGGTGATCCGGCCGAGCGGGCGCAGCACCCGGCCGGCCATCGCGTAGCCGGCCGCGAAGGCGATCACGGCGAGGCAGACCAGCATGGTGAGCGACTTGCGCAGCAGGGTGTTGAGCGCGCTGTCCGACTTCAGGGTGTGCATGTTGGCGAGGTACTGGTTGAACTGGTCGGTGCTCATCCAGGCGCCGTTCACCCGGGCGCCCGAGGGCCCGAAGTCGAAGGGCGGCGGCTGGACGTCCCGCAGGGCCTGCTTGACGAACACGTACATCAGCAGCAGCAGCACCACGCCGGCCATCAGGAACATCCCGCCGTAGAGCAGGGTGAGCCGGATCCGGATGGTGGGGCGGAACGGCAGCCAGGCGAGCATGCCGTCGCCGGGCACGTAGGTGTCGTGCGAGGAGTGCAGCCGGGGGGCCCGCGGCGGGTGGGCGGGCTTGGGCGGTACGGGCCGATTGGGCACGGCGCGCCCGCCGGTGGGCGCGCCGGAGGGCCCGCCGGCGGAGGGCGGGGTGGTCATGATGGTCCTCTCGGGGCGTCCGCCGGGGCGGGCGCGTGGGTGGGGGCCGGTTCCTGGCGGGACCGCGGGTTCCGTTCGGAGCCGCGGGGTCCGGTCAGATCCGGTAGCCGGAACCCGGGACGGTGACGATCACCGGCGGGTCGCCGAGCTTGCGGCGCAGCGTCATCACGGTGACGCGCACGACGTTGGTGAACGGGTCGGTGTGCTCGTCCCAGGCCTTCTCCAGCAGCTGCTCGGCGGAGACGACGGCGCCGCCGGCCCGCATCAGCACCTCCAGGACGGCGAACTCCTTGGGGGCGAGCTGGACGGGTCGGCCGTCGCGGATCACCTCGCGGCGGCCGGGGTCGAGCGAGATGCCGGCCCGTTCCAGGACGGGGGGCAGCGGGACGGTCGCGCGGCGGCCCAGGGCGCGGACCCGGGCGACGAGTTCACTGAAGGCGAACGGCTTCGGAAGGTAGTCGTCCGCTCCGATCTCCAGGCCCTCGACCCGGTCGCTGATGTCGCCGGAGGCGGTCAGCATGATCACCCGGGTGGCCAGGCCCTGGTCGACCACACTGCGGCAGACGTCGTCACCGTGGACCAGCGGCAGGTCGCGGTCGAGCACGACCACGTCGTAGTCGTTGACCGCGATGCGCTGGAGCGCGGCCTCCCCGTCGTAGACCACGTCGACGGCCATCGCCTCGCGGCGCAGACCGGTGGCCACTGCCTCGGCGAGCAGCTGCTCGTCCTCGACGACGAGAACCCGCACGGTGGTTGTCCCTTCTTCAGGCCGGCCCGGGAAGCGGACGCACGGCTCCGACGCTGCCTCCATCCTGCCTGGTCCGGCGGTAAGGCAGCGATAAGCTGCCCCGGAGGCACGGCCGCCCGCGGGCGGCGCCGGGCGCGCGCGGGCGTGGTTCGCGGCGGAAGCAGTCCGGTTGGACTGTGACGCAGGCAACTTTCTTCCGTCCGGAGGTTTCCCGGCCCCCGGGGCGGGGAGGACATCCGCACACCCGCGATCCGGTTTCTGAGCCGATCGCACCCACCCGCCGTGCGTTCATCCGCGCCGGCCCTGGGGCAGGGGAGTCACCGGGAGCGGCCGAGGGCCGTCTCCGCGTCCGTCCGGAGAGGTACGCCACCCGGACCGGACGCTTCCGCTGGCCGCCGTCACCCCGGGGCGGGGGGCGCACGACCGTGCACGTCCGACACAGTAAGGGGGCCCGTATGGACGCCTTCACCGCCGGAATCCTGCAGCGCATCGCCAATGCCGAGCAGGACCTGCACCGCGCGATCGAGGCCGGGGACGAGTTCCTCGCCGAGGTGGAACAGTCCGAGCTGGACGATCTGCGCCGTCTCGCCGCCGAGCACGGCGTGGACACGGTGCTGGAGCGCCACCGCACCGCCGCCTGATCCCCAGTCCGACCCGTCGCCGGATCTCCGGCACCAGCGGCCCTGTGGGGGCCGTGCGAAACCCAGGCCCTGGCATCCCCTGTATGTCAGGGCTCTTCGTCGCCCGGAGAGTCGTCCAGTCATCCGCAAGGGGCCCGTTCCCCGACCGCCGGTGCGGTCGGGAAACGGGCCCCTCGGTGTGTCCGGTCCGCGTGCGGGCTCAGTCCGCCCAGGCGTTCAGCGCGGCCAGCCGCTCCTGGAGCGGCTCGTAGACGCCGGGGGCGGCGGCCACGGTCAGCTCGCCGTCCGCGCCCCGCCCGGGGCGGCCGCCGACCAGGGCGCCGGCCTCGGCCGCGATCAGGCAGCCGGCCGCCCGGTCCCACGGGGCCAGCCCGCGCTCGTAGTAGCCGTCCAGCCGGCCGGCGGCGACGTCGCAGAGGTCCACGGCGGCGGCGCCGGCCCGGCGGATGTCGCGCACCTCGGACATCAGCCCGAGCACCACCTCGGCCTGCCGGACCCGCACCTCGCGGACGTAGGCGAAGCCGGTGCCGATCAGCGCCTGGCCCCACGGCGGGGCCGGGCGGACGGCGATCGCGCGGCCGTCGCGCCGGGCGCCGCGGCCGAGCACGGCCTGGAACAGCTCGCCGCGCGCCGGGGCGTACACGACCCCGACCACCGCGCGCCCGTCCAGCTCGGCGGCCACGCTGACCGCCCAGGACGGAAGTCCGTACAGGTAGTTGACGGTTCCGTCGAGCGGGTCGACGACCCAGCGCACACCACTGGTGCCGGGCCGCTCGGCGCCCTCCTCGCCCAGGTAGCCGTCCTCGGGCCGGCGGGCGGTGATCAGTTCCAGGACGAGCTTCTCGGAGGCCAGGTCCATCTCGGTGACCACGTCGACCGGGCTGCTCTTGGTGCCCGCGACACCGAGGTCGGCGGGCCGGCCCTCCAGCAGCAGGGTGCCGGCCCGGCGGGCGGCGTCCAGGGCGACGTCGAGCAGTTCGTCGAGCAGGGCGGGATCGGGCACGGCGGGGCTGGACACGGGGATCTCCTCCGGGGGCGGAACGGGTCAGCGCTCGGCGGCGGCCGGGCGGGGGGCGCGCGGGTTGGGGCAGCAGGCCACGGCGCAGACGTCGTGGCTGGGGCCGAGCGAACCGAGGGCGCAGCGGCTCACCGGCTCGCCGCGCTCGGCGGCGGCCCGCTCCAGGACGAGTTCGCGGACGGCGGCGGTGAACCGGGGGTCGGCGCCGACGGTCGCGGCCCGGGCGACCGGCAGGCCGAGCTCGGCGGCCTTGGCCGCCGCCTCGGTGTCCAGGTCGTACTTGACCTCCATGTGGTCGGAGACGAAGCCGATCGGGACCATCACCACGGCCGGGGCGCCGTCGGCCCGCTGGGTCTCCAGGTGGTCGCAGATGTCCGGCTCCAGCCAGGGGATGTGCGGGGCGCCGCTGCGGCTCTGGTACACCAGCTCCCACGGGCGGTCGGCGACGCCGGTGCGCTCGGCGACGGCCGCGGCGACCAGCCGGGCGACCTCCAGGTGCTGGGCGACGTAGGCGCCGCCGGGGCGGCCGCGGGCCGGGTCGTCGGGGGCGCCGGAGGTCTCGGCCATGGTGTCCGGGATCGAGTGGGTGGTGAACGCCAGCCGGGCGCCGGCCCGGACCTCCTCGGGCAGCCGGCCCAGGGCGGCCAGGGTGGCGTCGATCATCGGCTCGACGAAGCCGGGGTGGTTGTAGAAGTGGCGCAGCATGTCGACCCGCGGCTCCGGCAGGCCCTCGGCGGCCAGCGCGGCCAGCGCGTCGGCGAGGTTCTCCCGGTACTGGCGGCAGCCGGAGTAGCCGGCGTAGGCGCTGGTGGCCAGCACGGCGATCCGGCGGTGGCCGTCGGTGACCATCCCGCGCAGGGTGTCGACCAGGTACGGCGCCCAGTTCCGGTTGCCCCAGTACACCGGCAGGTCGAGGCCGTGCCCGGCGAAGTCCTCGCGCAGCGCGGCCAGCAGTTCGCGGTTCTGCCCGTTGATCGGGCTGACGCCGCCGAACAGGAAGTAGTGCTTGCCGACCTCCTGGAGCCGTTCCCTGGGGATGCCGCGCCCGTGGGTGACGTTCTCCAGGAAGGGGACGACGTCCTCGGGGGCCTCGGGCCCGCCGAAGGAGAGCAGCAGCAGGGCGTCGTACGGGGCGGCGCCGGTGCGGGAGGTGTTGCGCGCGTCGGACATGGCTCCGATCCTGCCACTGTGGACAGGGGGGCCGGGCCCGGGCCGGCTCCGGGTGCCCGGAAAAATACCGTTTGCCAAGGTTCGTAGGCTGTCTTTGCCAGCAACGTTCCTTACCCCCTGCGGAGCCTCCCCCGTGCTGTCCAGCTACCGCCAGATCTTCGCCTCCCCCGGCAGTCTGGCCTTCTCCTCCACCGGGTTCATATCCCGGCTGCCGATCTCCATGACGGGCATCGGCATCGTCACGATGCTCTCCGAGCTGCGCGGCTCCTTCGGGGTCGCCGGTCTGGTCTCGGCGACGATGGCGGTGTCCGCGGCGATCCTCGGCCCGCAGGTGTCCCGGCTGGTGGACCGGCACGGGCAGCGCCGGATCGTCCTGCCGGCCACCGCGATCACCGTCGTGGCCGCGATCGGCCTGCTGCTGTCCGCCCGGTTCGAGGCGCCGGTCTGGACGCTCTTCGTGTTCGCCGCCGGGATGGGCGTGATGCCGAGCACCGGGGCGATGGTGCGGGCCCGCTGGGCGCACCTGTACCGGGAGGAGGCGCCGAAGCTGCACACCGCCTACTCCTTCGAGGCGGTGGTCGACGAGATCTGCTTCATCGTCGGCCCGATCCTCTCGGTGACGCTGGCCACCGCGGTCTTCCCCGAGGCCGGCGTGCTGCTCGCCGGCGTGTTCCTGGCCGTGGGCGTGGCCCTGTTCGCCGCCCAGCGCTCCACCGAGCCGCCGGTCCATCCGGCCGCCCGCCACGCCGGCAGTCCGGTGATCCTCAACCGGGGCCTCCAGGTGCTGATCCTGACCTTCGTCTCCACCGGCGCGATCTTCGGCTCCGTCGAGGTGGTCACCGTCGCGTTCACCAAGGCGCAGGGCCACGGCGCCACCTCCGGTCCGATCCTGGCGCTCTGGGCGCTCGGCTCCTGTGTGGCCGGCGTGGTCTTCGGCGCCCTCAAGCCGAGGGGGTCGATGCCGGTGCGCTTCCTCGTCGGCGTGGTGTTCATGGCCGTCAGCATGGTCCCGCTGCTGCTGCTCGCCGAGACGGTGAACGGCGTCGGCGGCCTGGTGGCGGTCGGTGGCGCGCTGCTGATCGCCGGCATCGCCATCTCCCCCACCCTGATCACCGCGATGGCCGTGGTCGAGCGGCTGGTGCCGGCCGCCCAGCTGACCGAGGGCATGACCTGGACGACCACCGGGCTGGCGCTGGGTGTCGCGGTCGGCTCCTCGGCCGGCGGCTGGGTGGTCGACGCGTCCGGCGCGGCGGCCGGCTACTGGGTGCCGGTGGCCGCCGGGATCTTCGGCGTGCTGGCGGCGCTCGTCGGGCTCGCACGGCTGCGGGCCGGGCTGGCCGCCGGGGAGACCGTCGCGCGGAGTGCCCCGTCCTCGGCCGAAACCGTGGACCTCGAACGGTGACCTGACCTACTCTCCTCCCTACCCGTGGCCTACCCGCGGGTAGGGACCGAGGTGAGCCGACGCCGTTCGGCCACGGAGCAGGAGGCGCCGCAATGCCCCAGGCCAGTACCGCGACCCGCACCCGCTGGACCAACTGGGCGGGCAACCAGAGCGCCGCGCCCGGCCGGGTGGTCACCCCCGGCACCGCGGAGGAGCTGGCCAAGGAGATCCTGCGCGCCGGCGACCAGGGCCGGACCGTGAAGGCGGTCGGCTCGGGCCACTCCTTCACGGCGATCGCCTCCGCCGGGGACGGCGTGCTCGTCCGCCCGCACGCGCTGACCGCCGTGCGCGGGATCGACCGGGAGAACGGCACGGTCACCGTCGAGGCCGGACTGCCGCTGCACCGGCTCAACCGGCTGCTGGACGCGGCGGGCCTGTCGCTCACCAACATGGGTGACATCGAGGTGCAGACCGTGGCCGGCGCCACCAGCACCGGCACCCACGGCACCGGCCGGGACTCCGGCTCGCTCGCCGCCCAGATCCGCGGCCTGGAGATCGTGCTCGCCGACGGCAGCATCCGGCACTGCTCCCCCACCGAGGACCCGCGGCTCTTCGAGGCCGCCCGGCTCGGCCTCGGCGCGCTGGGCGTGATCACCGCGCTCACCCTCGGCGTCGAGCCGGCCTTCCTGCTCACCGCGCACGAGCAGCCGATGCGCTTCGACGAGGTGCTGGAGCGGCTGGACGACCTCACCGCGGTCAACGAGCACTTCGAGTTCTACTGGTTCCCGCACACCGACCGCTGCTCCACCAAGCGGAACAACCGCAGCCAGGGCCCGGCCGCGCCGCTGCCCCGGTTCAAGGAGTGGCTGGAGGACGACTTCCTCTCCAACACCGTCTGGGAGGGCGCCTGCCGGGTGGGCCGCCGGTTCCCCGGTTCGGTGCCGGCCATCGCCTCGCTGGCCAGCCGCGCCTGGTCGGACCGCAGCTACACCGACACCGCGTACAAGGTGTTCACCAGCCCGCGCAAGGTGCGCTTCGTCGAGATGGAGTACGCGGTGCCGCGCGCGGCGGCCGGTGAGGTGCTGCGCGAGCTGCGGGCGATGGTCGAGCGCTCCGGCTGGCGGATCAGCTTCCCGGTCGAAGTGCGGTTCGCCCCGGCCGACGAGGTCTGGCTCTCCACCGCGCACGGCCGGGACACCGTCTACATCGCCGTCCACCTCTACCGGGGCACCGCCGAGCAGGGGTACTTCACGGCGGTCGAGCGGCTGATGACCGAGCACCGGGGCCGCCCGCACTGGGGCAAGCTGCACACCCGGGACGCCGAGTACCTCGCCGGGGTGTACCCGCGCTTCGCGGAGTTCACCGCGCTGCGCGACGAGCTGGACCCGGACCGCCGCTTCGGCAATGACCACCTGCGCCGGGTGCTCGGCGCCTAGCCTTCCGCCCCGCCGGGAGCGGCCGGGGCGGCCGGAGCGGCGGGGGCGGCGGGCGGTTCGACGGCGGTGGTCGGGGCCGGGGGCTTCGGGGTGGCGCCGCCGGACGGCTTCGCGGAGGCGGCCCCGTCCCCGGCCGGCGCGGAGGGCGCGGTGGACGCGGGGGGCGTGGACGGGGCGGACGGCTCGCCGCCGGGGCGCGCGGAGGGCTTCGCGGACGGCTCCGTTCCCGCCCCCGACCCTGAACTGGAACCGGCCGACGGGGAGGCGGACGGCTCGCCGCCCTCCGCACCCGGGCGGGGGTCGGGGCTCGGCCGCCCGGAGGCGCCGCCGTCCCGGCCGGCCGACGGCGAGGGCACCGAGGCGGGCCCGGAGGACGGCGCGTCACCCGGTGGGACGGTCGGTTTCCGGTCGACCCGGCCACCGATCGAGGTACCGGTGCCCGACCCGCCCTTGACGGTCGCCGACACCGGCTGCCCGGTCGCCACCTCGAAGGCGAGGATCGGCACCATCGCGAGGGTGAAGACCAGCGCCGAGACCGCCGCGTACGACTTCCAGGTCCATCGCCGACGCGCCCGGACCACCTGCGGCGTGTTCCACTCCGCGGAGGGCGGCGGCTCCACGCCCGGAACCGGCTCCGGCGCCTGCCGCAGTCCGTTCGCCAACTGCCCCGGCCCGGCGGTCCGGTCCACGGCGCCGCGCAGCTGTTCACCGGTGCGTTTGAAGACGTGCTGGAACACCGCACTGCCGGTGGTGGCGCCGATGCTCACCACCGCCGCGCCGAGAATGGTTCCGTAGACCCCGAGTTCGGACGCGAGCACCGCCCCCACCACGGTGGCCAGTGCGCTGGCGGCGACCTGAGCCACACTCAGATCAATTCGCCTGCGACCTTCCTCGGCTCCGTCCGGGGCGGGCTTCACCTGCGGCATCAACATCCCTCAAGTCAGTACGACTGTCCTTCGAACAAGTCACTCCATCTTGCACAAAGAAGGACACAAGGGTCGAAAATGCGGTTCTGCGCGGGAGATATATGTGAAGATGATCACCGTTCACCGGCCGATCCTCGGCCATTGGGGTCGCGTGCTCTTGAGATTCCCGTGAATCGCGGGAGACTTGAGCGGCGAGCCGCCCCTTTGGATGCCACGAATGGAGTACTGTTCGTAAAGCCTGAGGCCCGGGTCGACTTGTCGACTGCCCATCAACCGGCAGCTCGACGAAGAGCTACGGCACAGGCACGCACGGCGACGCCCGTCCCGGACCGTCGCGACACTCCGCGTGCGAGGACGGCCGGGACACCCAGGCGCGACGCCGACGGATGGCGTGGCAAAAAGGCAACCGTGCCACAGCGACGTGGACGGGCGTGAGCCCGACACGCCGGGGAACTCAGCAAGGTTGTGGCCAGTCGCGAGTGGGCAGGCCACACTCAGTACGGGAGCAGCGACGCAGGTGACGTCGGCAGGCACCACCCGGGAGGTAACCGTGCCCGAACTGCGGGTTGTGGCCGTCAGCAACGACGGCACACGGCTGGTGCTCAAGGCTGCCGACAGCACGGAGTACACCCTTCCCATCGATGAGCGGCTGCGCGCCGCCATCCGTGGTGACCGGCCGCGCCTCGGCCAGATCGAGATCGAGGTCGAGAGCCACCTCCGCCCCCGGGACATCCAGGCGCGGATACGAGCCGGTGCCTCCGCCGAGGAGGTCGCGCAGGCGGCCGGCATCTCCGTCGACCGGGTCCGCCGCTTCGAGGGTCCGGTGCTGGCCGAGCGCGCCTTCATGGCCGAGCGGGCCCGCAAGACCGCGATCCGCCGGCACGGCGAGGCCCCCGGCCCGCAGCTGGGCGAGGCGGTGGCCGAGCGGCTGGCGCTGCGCGGCGCGGAGAAGGAGACCGAGCGCTGGGACTCCTGGCGGCGCGACGACGGCACCTGGGAGGTCATCCTCTCCTACCGGGCCGACGGCGAGGGCCGCAGCGCGTCCTGGACGTACGACCCGCCCCGGCGGCTGGTCCAGCCGAACGACGACGAGGCCCGGGCGCTGATCGGTGAATCGGTCGAGCGCGAGGAGGAGTCGGTCTTCCCGTTCATCCCGCGGATCGCCCGGCTCCCCCAGGACCGGCCGCCGCGCCCGATGATCGACCGGCCGTCGGCGGACCGCATCATGTCGGCCCGTGAGGTCCGGGAGTCCCGCGAGGCGACGGCCGAGTCCCGCGACTCGCTGACCAGCCTGCTGGACGTGGTGCCCGCCTTCCGCGGCGACCTCGCGGTCGGCGCGCCGCCGCCGATCGAGCCGGTGCCCGCCGAGGTGGCCGAGGAGGCGGAGGAGCCGGCGGCCGCCGCCCCGGCGGTCGGCGCGGGCTCGGCGTACGCGGACATCCTGATGCCGCGCGCGGTCGCTCCGCACCGGGACCGGCTGGTCGGCACCACCGACCGGCAGGCCGAGGCGGACGGCGTCCGGCCCGGGCGCCGGGCCACCGTGCCGAGCTGGGACGAGATCGTCTTCGGCAGCCGGCGCAAGAAGCAGGAGTAGTCGCACGAACGGAGGGGCGGACGGCCGTGGCCGTCCGCCCCTCCGGTGTGTCCGGGATCAGCCCGGCTGGTCGGTGACGGCGACCGGGCGGCTCCCGTCGCTCGACCACTCGCTCCAGGACCCCGGGTAGAGGGTGGCCGGCAGGCCGGCGACCGCGAGGGCCAGGATCTGGTGGGCGGCCGTCACCCCGGAACCGCAGTAGACGGCGGTCTCCCGCTCGCCCGCGCCCAGCGCCCGGAAGCGGACGGCGAGTTCGGCGGCGGGCCGGAAGCGGCCGTCCGGGCCGACGTTCTCGGTGGTCGGCGCGGAGAGCGCGCCCGGGATGTGACCGGCCCGCGGATCGATCGGCTCGGTCTCGCCCCGGTAGCGCTCCCCCGCCCGGGCGTCCAGCAGCAGCGCCTCCCGGGCCCAGACCGCGGCGCCGTCCGCGTCGGTCACCGGCAGCTGCCCCGGCACCGGCTTGAAGTCGCCGTCCCCGGCGGGCGGCACCTCGGTGACGACCGGCAGTCCGGCCTCCCGCCAGGCCGCGAAGCCGCCGTCCAGCACCCGGACGTCCGGGTGGCCGGCCCAGCGCAGCAGCCACCAGGCGCGGGCGGCGGCCATCGCGGTGGCACCGTCGTAGACCACCACCGGGCGGTCGGCCGAGACGCCGGAACGGCGCAGCGCGGCGCCGAACTCCTCCGGGTCGGGCAGCGGGTGGCGGCCGCCGCGCCCGGGCGGGCCGGCCGGGGCCGCGAGGTCGGTGTCGAGGGCCACGAAGTGCGCGCCGGGCAGGTGGCCGGCGGTGTAGTCCTCGATGCCGGGCGGGCCGCCGAGCTGCCAGCGCACGTCGAGCAGGACCGGCGGGCGGGCGGAGGCGAGCGCCTCCCGCAGCCCGGTCACCGACACCAGCGGGGAGTCATCGTGAGTGGTGGTCATGGCGGACATTCTGGCGCAGGGCGACCGCACCGGTGCTCTTTGTGCGGTCTTTGCCGGACTTTCCGCGCGGCCCGAGGGTTCGACGCGCGCCACGGTGGAAGCATCACCCTCACTGCGCCGTTTCGTGCGCCGTCCGCCCCCTGAGGAGACCTGTCATGTCCGCGCTGACACTCCGGCTGGCCCAGGGCACCCCGTGCTGGGTCAGCCTGATGACCGACGATCTGCCCGGAGCCCGGGCGTTCTACGGCGAACTGCTCGGATGGACGTTCACCCCGGGGCCGGCGCAGCTCGGCACGTACGTACGGGCCCGGCTCGGCGAGGAGCCGGTGGCCGGGCTCGGGGTGTCCTCGGTGACCGGCTTCCCGGTGCAGTGGACCACCTACTTCGCCGTGGACAGCGCGGACCGCTCGGCCCAGCTGGTGCGGGAGTGCGGAGGGACGGTCGCGGTCGGGCCGCTGCAGGCGGAACGGGCCGGGCGGCTGGCCATCGCGGCGGACGTCTCGGGGGCGGTCTTCGGACTCTGGCAGGGCGAGGAGCACCTCGGCCGGGAGGCCGGCCCAGAGCCGGGCGGGCCGGCCTGGGCCGAGCTGCTCACCCCGGACCCGGACGGCGCGGCGGTCTTCTACCGCGCGGTGCTCGGGGTGCCGGTCGCGGAGGCCGACGGCGGGTCGGCGCTGCTGGTCGGCGGCCGGGCGGTGGCCGGGATCCGGCGGGACGCCGAGCTGCGCGGCCACCCGCCGCGCTGGCGCACCCACTTCGCGGTCGCCGACGTTGAGCTGACGGCGCGTCGGGCGGTGGAGCTGGGCGGCCGGGTACTGGTGGAGCCGCAGCCGACGCCGCGGGGCCGCGCGGCCCGGCTGGCCGACCCGCGCGGCGGGCACTTCTCGGTGCTGGAGACGAGCTAGCGACCCTCCGCCTCAGACCTGCTGGTCCTCGAAGGGGAGGACGTCCGGGGAGAGCACGGCGGCGCGGGCGGTGGCGGCGGTGAGCCGGCGGCGGTGGTGGCGGCGGCAGAGCACCTCGTAGCCGACCTCGTCCTGGCGCACCGAGATGTCGCCGATCACCACCTGCGCGCCCTCGACCACCATCACCCCGCCGACGGTACGGGCGTTGTGGGTGGCCCGGGCGCCGCACCAGCAGAGCGCCTCCACCTGGAGCACCTCGACCCGGTCGGCGAGTTCGATCAGCCGCTGCGAGCCCGGGAAGAGCCGGGTGCGGAAGTCGGTGGTGATGCCGAAGGTGTAGACGTCGATGTCGAGTTCGTCGACGACCCGGGCGAGCTGGTCGATCTGGCCGGGGGTGAAGAACTGGGCCTCGTCGCAGATCAGGTAGTCGACCCGGCCGCCGGCCGAGAGCCGGTGCACCACATGGGCGTGGAAGTCGAAGTCGTCGCCCACCTCGACCGCGTCGGCGCGCAGGCCGAGGCGGCTGGAGATGGTGGCCGCGCCGGCCCGGTCGTCGCGGGTGAGGATGATCCCCTGCCGGCCGCGGGCGGCGTGGTTGTGGTCCATCTGGAGCGCGAGCGTCGACTTGCCGCAGTCCATCGTGCCGGAGAAGAACACCAGTTCAGCCATGGGTGGTGCAAAGGCCTTTCACATCAAGGGAGTTCAGTGGCGAAATTCGAGCAGCGGCACATACTGCTCGACCGGGGTCATCGAACCGTGCAGGCCGATCATCGCGGACTCGCCGGGCTCGTTGCGGGAGGCGGTGATCGCGATGTCGTCGCGGGCGGCGGCGACCACGTCGCCGATCCGGTGGTAGACCCGGTCGTCCACGGCGGGGCCGAACCAGCCGGCCTCGATCGCCTGGTCGCGGGTGGCCACCCACATCCGGTCGCCGAGCACCTCGCTCCAGACCGTGTGCACGTCGGCGGCGGCGCCGGGGACGGCGTAGACGTGGCGGGCCCGGCCCTCGCCGCCGAGCAGGGCGACGCCGGCCCCGAGCTCCCAGTCCTCGTCGAAGTCGATCCGGTCCTCGGGGGCGATGTCGATCATGCCGTGGTCGGCGGTGACGTACATCACCGAGCGCGGGGGCAGCTGCTCGGCCAGCCGGCGGGCCAGCCGGTCGACCGCGTCCAGGGTCATCCGCCACTCGTCGGAGTCCACACCGAAGCGGTGGCCCGCGCCGTCCAGTTCGCTGACGTAGGTGTAGACGAGCGCGCGGTCGTGCTCGGCCAGCCAGGCGGCGGCGCGGTCCATCCGCTCCTCGCCGGTGGTGCGGCCGAGGAAGGTGCCGCCGGAGAGCGCCACCCGGGTGAGCGGGGTCTGGGCGAACAGCGGGGAGGAGACCTGGGCGGTGGCCACCCCGGCGGCGTCGACCCGCTCGAAGACCGTCGGGTACGGCTGCCAGCTGCCCGGGTCGGTGTGCGGCTGCCAGCGGAGCTGGTTCATCAGGTGACCGGCGCCGGGCACCGCCACCGTGTAGCCGGCCAGGCCGTGCAGGCCGGGCGGGGTGCCGGTGCCGACCGAGGCCAGCGAGGTGGCGGTGGTGGACGGGAAGCCCGCGGTCAACGGCCGGCCGGTGCCGCCGAGCGAGCCGGCCGTCAACGAGGAGAGGAACGGCGCGTACTCGGGGTGGCGCAGCAGCAGTTCCCAGCCGAGGCCGTCGACGAGGAAGACCACCGCGCGGTCGGCGGGCGCCAGCGGCAGCGCCGCCTCGAAGCCGGGTACGCCGAGGCCGGCCGCCACCGAGGGCAGCAGGTCGCAGAGCGAGCCGGTGCCGTAGGGGGGCGCGGGGGCGGTGGCGGGGTCGAGGAGCTCGAAGGCGTCGTGGCCGTCGGGGGCGAAGGGCATGGTGGCGGAGGTGGCTTCCTGGCTGGCCGGTACGGTCCGGGCGGGTGGGGGCGGCGTCCGGACGGCGCGGGTCGGTACGTGGCGGCGGGGTGTGACGGCGGTACCGGACCGCGGCACCGTACTACGGAGCCGGACGACGGGGCTGGACGGCGGCGCGGATCAGACCCGGGGGCCGTTGGTGATGGTCGCCTCGGACAGGGCGCGGGCGAAGACCAGGGCCTGGGCGACCGTCTCCGGGCCGTCGCCGGCCTCGCTGACCCGCAGCGACAGGTCGTCGGCGGTGGCCGAGCCGGTGTAGCCGTGGTCCGCCTCGCAGTTGGGGTCGGAGCAGCCGGCCGGTTCGAGGTCGAGGCGCTGGACGGCGCCCCAGCCGATGGTCAGCACCACCTCGCGGGGCAGCGTGCCCGGGGTGTAGGTCTCCGGGTTGGCGACCATCCGGCTCACCACCACGGAGTTGATCCGGTCCAGCCGGACGCTCTCGGTGGAGGTGGTGGCCAGCGGGACGGCGGGGCTGCCGGCGTCACCGGTCTGCTCGTCGGTGTGGCTCACCACGAAGCGGGTCGGGGTCAGCACCAGCACGGTGACGTGCCGGCGGACCTCGTTGGCGTCGAAGGTCGTCTCCTGGTGCACCAGGTAGGAGGTGATCGGCTCGGGACCCACCGCGGACTCCACCGCCTCGGACACCAGGGCCGGGTAGTAGCCGCTGCGCTCGATCGCGGAACGCAGGTCCTGCGTGGTGGTGGTACCGGTCTTCGCCATAACTCCATCCTGGCATGGTCCGCCGACGAAGCGGGCGGCGCGGCGCCGAGCTTCGGACAACGGCGCCCGCGGTCCGGACGCAACCAAGGAAGGTTACAGCGTGCTCATGGCGCGCGGGCCCAGATCGCTGCGGACCGGCAGGGGTGCGATCCGTACGCGCGCCCCCAGGATCGCCAGTCCGTGCGGGGCGACGACCACCGGTTCGAGATCCACCGAGGCGACCTCCGGGAGGTCGTCGACCAGCCGGGACACCCGCAGCAGGACCTCCTCCAGGGCGTCGGTGTCGACCGCCTCGGCGCCGCGCCAGCCGAACAGCAGCGGCGCCGCCCGGACCTCGCGGACCAGCGAGGCGACGTCCTGGTCGGTGGCCGGAACCAGCCGGTGGGCGACGTCGCCGAGCAGTTCGGCGGGGGCGCCGGCGAGGCCGAAGGAGAGGATCGCGCCGACCGCCGGGTCGACGGTGGCGCCGATCACCGTGTCCACCCCGCGCGGGGCGAGCCGCTGGACCACCAGTTCGGCCCCGGCGGCGCCGCCGAGCAGGGCGTCCAGCTCCTGGTGGGCGCGGCGCAGGCCGGGCTCGCCGGTCAGGTCGAGCCGGACGCTGCCGAGGTCGGGGCGGTGGCGCAGGTGCGGGGCGGTTGCCTTGAGCGCGACGGGGTAGCCGAGGGCGGCGGCGGCGCGCACCGCGCTCTCCTCGTCGGGGGCGGGCAGGGTCGGCGAGACGTCGACGCCGTAGCGGGCGAGCAGGGCGGCGGCGTCGGCGTCGGGCAGGGTGATCCGGGCGCCGCCGGGCTGGGTGCGGGCGGCCACCGCCGCGCGGGTGGAGAGCGCGGCCTCCACCAGGGCGCGGGCGCCGGCCTCGTCGATCCGGTCGAGTTCGGGGACCCGGGCGGTCTCCTCGGCGGCGGCCATCCGGTGGCGCCAGTCGGCGTAGTGGACGGCGTGGGCGAGGGCGCGCACGGCCCGTTCGGGCGCCGGGTAGGCGGGTATGCCGCCGGGACGCAGCCGGCCGGGCAGGTCGGTGAGCGCCAGGTGGGCGAGGAGCAGCGGCTTGCCGGCGGCGCGGGCGCGCTCGCCGGCGTCCAGCAGGGCGGCGGCGATCTCCGGGTCGTCGGAGCCGAGCTCGGGGTCGTCGGGGCCGGTGAGCCGGCCGCCCATGAAGTCGTGGGCGGAGGTGCCGATCGGCGGGATGGCGACGGCGATCACCGCGTCCACCCCGGGGTCGCCGAGCGCGGTGTCCAGGGCGATCCGGAAGTTCTCGCCGGTGGCGGCGGTGGTGAGGTCGACGGGGGTGCGCGGGCGCAGGCCGGCGGAGAGGCAGGCGTCGTGGGTGAGCAGGCCGAGGGAGTCGGAGTTGCCGATCACGGCGACCCGGTCGCCGGGCGGCAGCGGCTGCAGGGCGAGCAGTTCGCCGGTGTCGTACAGCTCGGTGATGGTCTCCACCCGGGTGACGCCGGCCTGCTGGAAGAGGGCGTCGACGGTGGCGTCCTTGAGGCCGGTGGCGGTGGCCGGGACGGCGTGGCCGGGCGGCAGGCTGCCGGTGTGGCGGGCGCCCTTGACCACGACGACCGGCTTGGCCTGGGCGAGCCGGCGGGCGATCCGGGTGAACTTGCGGGGGTTGCCGAAGGACTCCAGGTAGAGCAGGACGACGTCGGTGGCCGGGTCCTCGGCCCAGTACTGGAGGAAGTCGTTGCCGGAGACGTCGGCGCGGTTGCCGACCGAGGCGAAGGAGGAGATGCCGAGGCCGCGCCGGTGGGCGGCCTCCAGCAGGGCGACGCCGATCGCGCCGGACTGGCAGAAGACGCCGAAGCCGCCGCGGGCGGGCAGCACCGGGGCGAGCGAGGCGTTGAGCGGCCGCTCGGGGTCGGTGGAGATCAGGCCGAAGGCGTTGGGGCCGATCACCCGCATGCCGGCCGCGCGGGCCTGGCGGACCAGGGCGCGCTGGCGGTCACGGCCCTCGGGGCCGGTCTCGGCGTAGCCGGCGGAGACCACCACCAGGCCCTGGACGCCGTGCGCGCCGCACTCGGCGACCGCTTCGGGGACGGCGGAGGCGGGCACGGCGATCACCGCGAGGTCGACCGGGCCGGGGACGTCCAGGATCGAGCGGTGCACCGGGAGGCCGTCCAGCTCGGTGCCGGGCGGGGCGTTGCGGTTGACCGCGTGCACCGGGCGCTCGTCGTCGGCGAAGCCGGTGAGCAGGTCGCGCAGCAGGGCCCGGCCGACGGTCTGCGGGCGGCGGGAGGCGCCGATCACCGCCACCGAGCGCGGGGTGAGCAGCCGCTGGACGGAGCGGGCCTCGGCGCGGTGCTCGCGGGCCCGCATGACGGCGAGCGAGGCGGCGGTGGGTTCGAGGTCGAACTCCAGGTGGACGACGCCGTCGGCGAAGCTGCGGCGCTGGACGTAGCCGGCGTCGGTGAAGACCTTCACCATCTTGCGGTTCTCCGGCAGCACCTCGGCCTGGAAGCGGCGGATGCCGCGCTCCTGGGCGACGGCGGCGATGTGCTCCAGCAGCGCGGAGGCGACGCCGCGGCCCTGGTGGGCGTCCTGGACCAGGAAGGCGACCTCGGCGTCGGTGCCGGTCTCGGAGGGGCGCCCGTCGTGGTCGATCCGGTCGTAGCGGACGGTGGCGATGAAGCGGTCGCGGACGACGACGGCGAGGCCGACCCGGTTGACGAAGTCGTGGTGGGTGAAGCGGCGGACGTCCTTGTCGGAGAGCCGCGGGTAGGGCGCGAAGAAGCGGAAGTACTTGGACTGGTCGGAGACCTGTTCGTAGAACTCGACCAGCCGGCCGGCGTCGGCGGGGGTGATCGGCCGGATCCGGGCCGTGCCGCCGTCACGCAGCAGGATGTCGGCCTCCCAGTGCTGGGGGTACTCCGGCTCGGATCGCGCTACCGCAGAGTCGTCCACGACCGTCAGGTTATCCGGCGGCGAGCCGAATGGCGCCGGGCGTGCGTTCCCGGCAGGGTGGACGCAGCGTGGACAGGGCCGCTGAACGGGGATTATGCGCCGTTTATGGCCCTGAAAGAAACAATCACAACTCCCGAACGCAGCGGTTCGCGGGCGGGGGCTGCGTGCAACACTGGTCTAGACAACACGTCCGTTTCCCCCATCACGGCCGTGACCAGCTTTACCGAAAGGCACGTCTCATGGCTGAGCGCCGCGTCACCATCGGTTGGGCCGAGGGCCTGCACGCCCGTCCCGCCTCCGTCTTCGTCAAGGCCGTCGCGGCCACCGGCGTGCCGATCACCATCACCAAGCCGGGCGGCAACCCGGTCAACGCCGGCTCGATGCTCGGCCTGCTGGCGCTCGGCGCGCAGGGCGGCGACGAGGTCGTGCTGGCCTCCGACGCCGAGGGCGCGGACCAGGCCCTGGACCGCCTGGCCAAGCTGGTCTCGGAGGGCCTCGACGAGCTGCCCGCCGCGGCCTGAGACCGCACCGCACACGTCCGGAGCCCGGGCCCCGTTGGTCGGGGGGCCCGGGCTCCGGCGTGTCCGCGGCGGATCAGCCGGCCGCGATGGCCCGCAGGATGTCCAGCCGGGCCGCCCGGCGGGCCGGCCGCAGCCCGGCCACCGCACCCGCCACCAGTCCGGCGACCAGCACCACGGTGAGCTGCAGCGGCGGGACGGCGAAGCTGCCCGTCCCCTCGGTGTCGGCCGCCCGCACCAGCGCCCAGCCGAGGAACGCCCCCAGGCCCAGGCCGCCGATCGTGCCGAACATCGCCACCAGCACCGACTCCCAGCGCACCATCGCCCGCAGCTGGCCGCGGGTCTGGCCGACCGCGCGCAGCAGGCCCAGCTCCCTGGTCCGCTCGTGCACCGCCAGGGTCAGCGTGTTGGCGATGCCCAGCAGCGCGATCAGCACCGCGAGCGCCAGCAGCGCGTAGACCACCGACAGCATGATGTCGACCACCGAGGCGGCGCTCTTCGCGTACTCCGACCTGGTCTGCACGTCCGGGGCGCCGAACGGCTCCACCGCCTTCTTCACCGCCGCCTTGCCGGCCGACAGCGACACCCCGTCCTTCAGCGCGACCGCCACCAGCGAGTCGGTGTCCTGGCCCCGGTGCGGGGCCCAGGCCTCCCGGGTGACCAGGTAGTCACCGGTCAGCTCGCCGGCGCCCTGGTAGAGCGCCTTCACGGTGAACGCCGACTCGACGCCGTCGCTGAACCGCACCGGCACCGAACTGCCCACCTGCCAGCCCTGCTTCTCGGCCTCGCTGCGGGACACCGCCATGCCGTCGGTGCCCAGCTGCAGCGAGCCGTCCACCCGGCCGAGGTCGACGATGCCGGCCAGCCGGGTCGGATCGGTGACGTCCAGGGTCCGGCCGTGGCCGTCCACCCGGGCCACGCCGCGGCCCAGGCCCACGCTCTGGCTCACCTCCGGCAGCGCGCCGACCGCGTCCGCCAGCTTGGGACTCAGCCCGCCGCCGCGGAAACCGCCGGTGGAGACCGCGAGGTCCCCGGCGAAGGTCTTGCTCACCGTGTCGTCCATGGTCGCCTTGATCGACGCGCCGAAGACGGTGAACAGCGAGACCACGGTGACCCCGACCATCAGCGCGCTGGCCGTCGCCGCCGTGCGCTTCGGGTTGCGGGCCGCGTTGCGCTCCGCCAGCACGCCGGGCATGCCGCGCAGCCTCGGCAGCGGGGCGCCCAGCAGCCGCACCACGTAGGTCGCGAACACCGGGCCGAGCACCACCACGCCGAGCAGCGTGGTCACCGCCCCGCCCGCGGTCAGCCCGACCGACGGGCCGTTGGTCGCGCCGACGACCGTACCCGCCACCCCGGCCGCCACCAGCAGCGCGCCGACGATCCAGCGGATCCGGCCCGCCCGGCCGGCCGCCGCGCCGTCCACCGCCACCGCCCGCATCGCGGCCAGCGGCGCCGTCCGGCCGGCCCGCACGGCCGGCGCGACGGCCGAGGCGACCGCCGTGACCGTGCCCACCAGCAGCGGCAGCGCCACCGAGAGCGCGCTGATCACCAGGCCGCCGGTCGGCAGGTTGAAGCCGATCACCTTGAACAGCGACTTCAGCCCCGCCGCCACGCCGATCCCGCCGAGCAGACCGGCCACCGAGGCGGCCACGCCGACCACCACGGCCTCCGCGAGGGTCGCCGCCAGCACCTGGCCGCGCGCCGCGCCCAGGGCCCGGAGCAGCGCGTTCTCCCTGGTCCGCTGGGCCACCACGATGGCGAAGGTGTTGTGGATGGTGAAGGTCGCCACCAGCAGGGCGATGCCCGCGAACACCAGCAGCAGGGTGGTGAACATGGTCAGGAAGCGGCTGGACACCTGCTTGGTGGCCTCTTCGCTGATCTTCGTCCCGGTCACCGCCTCCAGACCGGACGGCAGCTTCGCCGACAGCGCCGTCACCAGCTGCTGCTGGGAGACCCCGCTCTCGGCCCGGAACTGGATCGAGGTGGCCTGGCCCTGCCCCTTCGGGGTCAGGTAGCGCTCGGCGTCCTCCAGGGTCAGCCCGGTCCAGGTGTTCTGGCCCATGCCGTCGGCCTTGGCGCCGAAGGTCGCGATGCCGACGATGGTGACCGTCACCGGGTCGGGGGCGCGCAGGATGGTCGTGTCGCCCAGCTTCAGCTCCCCGGCCTTGGCCGCACCCCGGTTGATCACCGCCTCCCCCGGCCGCTGCGGGGCCCGGCCCTCGGCCAGCCGGTACGGGTTGAGTCCGCTGTCCGTCTGCCAGTAGCCGGCCAGGGTGGGCGGACCCTGACCGCCCACCGCCTTGCCGTTCTTGCCGATCAGCTGGCCGGAGCCCTGGATCGCCGGCTCGGCCGCCGCCACCCCGGGCACCTGGCGCAGCTGGTCGGCCAGCGCCAGGTCCACCGGGGCCCGGACGCCGCCGAAGGTGTTCTCGGTGTCCATCACGTCGGCGCTGCGCACCACCGCGTCGGTGCCGCGGTTGGCGTCGGTGAAGAGGGTGTCGAAACTGCCGCGCAGGGTGTCGCCGAGCACCAGCGTGCCGGACAGGAAGGCCACCCCGAGCAGGATCGCGGTGAAGGTCCCGGCCAGCCGCCGCTTGTGCGCGGACAGCGAGCGCAGGCTGATCCGCAGGGTGGCGGTGGCGCTGCTGCTCATGAACCGACGCCTCCCCGTGCGGCCGCGGGAGCGTGGTCGAAGGCCTTCATCCGGTCCAGCACCCCGGCCGGGGTGGGTCGCTCCATGCGGTCCACCAGCCGGCCGTCGGCGAGGAAGAGCACCTCGTCCGCGTAGCCGGCGGCGGTCGGGTCGTGGGTGACCATGACCACCGTCTGGCCCATCTCGTCCACCGCGCGGCGCATCAGCTCCAGCACCTCGGCGCCGGTGCGGGAGTCCAGGTTGCCGGTCGGCTCGTCCGCGAAGACCACCTCGGGGCGGCCGGCCAGCGCCCGGGCCAGCGCGACCCGCTGCTGCTGGCCGCCGGAGAGCTCGCTCGGCCGGTGGTCGAGCCGCTCGCGCAGCCCGACCGCGTCGATCAGGGTCTCCACCCACGCCTGGTCCACCTCGCCGCCGGCCAGGTCGACCGGCAGCGTGATGTTCTCCCGGGCGGTGAGCACCGGCACCAGGTTGAAGGACTGGAAGACGAAGCCGATCCGCTCGCGGCGCAGCAGGGTCAGCCGGCGGTCGTTGAGGTTCTCCAGCTCGGTGTCGCCGATCATCGCGGTGCCGGCGGTCAGCCGGTCCAGCCCCGCCGCGCAGTGCAGCAGGGTGGACTTGCCGGATCCGGACGGCCCCATGATCGCGGTGAGCCGGCCGGCCGGGAAGCCGACGGTCACGTGGTCCAGGGCGCGCACCTCGGTGCGGCCTATCCCGTAGACCTTGACCGCCTCGGTGACCCGGGCGGCCATCCGGTCGGTGTCGACCAGGTCGAGGACCGGGATGGTGGTCACTTGGCACCGCCCTGGCCCGGCTTGGTGTCGCCCGGGTCCTGCAGGTGCTCGATCAGGGTGTCCCGGCGGGTGCGGTACTCCTCCTCGCTGATCTCACCGTCGGCGTACCGGCGGGCCAGGCTCGCCAGCGGGCCCTCCGGACCGCCCGGCCAGCCGCCGCGCCAGCCCGGGCCGCCGCCCCACGGGCCGCCCCACTGACCGGCCCACGGCGGGCCCCACGGCCCGCGCCGGCCCCAGCCGCGGCGACGCAGCACGGTGAACAGGGTGATCAGGACGAGCAGCCAGAACAGCGGGAAGATCAGGAACCACGGGCCCGGGCCGCCCCCGTTCCACGGGCCCCAGCCGTCCCGGCAGATCGTGTCGGCTAGCAGTGCGGTGCTCTGCATGTCGGTCAACTCCTCGGTGGGCCCCGCGGGTTCGGACGGGGGCCGCGCTCCGGCCCCGGACCGTTCCCGAGGCCACCACGAGCGTCCCGCCGGGAGGGGGTCCGGCGCGTCCTCCGGGGAGCGGCACCGGGGGTACGACGCGGGGAGTACGGGGCGGGGGCGGTGCTGCTCCCGCCCCGCCCCGGGCCGCACCCGGTCGGCGAGCGACCGGCGGGCTACAGCCAGCCGGGACGGACCAGGCCGGACTCGTAGGCGAGGACGACCAGTTGGGCGCGGTCGCGGACGCCGAGCTTCACCATGGCGCGGCTGACGTGCGTCTTGGCGGTGAGCGGGCTGACCACCAGGCGGCGGGCGATGTCGTCGTTGCTCAGGCCCATGCCGACCAGGGTGAGCACCTCGCGCTCGCGGTCGGTGAGCGAGGCCAGCAGCCGTTCGCTCGACGCGGGCTCGCGGGAGCGGCTGGCGAACTCGTCGATCAGCCGGCGGGTCACGCCCGGGGAGAGCAGCGAGTCGCCGACGGCGGCGACCCGTACCGCCCGCAGCAGGTCGGCCGGCTCGGTGTCCTTGGCCAGGAACCCGGCCGCGCCCAGCCGCAGCGCCTCGAAGATGTACTCGTCCAGCTCGAAGGTGGTCAGCACCACCACCCGGACCGCGGCCAGTTCGGGGCGGGTGCAGATCCGCCGGGTGGCCTCCAGGCCGTCGGTGCCGGGCATCCGGATGTCCATCAGCACGACGTCCGGCCGCAGTTCCTCCACCAGCCGGACGGCCGCCTCGCCGTCGTCGGCCTCGGCGACCACCTCGATGTCCGGCTGGGCGTCGAGCAGGGCCCGGAAGCCCGCCCGGACCAGGACCTGGTCGTCCGCCAGCAGTACCTCGATCATCCCGACCGCCCCTTCTCGCTCGCCGTGCCCTCCCCCGCCGGGTCGGGCAGCCAGGCCCGCACCCGGAAGCCGCCGCCGTGCGGTCCGGCGGTCAGCTCGCCGTCGAAGGCCGCGGCCCGCTCGCGCATGCCGACCAGGCCGTTGCCGGAGCCGCCGCCCTCGCCGCCGGCGGCCGGGCCCGGGTCGTCCACCCGGAGCAGCAGCCCCCGCGGGGAGGACCAGTCCATCAGAACGGTGGCGGTGCGCGCGGCCGAATGGCGGATGACGTTGGTGAGCGCCTCCTGGACGATCCGGAAGGCGGCCAGCTCCACCTGGGTGGACAGCGGCCGGGCCGTACCGGCCGTCTCGATGGTGACGGTGAGCCCGGCGTGGCCGGCCTGGGTGACCAGTTCGGGCAGCCGGGCGAGCCCCGGGGCCGGAGTGCGCGGGGCCTGGCCGTCCGGACCGCGCAGGGTCCCGAGCACCTGGCGGACCTCGCCCAGCGCCTCCTTGCTGGTCGCCTTGATGACGGTCAGCGCGGCGCGGACCTGGTCGGGGTGCTCGTCGATGAGCTCCAGGGCGACCCCCGCCTGCAGGTGGATCACCGAGATCGAGTGGGCCAGGATGTCGTGCAGTTCGCGGGCCATCCGCAGCCTTTCCTCGGCGGCCCGGTTCTCCTCGGCCTGCCGGCGGGCCAGCCGGCGGGCGGCGAGCTGTTCGCCGCGGTTGCGCATGATCTCGGCGCCGGCCAGGACCAGCAGCAGCCAGGCGGCCGCCCCGGCCTCCTGCCACCAGCTGGGGCCGGGGCCGGGCGCGCGCTGCCAGTCGTGCGGCAGCAGGTGGGAGCTGGACAGGTGGACCAGGTAACCGGCGCCCAGCGAGATCCAGGCCCACCGGCGGCGGCCTCGCGCGAGCGCGCCGTAGACGGCGACGCCGAGGCTGAGGAACACCGGGCCGTACGGGTAGCCGGCCAGCAGGTAGCCGGTGGTGACGGCGGTGACGGCGGCCACCACCGGGCCGGGGTGGCGCTCGCGCAGCAGCAGCAGGGCCGGGCCGAGCAGCAGCAGCGCGTACCCGGCGGCGTCCAGCGCGGCCCGGTCCGGCTGCTGGCGGGCGGCGGCGGTGGAGCCGACCACCTGGACCAGGGCGACCAGGAGCGCGGAGACCCGCGTCCAGGACGGCCTGGTCCACGGCGGTCCGCCGTAGGGGTAGTGGTCGGTGCTCATGTACGGAGGAGGTTCACCGCCCCGGCGCCGCGGCGGCGGGACGCTTGGTGCGCGCGGCGCGGGCCTCGGCGGCGAGGCGCCGGCCGCGCTTGGTCATCCCCCAGGGCTTGACCACGGAGAGCACGGTGGCGACCAGGTAGATGGTCAGGGCCACCGAGGGGGCGATGACCAGGACGTGCGGGGCCCGGCCGTCCGGCGGGACGGTGCCGGCGGCGACCTGGCCGGCCGCGTCGTGGATGAAGGCGCGCAGCGCGAAGATCGAGGCCAGGGTGGCGGCCAGGGTGAGCCAGAACTTGGTGGCGACCCAGCGGTACCGCAGCAGGCCCCAGGTGGTGCCGAGGGACAGCAGCACTCCGGAGAGCAGCGAGACCAGGCTGACCGGGATCAGCAGCCAGTCGGCGAAGATCTGCTGGGCCAGGTAGGCGGCGCGCACGGTGTCGGGGTCGTCGGAGAAGCGGCCGGCGATGCCGAGGGCGAGCACGCCCGCGGTCAGGCCGAGCCAGCCGACCGAGAAGGCGACGTGCACGACCAGCCAGACCCGGCGGGCGTGCCGGGGCAGCCGCAGGCGCCCGGCGCGGTCGGCCGGGGGCGCGTCGGGGGCCACCGGCGACTCCCCCGCGGTGGCCCCGGTCGGGGGCACGGAGGTGGCGGCGGCGGGCGGACCAGGAGGTGTGGGCATCGGCTTGTGCTCCGGAGGGCGAGGGGCGACGCGGGCCACGGGCCGGCGGCCACCGGGGTGGATGGTGTGCGGCCGCCGGCCCACGGCTTGGGTGATCCGCGGGATCACTCCCCACTCTGCCCGGTCCGCGGGGGCCGGGCATCGCACCGCGGGAGTAGCCGCCCGTACCGCTCGTTGAGTACGGACGGACGGGCGGCCTGGTCGGCGGTCGGTGGACGAGCGGTCAGTACGCGATCTCGACGACCGCGCGCCGGGCGGCCGGGTCGCCGAGCGCGCCCAGCAGGTAGTGCGCGAGGTCGGCGCGGGATATCGACCAGGCCCCGGGCAGCCGCCGCCCGGCGGCCGTGCGGTAGCGGCCCCGGGCCCTGCCGCCGGTGAGCCGGGCGGCCCGGACCAGCGTCCAGTCCAGGCCGGTGTCGGCCAGCAGCACCCGCTCCATCCGCGCCATGTCCGCGTACGGCCGGCGGAGCATCGGGTGCAGCACCCAGGAGGTGAGCGCCCGTTGCAGCGGGGCGGCGCTCCACGGCGCCGGGCTCATGCTGGTGGTGGAGACGCACAGCAGCCGGGCCACCCCGGCGGCGTGCATCGCCTTGAGGATGTGGCCGGTGCCGGCGGAGTAGACGGTGGTGTCGGCCCGGCTGTAGCCGATGCCGAGCGCGGAGACCACCGCGTCCGCGCCCTCGACGGCACGGGCCACCGCCTCCGGGTCGAGGACGTCGCCCTGCCGGATGGTGGTCGGCCGGGCGTCGGCCAGGGCCAACGGGTCGCGGGCGAAGGCGACGGTGGAGTGCCCGGCCGCGGCGGCCAGCTCCAGGAAGTGGCGGCCGGTGCCGCCGGTCGCGCCGAAGACGACGATGTTCACGGTGCGTTTCCCCCTTGATCCCTTGATCCCTGGGTCCCTGGGTCCCTGGGTCCCTCGGTCCCTGAATCGCTCGGTCGCTCGGTCAGCGGTGGCCGCGCCGAGCGCGGCCGACCCGCGCCGCGGACGTGCCGCGGGTGGGCCGGCCGCCGCCGGGGGTCATCAGTTGGCCACCTCGACGCGCCGGCCGTAGGTGGCCGCGTCATCCAGATGGGTGACGATGTAGTCGGCGACGTTCGCCCGGGCGACGCGCGAGGCCTTGGGGAGGTGACCGCCCACCACCGCCTGGTAGTTGGGCGTGGCCGGCCCGTCCGTGAGCATCGGCACCCGGACGATCGTCCAGTCCAGCGGGCTGGACTCGACCTCGTCCTCCATCCGGCCGAGGTCGAGGTGGATGTTCCGGTAGACCCGGTCCACCACGAACTCGGCGACGAAGCGCTGCATCGCCGGCAGGTGCTTGGTCTCCAGGCCCGCCGAGGACATCGTGACCAGCCGGCGCACCCCGCCCGTCCGGGCGGCCGCGATGACGTTGCGCACGCCCTCGGAGAACACCGTCGTCGTGGTGCGGCTGGTCACGCCCAGCGACACCACCACGGCGTCCTTGCCCGCCAGCGGACCGGTCAGCGAGTCGACGTCGAACACGTCGCCGCGCACCTTGGTCAGCCGCTCGTGCTCGACCGGCAGCTTGGCCGGGTCGCGCAGCAGGGCGGTGACGCCGTGCTTGTTCTCCAGGGCCTTCTCGACCAGCAGCCGACCGGTGCGGCCGGCCGCTCCCACCACGACGATCTCCATGACTTTCCTCCTTGCCGGGGCCGGCGGCAACTTCGTGCCGCCGGCCGTGAGTTGACCTTCTCTTACACCGACGGGTCCTACCGTAGGGAAAACGCGAGCAGCGCGCCGCCCGAGGCGCTCGGGTACTGCGGGTAGTACGCCGCCTGGACGTAGAGCATGCCGTCGGCGACCACCGCGCCACCGCCGCCGGAGAGCGCCGTGCCGTGCGCCGGAACGCCGTTGACCGTGGTGAAGTCGCGGACCACGTCGTACTGCCAGAGCACCGCGCCGGTGCTCGCCGAGAAGACCCGCATCTTGCCGTCGGCGTTGCCCTCGTAGACCAGGCCGCGACTGCTGCTCACCGCGGGCGTGAAGCCGCGCTGGCAGAGCTCCGGGTTGGCGGCCGAGCCGCCCCACTGGCAGCCGTCGGCCGGGCTCTCGGTCTGCCAGAGGATCGCGCCGGTCGCCGGGTCGAGCGCGTACAGGGTGCCGGGGTTGGCGAACCAGGTGGCGACGTAGAGGCGGGTGCCGTCGTAGCTGGTGCCCCACTGGATGCCCGAGCTGCCGCCCTGGGTGTTGGGGTTGGCGACGACCGCGCGGTCCCACACCTTGGCGCCGGTCAGCGCGTCGTAGACGTGGTAGACGCCGTTCTTCTGGCCGATGCCGACCACCCGGCGGTTGCCGATGCTGAAGACGTTGGCGCTGGCGCCGAAGTCCCAGTCGTGGTCGGTGCCGTTGGCCTTGCTGGGGCAGTAGGCGTCGGCGCCGGCCATGCCGCAGGCGACCGTGAAGGTGTCCGGGAAGACCTCCTGGGCGCGCCAGCGGACGGCGCCGGTGGCGGCGTTCAGGGCGAGCAGCGAGTCGGTGTCACCGGCCGCGCCGCTGTAGTTCTGGCCGGTGCCGACGTAGACGGTGCCGCTCTCCCGGTCGATCACCGGCGTGCTCCAGACCGCGACGCCGGAGGGCTCGTAGCGGTTGGCGCCGTTCGGCCAGGTGCCGACCAGCTGCGGCTCGGGGGTGGTCCAGTGCCGCCAGGTGAGCTGCCCGGTGGCCGCGTCGACGGCGACGACCGAGCCGCGGAAGGTGCAGCAGGGGTAGGTCAGGTCGAAGGTGGCGCCGGACTCCCGGCTGGATATGCCGATGTAGACCTGGCCGTTGTAGACCAGCGGCGAGCTGGTGATCTGGGCCTGCGGGTGGTCGTCGAGCTTCAGCGACCAGCGCAGCGCACCCGTCCAGCGGTCGAGCGCGTAGAGGTAGCCGCGGTTGTCGCCGAAGTAGACGGTGTTGCCCTCGACGGCCGGGCTGCTGCGCACCGGGTCGGGGCTGCTGGTGGAGTGGGCGCCGGCCACCGGGGCGACGTCGAAGGTCCAGCGGGTCGCGCCGGTCCGGGCGTCCAGGGCGTGGAAGGTGCCCTCGACGCCGCCGACGTACAGGGTGCCGTCCACCACGGCGGGCTGGCTGCCGAGGAAGACGCCCGGGACCTTGGCGTGGCCGAAGGCCCACTTCAGGTCGAGGTTGGCGACGTTGGACGGGGTGATCCGGTACTCCTGGCCGTTGAACCGGCTGCCGGCCGGGTCGAACTGCCAGCTGCTCCAGGCGCCGGATCGCGGGCGGGCCTCGGTGTCCTCGGCACCGGCGCCATTGGTGGCGGCGAGCAGGACGAGGGCGGTCAGCAGGGCCACCAGACTGGTGCCGAAGCCGGCTATCCGGGGCCGTCTGGGTTGGGACACGTGGATCAACTCCTCGGTGAGGGCGAGCGGTTCACGTACGGTCCGGGGTGCCGGCCAGGCCGGCGGCGGCCTCCGCGTGGGAGAGCACGGCAGCGCAGTCCAGCTCGCCGAGGCCGGCCTCGGCGGCGGCCACGAGGGTGTCGTGGGTGGCGTCGCAGACGGGGGTGTCGACGCCCAGGCGGTCGGCCTCGGCGGTGGCCAGCCGGAGGTCCTTGCGCATCAGGTCGAGCCTGAACTGCGGTTCGCCGTAGGCCCGGCGGCGCATCACGCCGGCCTTGTAGCGCATCACCGGCGAGCTGAAGCCGCTCTCGCTGATCATCGACAGGGCGAGCTCGCGGTCGATGCCGGCCCGCTGGGCCAGCGTCACGGACTCGGCGAGCACCTGCATCTCGACGCCCATCAGCACGTTGAGCATGACCTTGGCGGTGGCGCCGAGGCCGCTCGGGCCGAGGTGGCGGATCTCCTTGGCGAGCGGCTCCAGCACCGGGCCCAGCCGCTCGAAGGTCTCGGCGGATCCGCCGACCATGAAGCGCAGTTCGCCGTCCTTGGCGTGCTGGCCGTTGCCGATGATGCAGGCGTCGACGGAGCTGCGGCCGCGCCCGGCGACCCGCTCGGCCACCGTGCGGGCGAAGTCCGGGGAGACGGTGCTGGTGTCCATCACGATGCCGTGCGCGGGCAGCGTCTCCAGCACCCCGCCGGTGCCGAACAGCTGCTCCTCGACGGCCGCCTCGGAGGCGAGGCTGAGCAGCACCACGTCCACCCGCGCGGCCAGTTCGGCCGGGGTGGCGGCGACCTCCGCGCCGCGGGCGGCAAACGGCGCGGTGCGCTCGGGGGTGCGGTTGTGGACCACGATCCGGTGGCCCTGGTCGAGCAGCCGGGAGGCCATCCCGCCGCCCATCACGCCGAGACCGATGACACCGATCCTGGTCGCCGGGGGTATGCCGGGAGTGGCCGCGGGCGGGAGGTCCCGGGAGAGTGCACGCCGCTGGCTGGGTATGTCGGCCATGGAGTCGACCCGCTTCCTGGTGGGCTGGTCGCGCCGGGTTCCCGGCGCTCGGAGTGCGGCGGGGAAGGCCGTGCCAGACACCCCGCCCCACCGCGGCCGGGGTGCCGACTGCTTGTCCAGCCTAGCGGGTGAACACTCACTCCGCGATGGCTTCCGGCGTCCGTTTCGAGCCGCATCGTTTGCTGAGGTGTCGTCAACTGTCGTTCCCGGGCACCCTGGAGTGCCCGGGAACGGTCCGAACAGACCTCCTCCCCCACCGCCGGGGGTAACGGTGGGGGAGGAGGGGCAGCGGTGGCGAACACCGGTCCGACCGGTACGGTCCGGCCGCCGCGGTCAGCCGGTCGCCGTCTCCGGGCGCCCGCCGGCCGCGGAACCGGGCTGAGCACCCGGGGCACCTGCGGCGCCCTGCTGGCCGGCCTGGCCCGCCGGGGCGCCCTGGCCCTGACCCTGACCCTGCCACTGGCCGCCGCCCTGGCCCTGCTGCTGACCGCCGGGGCCGCCCGGGCCACCGGGGCCCTTGCCGCCGGGCGCGCCCATCGGCGCCCGCATCGGCCGCTCCTGGAGGAAGACCACCACCAGGGCACCGACCAGCGCGATGACCATGCCGATCAGGTAGACCACGTGCAGCGACTCGGCCAGCGCGGCGGCGACACCGTCGCGCACCGGCGGGGCCTGCGCCCGGACCTTGGCCGGCGCGGTCAGCAGGCCGTCCGTACCGAGCCGCTCCAGGGCGTCCGCCGGCACCTTCTTGGGCAGCCAGTCACGCAGCTGGGAGTTGAGGATCGCGCCGAAGATGGTCACACCCATGGCGCCGCCGAGCGAGCGGAAGAAGTTCGCCGCGGCCGTCGCCACGCCCAGCTGCCGCATCTCGACGGAGTTCTGCACCGCCACGATGAGGACCTGGGTGACCAGACCGAAGCCGATGCCGAAGACCGCCAGGAAGACGCCCGCGGAGACCTGCGAGGAGTCCGCCTTGAGCGTCGACATCAGGTAGAGGCCGACCGCCATGACCAGCAGGCCGACGATCGGGAAGAGCTTGTACTTCCCGGTCTTCTCGACCACCTTGCCGGAGAGCGTCAGGCTGGCCACGGTGGCGAGCATCATCGGGACCAGCAGCAGGCCGGACTCGGTGGCGCTGTCGCCGTTGGCGATCTGGAGGAAGAGCGGGGTGTAGACGGTCGCCACGAACAGCGAGACCGAGGTGAGGAAGAGGCCGAGGGTGGCCACCAGGACCACCGGGTCCTTGAAGAGCGCCAGCGGGACGACCGGCTCGCTGGCCCGGTTCTCCTGCCAGACGAAGGCGCCGAGCAGCAACACCGCGAGCACCAGCAGGCCGATGATCTGCACCGAGCCCCAGGCGTACTGGTCGCCGGCCCAGACCGAGACCAGCAGCACCGAGACGATGGCCCCGCTGAGCAGCGCCGAGCCGAGGTAGTCCAGCTGCTTCTGCTGCTTGCGGACCGGCAGCTTCAGCACCGAGCTGACGATCAGCAGCGCGACCACGCCGATCGGCAGGTTGATGTAGAAGATCCACGGCCAGGACAGGTGGTCGACGAAGGCGCCGCCGATCAGCGGGCCGACCACGCCGGCGAGCACGAAGCAGGACTGCGCGTAGCCCTGCCACTTGCCGCGCTCGCGCGGCGGGACCAGCTCCGCGATGAGGGCCATGGCCAGCGCCATCAGGCCGCCCGCGCCGAGCCCCTGGAGGGTGCGGAAGCCGATCAGCTGGCCGATGTTGCCGGAGATCCCGGACAGCGCCGAGCCGAGCAGGAAGATCGTGATGGCCGACTGGAACATCAGCTTGCGGCCGTAGAGGTCGCCCAGCTTGCCCCAGAGCGGCGTGGCCGCGGTGGCGGCCAGCATGTAGGCGGTGACGACCCACGACAGGTGGGTCACGCCGCCGAGGTCACCGGCGATGGTCGGCAGGGCCGTCGCCACGATCGTCTGGTCCAGGGCTGCCAGGAACATGGCAAGCACCAGGGCAGCGAAGATCGTCAAGAAGGTTTTACGTGGCACTTCCGGGGCTGGTGCTGCGTACGGGGCGCTCATGGGGTACTCCTCGAGGAGGCGCTCGCCGGCTCGGAGTCCTTGCTCCAAGCTTGAATTCGTATAGACTATACAATCAAAATTAGCCGTCAAGGGCCAACGTCAAGGGCGACCACCGGCCGCCCGGAGGGGCAGCTAACGATGAGTCAACTGCAGGGAAAGATTGCGCTGGTGACCGGTTCCACCTCGGGCATGGGGGCGGCCGCCGC
Organism: Kitasatospora sp. NPDC057595; assembly: GCF_042800875.1. Lineage (NCBI taxonomy): Bacteria > Bacillati > Actinomycetota > Actinomycetes > Kitasatosporales > Streptomycetaceae > Kitasatospora > Kitasatospora sp. NPDC057595. The sequence continues at coordinate 143,484 of NZ_JBHVGL010000020.1, read as the reverse complement.
GGCCGCCCTGGCCGCCGCGGGTGCGCACGTGGTGGTCTCCGGCCGCCGCGCTGAGCTGGGCAACGCCGTCGTGGAGCGGATCCGCGAGAAGGGCGGACAGGCGGAGTTCATCGCCGCCGACGTCACCGTCGAGGATGACGTCGCCCGGCTGGTGGGTACCACGGTCGAGCGACACGGCCGGCTGGACATCGCCTTCAACAACGCGGGCGGCGGCGGGGCGTTCGGCCCGCTGGACCGGGTTCCGGCGGACGCCTTCACCCAGGTGATCGCCGTCAACCTGATCGGCACCTACCACTCGCTCAAGCACGAGATCGCCGTGATGCGGGCGAACGGCGGCGGCAGCATCATCAACAACGCCTCCACCGCCGGCGTCCAGGGCACCGCCTTCGGCCTGGGCGCGTACACCGCGGCCAAGCACGGCGTGGTCGGCCTGACCCGGGCCACCGCGCTGGAGGCCGGCCCGGCCGGCATCCGGGTGAACGCGCTGATCACCGGGCCGGTGGACACCGAGGACTTCCGCCAGCGGGTCGGCGGCCAGCCGGGTGCGCTGGAGCGGGCCGGGGCGGCCACCGCGCTGGGCCGGATCGCCACCGAGGAGGAGGTCGCCAACGCGGTGGTCTTCCTCGGCAGCGACGCGGCCAGCTTCGTCACCGGCTCGCTGTTCGGGCTGGAGGGCGGCATGACGGCCGGCGTCACGGCCGGGACGATGGGGCGGCCCGGCGGCGGCGCTCCGGGCCAGGGCCAGGGCGGCCCCGGCCAGGGCGCTCCGGGTCAGGGCGCTCCGGGCGCCGGACGCCCGGGCGCCAGCTGACCCGAGACCGTCCACGGGCGGTTTCCCGGCGTACCACCCATTGCCAGCAATCCACCCTCCGAGTATTTTTTCGATATGCTCGTGAAAACCACAAGGAACACCGAAGAGTTCATATCCGAAACCGGTGAGTGGATTGCTGGCAACCCGGTCGAGAATTCCATCCTGCTGACCATGCTGGCAGCGGCGAAATTCCGGCCGCCGACCGCCCCGCCGACCAACTGGAGCCGTGTCGAGGACCCCGCGTCCGACGGCGGCCCGGTGGTCGGCGCGGCGGCCTTCACTCCCCCGCACCTGGTCGTGCTGAGCGGCATGCCGACCGCCGCCGCGGCCGCCCTGGGCGCCGAGCTGGGCGCCGGCCCCGATCCACTGCCCGGCGTGATCGGCTCCGACCCGGCGTCCGGCGCCTTCGCCGAGGCCTGGTCGAAGACCACCGGCCGCCCGGCCCGGGCGGACCGGCGCGAACTCGTGCTGTGCCTGGACGGTCCGGCCGCGCCGAACGAGCGGCCCGCCCCGTCCGGGCAGTCCCGGGCCGCCCGGGCCGAGGAGTTGGAGCTGCTCACCGACTGGTGCCTGGAGGCCGCGCACGGCGCACGGCTCAGCCGGGAGATCGCCCGGCGCTCGGTCCAGGGCCAGATCGCCGGCGGCCTGCTGCGGGTCTGGGAGGACGACGGGCAGCCGGTCGCCGCGGTCGGCCGGACCGCCGCCGTCGCCGGGGTGGTGCGCTTCAACCCGGTGTACTCGCGGCCCGAGGCCCGCCGGGGCGGCTACGTCCGGGCCCTGCTCGCCGAGGCGGCGACCGAGCTGCGCGCGGACGGGCTGACCGGCCTGGCGGTGCTCGGCGAGGCCAACACGGCCGTCCAGGGGCTCTTCACCTCGCTCGGCTTCCGGCCCGTCGGGGGCCTTTCGGAATACCGCTTCGACTGATCCCGGGGATTTCCCGGAAAAACACCCGCGGGCCCGGATCCAGGAAGGATCCGGGCCCCCTTTCGCGAATCTCCCGCGATTCTCCGGGGCAGGCCCGGAAAACCGGCCCGGCCCCCGGGAATTCCGGGGGCCGGGCCTGCGTCGTCCGCTCCGCCGGGTCAGTCCAGCGGGTCGGGGTCCGGCACGGCCTCCAGCAGCGAGAAGGCCGTCCCGGTCGACACCACCCGGTTCAGCCGGTAGCCACCGCGCCGGAAGACCTCGGCGAACTGCGCCTCGGTCCGCACCTCGCCGCTCATGGTCACCAGCATGACCAGGTCGAAGTTCTTCACGAACCGCGGCACGCCCTCGCGGTGCACCAGCTCGGCCGCGACGAAGCGGGCGCCCGGCGAGGCCTCGCGGCACCGGCGCAGCAGGCGCACCAGCGCCTCGTCCGGCCAGGAGTGCCAGACCTGCTTGGTGACGTACGTGCCGATCCCGGCCGGGACCCCGGCGAAGAAGTCGACCGGCTGGAACTCCAGCCGGCCCTGCTCGGCCAGCTTGGCGACGTCCGGCTGGGTGCGGGCCTGCTCGATCACGCTCGGCAGGTCGGCCAGCACGCCGCGGCCGACGGCCTCGTAGGCGTTCAGGATCGCGGCCAGGTAGGTGCCCTGCCCGCCGCCGAGGTCGCAGACCGCGCCGGCCTCGGCGAAGTCGGGGTACGCGGAGACCAGGGCGTCGGCGAGCGCGTCGGTGAAGTCGGTCATCGCCTGGTTGAAGGTCGCGGCGGCGGCCGGGTTGCGCTGCAGCCAGGGCCAGAGCGCGGTGCCGTGCACCTTCTCGAAGCCGGGCTTGCCGGTCTCCAGACTGTGGTCCAGTGCGCCCCAGGAGGACCAGAGCCACTCGGCGCCGACCATCCGGGCCATCGCGTCCATCGAACCGGGCACACCGGGGCGGAGCAGTTCGGACAGCGCGGTGTTGGCGAAGACACCGGGCTCGGTCTCCTCGAAGACGCCGTCCTCGGACAGCAGCCCGAGCACCTTGGCGAGCGGGCCGGCGGCCACCCCGGCGCGCTCGGCGAGCTCGGCGGCCGGCAGCGGGCCGTCGGCGAGCAGCTCGGCGATCTTGAACTCGGCGGCCAGGGCCAGGCAGCGCGGGGTGGACGGGAACATCAGTTCGGAGAGGAACACCGCGCCGGCCGAGGCAGGGGCGGTCTGGGGAACGGCGGTCATGGGGTGAGGCCTCCCTGCGGGGACCGGGCCGGGGGCGGACGGCGCCCCCGGCCCGAGGGTCAGCGGTCATGGGTGGGCGGGCCGGACGGGCCCGCGCCGGGCGGCCCTGGACGGGCCGGGGCCGCCCGGCGTTCGCACGGGGCCGGGTCTCAGCCCAGCAGGGCGAAGCCGAAGCCGCCGCCCGGGTTGGCCATGAACTTGTTGGTCGGCGGGATCTCGCCGCCGGCGGCGACGCCCACCGCCGGACCGGCCAGCGCGATCCGGCTCGGGGTCGGGACGATCTGGACCTGCCCGGCGGCCAGCTGGCCCCAGTTGTTCCAGCCCCAGCCCTGCACCGAACCGTCGGCCAGCAGCGCCAGCGCGTGCCCGCCGTTGCCGGGGGCCGCGTCGGTGCCGCCACCGCCGGCGGCGATCGCCTTGACGCCGGTCAGGCCGGGCACCGGGGCCGGCACCGCGCGGTCCTCGGTGGTGCCGTCGCCGAGCTGGCCGCCGTCGTTGAGGCCCCAGGCCCAGACGGTGCCGTCGGCCAGCAGCGCCACCGTGTGGTGGTAGGCGCCGACCAGCTGGCTGACCGAGTGCAGGCCGGTGAGCTTCTGCGGGGCGGCACGGTCGACGGTGGTGCCGTCGCCGAGCTGGCCGCGGTCGTTGAAGCCCCAGACCGAGGCGGTGCCGTCGGCGTGCACGACCAGGCTGTGGCCGCCGCCGGCGCTCATCCGGACGACCGGCTCCAGGCCCTCGATCACGGCCGGGCGCGGCCGGCAGTCGAAGGAGGCGGTCATGTACGAGCGGACGATCCGGCCCTCACGGGTCGAGCCGGGACCGTCGCCGAGCTGGCCGCGGTCGTCACGGCCCCAGGACCAGACGGTGCCGTCGGCCTTGAGCGCCAGGTTGTGGGCGCCGCCGACCGCCAGGTCGACGACGTCCTCCAGGCCCTCGACCCGGACCGGGACGGGCTGCACGCCGAAGTTGGCCTCGCCGAGCGCGCAGAAGAAGCCGGCGCCCCAGGCCCAGACGGTGCCGTCCTCCAGCAGGGCGGCACTGTGGCCGCCGCCGGCGCCGGCGGTGCGGACCCGGCCGGGCAGGCCGACGGTCCGCACCGGGGTCGCCTGGTTCTCGGTGGAGCCGTCGCCGAGCTGGCCGAAGGCGTTGCGGCCGAAGCCCCAGAGCTCGCCGTCGGCGGTGATCGCCAGCGCGTGGCCGCTGCCGGCCGCCACCCGGACGACGCCCTCCAGGCTCTTGATCTCCTGTGCGGTGGTCCGGCTGACGGTCCCGCCGTCGCCGAGCTGGCCGTTGGTGTTGTCACCCCAACTGCTGATGATGCCTGCCATGGTGATGCGACCTCTCTCGATCGTCGGGGGGCGGTCAGGCCCAGAACTGGTCGACGGCGTACTGGTCCTCGGGGTAGGTCCAGAACTCGGCGATCAGGCCGTCCTGGATGCGCGCCACGTTGATGAAGGGCATCTCCAGGCTCTTGCCCTCGCGCTCGTAGCGGGTGAACACGGTGGCGAAGGCGAACGAGTCGCTGGCGCCGATCTCGTGGATCTCCATCTGGATGCGGCCCTGGCAGATCTCGAACATCCGGCCGGCGAAGGCCAGCGCGGACTCGATGCCCTCGTGCGCGCCGGACAGCTCGCTGGTGCCCGGGTAGTAGTGCACGCAGTCCTTGGTCCAGTAGCTGGCCGCCTTCTGCACGTCGCCCACGGTGAAGGCGGCGTAGACCGCTTCCATGAGCTTGGCGTTCGGGTGGTCGACGACCTTCATGACTCTCCTCCTGTGCTGGTGCGGTGCGGGGCTGGGCGGTACCGAAAAGGGGTCCGGCGGAGCCGGCGTCCGACGGGGCGTCAGACCGCGGCGCGGCGGACGATGTCGACGAGGGTGGCCCGGTCCGGGGCGGGGAACGGCGGCGGCGAGCCCGCGACCGCCTGCTTGACCCGCAGCCGGATCTCCTCGTCCTCGTACAGGCCGGCCGGGTTGTCGAGCGACATCATGGTGCGGACCAGCCGGCGCCAGACCACCTCGTCGGTGGCGGCCGCCTCGGCGACCGTCCCGAAGGTGAGCACGTCCGGCGGCAGCGGCGGCAGCTGCTGGCCGGCCACGGTGGCCCGCCAGAGCCGGGCGCGGCCCGCGTCGTTGCGGACGGCGTCCTCGAACCACGGGCGGAAGGTCCGCCCGGCCAGACCGGCCGCCAGCGCGGCCTGCTCGGCGTCCGGCTCCGGGTGCTCGCGCACCAGGTCGGCCAGCCCGAGCACGTGCGCGATGGCGAGCGAGACGCCGCGGCCGAACGAGGGGTTGGTGGTGCAGACCGCGTCGGCGACCGGCAGGAAGCCGGGCACCGGCTGCGCGTCCTGGCCGTACAGCTTCAGCGAGTTGTCCAGGCCGCCCATCGCGTGCACCGGCGAGATCGGCACCGAGGCCTCCGGCGACACCCAGGGGGCGAGCAGCGGGGTGGCCCGGACCACCGCGGTGAAGACGTCCTCGGCGCGCATCTGCTTCAGCTCGGCGTCGTCCGGCAGGATGCCGAAGGAGATGGCGAAGGTGTTGTTGTCGCCGAGGAACATCACGCCGGTGTAGTGGTCCCAGAGCCCGCCGGCGCCGAAGCCGCGGTTGAGCGGGCCCACCGGGCGCGGGCCGAGCGCCCGGTAGTAGCGGGTGTAGTAGGTGATGTCGGCGCTGTGCGCGACCAGTTCGGGCTCGGCCAGGCCGTGCTCGCGCAGCCACTCGTGGCCCTGCGAGCGGCGGCCGCTGGCGTCGATCACCAGGTCGGCCTCGACGGTGCGGCCGTCCTTGGTGACCACGCCGGTCACCCGGGCCGGGCCGCGGTCGGCGACGGTCAGGCCGCGCACCGTCTCGCCCCGGCGGAAGGAGATGCCGGGCTTGCGCAGCGCCTCCTGCCGCAGGATCAGCTCGAAGGTGGTGCGCCGGCTGCCGAGCATGCGCAGCTCGGCGTCGGCCGGGTGCGGCGTCTTGTCGGCCAGGGTCGGCGGCATGGCCTTGCCCAGCTCGATCTCCCGGGCGCCGGCCCCGACCAGCGCCTGGTAGACGGACGGCAGCCGGTCGCGCAGCAGGTTGGTGCCGAGCGAGCCGAACGCGTGCGAGTGGTGCAACTGCGGCACGGTCGGCCGCTGCCAGTCGCCGTGCGCGTCGTCGACGGTGTCCGGCGCCTCGTTGCCGTCCCGCTCCAGCACCGTGATGTCGTGCCCCAGGTCGGCGAACGCCAGCGCGGCCACCAGGCCGGCGACGCTGCCGCCGATGATCACTGTCCGTGTCATGACCTCACCCCGCGGTGGTAGCAGTGGAAAGGCCCGCCCGCGGGGTGTCCCGCGAGGTCTCGGCCTTGATGTGGAAACGGATGGACCTGGCCTCGCTGAAGCACTCGCGCATCGGGCGCACCAGGTCCCGGTGCTCCTCGGTCCGCTCCCAGGCGACGAAGTCCTCCAGCGAGCGCCACTCACTGGTGATCAGCCACTGCTCCGGGTCGGTGGAGGACTGGCAGACCTGGTCGCGCAGGTGCCCGGGGACGCCCTCGGCTACCAGGTGACGGATCTGCTCGTACGCCGCGAGGAAGTCCTCCCGGCGCTCCTCCTTGACGGTGATGAGGAAGAGCACGCGGCCCTGTGCCGCGCCCTCGACGACCGGCATGGCGGTCTCCTTCCGGGTCGGTGGGTGGTCGGGTCAGCCGTGGGCGCGCAGCAGGACGGCGCTGTTGAAGCCGTCGAAGCCGCGGGCGCCGATCAGCGCGGTGCGCACCTCGCTGGCCTGCTCCTCGCGGACGAAGGGGAGGTCGCAGCCGTCCGCCGGGCGGGCCGGGCCCGCCGAGGGCGGGATCAGGCCGTAGTCCATGGCGAGCACGGCGGTGGCGGCGTCCAGGGCGCTGCCGCCCTGGTAGAGCCGGCCGGTGAGCGGCTTCTGGGTGGTGACGGCGGCCGGGCCGGCCGGGCCGAACACCGCGCGCAGCGCCTCCGCCTCGGTGCGGTCGTAGCCGGGCACGCCCACCGCGTCGGGGAAGGCGACGTCGACGTCCCCGGGGGTGAGGCCGGCCCGTTCGACCGCGGTGCCGAGCGCGCGGGCGTACTGGCGGACCGAGCCGGTGGCGGTCCGGGTGGCGGCGACGGCGTCCTGGGTGGCGGCCCAGCCGGCGATCTCGGCGCGGATCCTGGCGCCGCGGGCGAGCGCGTGCTCCAGGTCCTCGACGATGAACACCGCGCCGCCCTCGCCGGGCACGTAACCGCCGGCCCGCTCGTCGAACGGCAGGTAGGCGGCGGCCGGGTCGGTGCCGGTGTACAGCCGGCCGCTGCGCTGCTGGCAGGCGAGCGCGTACGGGCCGAGCGGTGCCTCGGTGCCGCCGGCGAGCACCACGTCGGCGCCCCGGCGGATCAGCCGGGCGGCGTGCGCCAGCGAGTCCAGGCCGCCGGCGCCCTCCGAGACGAGCACGCTGGACGGGCCCTTGGCCTGGTGCCGGATGGCCAGCTGCCCGACGGTCGCGGCGTAGAACCAGGCGATGGACTGGTAGGCGCCGACGGTCCGCGAGGTGTCCGGCTGCCAGAGCCGCTGGAGCTCGCGCTGGCCGAACTGGTTGCCGCCGGAGGAGCTGGCCAGGGCCACCGAGAGCTTGTAGGGCTCGACCGTGGACGGGTCCAGCTCGGCCTCGCCGAGGGCCAGTTCGGCCGCCGCGTAGGCGAGGTGGGTCCACCGGTCGGTCTGCACCTGGAGCCGGCGCTCGACGTAGCGGTTGACGTCGAAGTCCGGGACCTCGCCGGCCAGCGTGGTCTCGTACGGGCCGGCGTCGAAGAGCGTGATCGGGCCGATCCGGCTCTCGCCGCCGCAGACCGTCTTCCAGTGCGCCTCGCTGCCGATGCCGCTCGGCGCGACCACGCCGATGCCGGTGATGACCGCGCGTCGGGTGCTCATCGGCCCCTCCCCAGCTTGGCGAAGAGCATCGCGGACTGGAAGCCGCCGAAGCCGCTCCCGACCGAGAGCGCCGCGTCCACCCGCACCTCGCGGGCGGTGTTGGGGGTGTAGTCGAGGTCGCACTCCGGGTCGCGGTTCTGCCAGTTGGCGGTCGGCGGGACGACCCCGCGCTCGACGGCCAGCGCGCAGGCGGCCATCTCGATCGCGCCGATCGCGCCCAGCGAGTGGCCGACCATCGACTTGATCGAGCTGATCGGCACCCCGTAGGCGGCGTGGCCGAGCGAGCGCTTGAAGGCGCCGGTCTCGTGCCGGTCGTTCTGGCGGGTCCCGGAGCCGTGGGCGCTGATGTAGCGGACGTCCTCGGGGTTGAAGCGGGCCTGGCGCAGGGTGTCGTTGATGGCCTCGGACATCTCCAGGCCGTCCGGGCGCAGACCGGTCATGTGGAAGGCGTTGCCGCGGTTGGCGTAGCCGACCACCTCGCAGTAGATCCGGGCGCCGCGCCGGCGGGCGTGCTCCAGCTCCTCCAGGACGAGCACCGCGCAGCCCTCGCCGAGCACGAAGCCGTGCCGGTCCCGGTCGAACGGCCGGGAGGCGTGCTCCGGGTCGTCGTTGTCCGGGGTGGTGGCCCGGATGGCGTCGAAGGAGGCGACGGTGACCGGGGAGATCGGCGAGTCCGAGGCCCCGGTGATCATCACCTCGGCCTCGCCGTCCAGCAGCAGCTGGTAGGCGTGGCCGATGGCGTCGATGCCGGAGGTGCAGCCGGTGGAGACGACCACCGCCGGGCCGTGCGCCCCGTGCCGCACCGCCACGTCGGCGGCCAGGCTGCTGGGGATCAGGCCCTGGTAGAGGAACGGGCTGGTGACGTCCGGGTCCACCAGCCACTTGCGGCCGGAGTCGCTGGCGACGACGAACTCGTCCTCCAGGACGATGGTGCCGCCGACCGCCGAGCCGAGCACCACGCCGGTGGCCTCCCGGGTGCGCTCGTCGAGCTCCAGGCCGGCGTCCAGCACCGCCTCCTGGGAGGCGGCGAGCGCGAACTGCACGTAGCGGTCGGCGCGGCGCAGCTCCAGCGGGGTCAGTCCGGCGGCGGCGCCGTCGAAGTCGGCCTCGGCGGCGATCTGCGAGCGGAACGCCGAGGCGTCGAAGGCGGAGATCCGGCGGGTCGCGGTGCGGCCCGAGGTGATGAGGTCCCAGAAGGTCTCCCGGGTGGTGCCGCCGGGCGCCACCACACCGATCCCGGTGACCACCACCCGGCGGGCACCCGTGGTGGGGAAGGCGGTCATCGCTCCCCCAGCACTATGTGGGCGTCCGCCGTGGTCCCCGGGCCGTCCTCGGTGTCGACGTGGCCGAGCTCGGGGGACGGTGCCAGCGGGCCGAGGTGGAAGACCGCGAAGGCCTCCTCCGAGCCGGTGTTGCGCAGCCGGTGCCGGACGTCCTTGGGGATGACCAGGCCCTGGCCGGCGAACAGCTCGAAGGGCTTGTCGTCGAGGTCGAGGGTCAGCTCGCCGCGGATGAGGAGCAGGAACTCCTCGCTGTACGGGTGGTAGTGCTCGCTGATCCGCTCCCCCGGCTGGAGCCGGGCGATCCCCATGAAGCCGGAGGTCGAGCCGACGGTGCCGGGCGAGAGCACCGCGCGGGTCTCGCCGCCGCGCTTGCGGTTGGCGGGGACGTCGTCGGCGGCGATGATGCGGATGTTCCTGGCGGCCACGGCGCTCACTCCTTCTCGGCGGTGTTCGGGGCTACGGCGTTCGGGTCGGCCGTGTTCGGGTCGGCCGCGAGGGCCTCGACCTTGGCCTTGATGACCTCCAGCTGGACGGGCGAGTTGGTGTTCAGCCGGTCGGTCATGCCCTGGTCGTCGACCGGGGCGGTGGGCTTCATCGCGAAGTCCTGGATCCAGGTCATCCGGGTGCCGCCGCCGGGCAGCTCCTCGTAGCGCCAGTGGATCTGCATGTAGGCGAACGGGCCGGTCTCCACCCGGTGGGCGTGGACGGTGCGGTCGGCGACGTTGACGGTGCGGTCGCTGACCCAGCTCCAGATCCGGCCCTCCTCGTCCGGGTGCATGGTGAGCCGGAAGCGGACGGTCTCGCCGCGCCGCTCGACGATCTCGGCGGACGCGTACTCGGTGAACAGCTCCGGCCAGCCGGCGACGTCGTTGGTGACGTCCCAGACGAGCTTGAGCGGGGCCTGGATGACGATGCCGTTCTCGGTGTGCCCGGCCATCCTCAGCCCACCGCCCCGGCGGTCTGAAGCTCGGCGACGATCTGGTCGACGCTGAGGGCGACGGCGCCGTCCGGGACCTTCAGGCCGTAGCGGTCGGCGATCACCGCCTCCAGCTCCAGAACGGCGAGCGAGTCGAGGCCGAGCTCCTCCAGGGGGACGTGCCGGGAGCCCTCGAAGACGTCCGGCGCCGCGCCGGCGCTGGTGATGAGGACGTTCTCGATCTCCTCCGCGGTGACGACGACCGTCGTCCCGCCGGCCTGGTGGTCGGTCATGGTGCTGCCTCTTTTCTCCGGTGTAGGGACTGCTCCTGGGCCGCACGGCCGGCCGGGGTGAACGGGCCCCGGGTCGGCCGGCGCCGCCTGCGGAGGGCGGGCTCAGCGACCGCCGTTGCCGGGCTCCCAGGTGTAGAAGCACCGGGCGACCGCGTCCTGCGGCGAACGCCAGGTGGGCAGGTAGGGGGAGATGAACGGGGTGAGCCGTTCGCTGACCCGGCCGAACTCCGGGTGCCGGCGGGCGGCCTCGACCGCCTCCGGTCCGGGGTCGTCGGTCTCCAGCAGGTGGACGTAGGCGTCGCCGAGCAGGTACAGCGAGCGGTGGGTGACGCCGGCGAGCCGGGGCAGTTCGGTCTCGTCCGACTCGCCGAAGACGCGGGCGACGTCGCCCTCCGCTCCGGGCACCATCCGGGCGATGATCAGGGTGCGGTGCATGCGGACTCCCCTCGGGCTGGTTCGGGTGGTTGGGGCTGCCGGGCCGCGGGACCGTGCAGCCTCGGGCCGCTCAGTGCTGCGGGCGGCTCAGTGCTGCGGGCCGCTCAGTGCTGCGGGCGGCCGACCGGCTGGATGGCGCCGATGTCGAGCAGGATCCGGGGCACGTTGTCGCCGATCCAGGACTCGACGACCCGGCCGTCGACGACCCGGTGGCACGACATCTCGTGCACGGTGACCGGCTTGCCGGTGGGCGGGATGTCGAACAGCTGCCCCTGGTGGGTGCCGCGGGTGGTGAACCGGGCGTAGACGCGGTCACCGTCGCCGGCCACGTCCTCGACGGTCACGTGGACGTCCGGGAAGGCGTTGCGCCACAGCAGCACGGCCTGGCGGAAGGAGTCCGGGCCGGGCGGCATCGGGGGCAGGCCGGGGGCGTGCACCACGTAGTCCTCGGCGAAGCGGTCGCCGATGGCGGCGAGGTCGCCGTCGTTGAACGCCCGCTCGGTCAGGTCGCGGATGAGGGCCTTGTTGGCCTCCACCGCACTCTCGTTGGACGAGGTCATGACAGTCCTTTGCTCGGCGGACGGCCCGGCCGGCACACGGCCGGGGGCGGGTCCGGGGAAGGAAGGAGCGGTTGGGGGGTCGGGTCAGAGCAGCGAGGCGAGCACGAAGCAGGCCGCGGCGCCGATCGCGCCCATGGTCCGGGTCTCGTGCGCCAGGTGCCAGCGGCGGCGCTTGCCGCGCCACGCGGCGTCGCTGTCGCGGTACGGGCTCCAGCGCTCGATCTGGCGCCAGATCGGGCGGTTGACGCCCTCGGAGGCGACCGCGACGGTCGCCATGCCGACGGTGCCGGCCGCGTACAGCACCTTGGCCACCTTGTTCTCCGAACGGACCGCCTTGGTCGCGCCGACGGCGGCGGTGGCGAGGCCGTTCCAGAAGGCGATCGGGTGGAACACGTGCATGTCGATGAGCTGGCAGGTGTTGACGTACCGGTCGTAGGGAAGCGAGTTCAGCATCGGCAGGATCGAGGTCTTCATGATCCACAAGGTGCCGAGCTGGACGCTGGACGACGTCACCAGCCAGGTGTCCGTGTTGTCCTTCATGTCCTTCATATCGATTCCTCGAATCGATCGGGGATCGCGGGACGTCCGCCGCGACGGTGCGGCGGACCGGGGCAGGGTCGCCCACTTCGAGAGAGCGGGACCCCGGGGACCGGGGCATCTCGGCCCCCGGGGCGCCCCGCCGCCTCATCCTTGCCGCCGGGCGGTCCCAGTGTCAGGAGGCATCCGTCTCCACCGGGCTGGGACGTCGCCCGGCCGCCCACGGACCGAATCCCGGCCGTCCCGGGCGGTTCGCCCAGTCCGTTCGTTGCACCAACCTGCCGCCCACCGGGCCGTGTTGACGCACCCACCGACCGCACCCTACGGTGCGAGCGGGCACTCACTCACCGAGTGCCCGGGGCCCGTGACCACCCCCGCCGCGCCGACCGGCCGGCGGCCGTCCCAGGAGGTGCCGAGCCGATGACGATCGATGTGCACGGCCACATCACGTCGCCCGAACTCTTCCGCCGCTTCCCCATGCCGCCGAGCCTCGCCGACGTCGACGGCATGGTCGAGCTCAAGGCGGCGGCCGGGATCACCACGTCCCTGGTCGGCAGTCCCGTCGGCGCGGGCACCATGGTGCGCACGCCCGGCCTGGACAACTACCGCCAGCCACTGGACACCCTCGAACGCTTCCACGACTGGCTCGGCGAGCAGGTCCGCGCCCGGCCCACCGCGCTGCGCGGCTACGTCTACACCAACCCGCTCGGCTCCGACGCCGAACTCGCCGCCGCCGCCAAGCGGTTGGAGCAGGACGAATTCGTCGGACTGATGGTCAACTCCTCCGTCGCCGGACGGTTCCTGGACACCCCGCAGGCCGACGCCTTCTTCGCGATGGCCGCCCAGCACCGCACCCCGGTGATGCTGCACCCGCCGGCCGAACCGGCCGGGGCCGGGGAACTGGACGACCTGCGACTGGTCGAGCAGATCGCCCGGCCGTGCGACGTCACGCTCGGGACGGCGGCGGTGCTGTTCGCCGGCTGGCTGGAGAAGTACCCGGAGCTGCGGATCGTCGCCCCGGTCTGCGGCGGCGGGCTGCCGCTGCTGCTGGAGCGGCTGGAGCTGGCCCGGCGGATGCCGGTCACCTTCGGACGGCCGGGCGGTGCTCCCGGGGGCGGCCCGGGCGGCGCTCCCGGCGGGCCGCCGCCGGGGGTCGGCGGGCCCGGAGCGAGCGGCCCCGGCGGTCCCGGCGGACCTGGGACGGCCGGGCCGGGCGGACCCGCCGTACCGCCGCTCGCCGAGGCGCTGCGCCGGGTGTACGTCGACACCGCGACCCCGAGCCTGCGGGCCGTGGCCGCCGCCGTCGACGCCTTCGGGGCCGGCAACGTCATGTTCGGCACCGACTCCCCGCCGATGAGCGCGCCGCTGGACGCCTCGCTGGCCCGGCTGGGCGGCCTCGGCCTGGACGCCGCCACCGTCGCGCGGATCCGGCACGACAACGCCGCCGAGCTGTTCGGCCTGCCGGGCTCGACCGCCGCGGCCTGAGCACGTCTGACGCTCCGTCAGAGCATCCGCATTCACCGACACGCGACAGGGAGGTGCTGCCATGACGGCAGCCGCACCGACCCAACCGCCCGGCCCGCCCCAGGGCTTCGGCGGACCACCCCCGGGCGTCGGCGGCCCGCCCCCGGGGATCGGCGGCCCGCCCGGCGCCGCCGCACCGCCCCGGCCCGCGCCCGAACGCGTCCCCGCCGAACGGGAGTTCCTCGGCTGCCGGGTCCTGCTGGTCGGCGGCTACGGCAGCATCGGCGCGGCCGTGGCGGCGGACCTCGCCGCCCGGGGCGCCAAGGTCGCCGTCGCCGGCCGCTCGCTGAAGAAGGCCGAGGAGGCCGCCGAACGGCTGAACCCGCTGGCCGCCCGCGGCGGCACGGTCGCCCCGCACGCCGTGGACGTCGCCGACCGCGCCGACGTCGACCGGCTGGTGGACGCGGTGACGGCCGACTGGGGCGGCGTCGACGTCCTGGTGAACTGCGCCAGCGCGCTGGTCACCGTCGGCGCCGAGACCATCTCCGAGGAGGACTGGCGCACCATCGTCGACACCAACCTGCTGGGCGCCTTCTGGCTCTCCCAGTCGGTCGGCCGGGCGATGATCGCGGCCGGCGGCGGCCGGATCGTCCACCTCTCCTCGGTGCGCGGCAAGTTCGGCGCCCGGCGCGGCTTCAGCGCCTACGGTGCCAGCAAGGCCGGCCTGGACCTGCTGGTCAAGCAGCTGGCCGCCGAATGGGGCCGGCACGGGATCGCGGTGAACGCCGTCGCCCCCGGCTTCGTGCGCACCGACTTCGTCCAGGAGAACGCCGGCAACCCGGAGTTCATGCGGATGGTGCTCGGCCGGATCCCGCTCGGCCGCACCGCCGAACTGCACGAGGTGGCGGACGCCGTCACCTTCCTCGCCTCGCCGCGGGCCGGCTTCGTCACCGGCCAGGTGCTGTACGTGGACGGCGGCGTCACCGCCAGCCAGTGACCCCCGCGCCTTCCCACCCACCGACGGGCCGAGCCCGGCCCCGAACCGTCAGGAGACGATCCATGAGCACGTGGCACGCGCTGTACTACCCGCTGCTGCCGGGCAGCGAGGACATCGTCAAGGACCTCTTCCGCAAGAGCGGCCGCCCGGACTTCGACGTCAAGGCGCCCGACGGCACCGTCGTCGGCAAGCTCCTCGGCACCCAGGCCTTCGTGGGCCGGGAACTGGCCGTCCGGGTGATCGAGATCGAGGGCCCGCTGCCGCTGGTGGCCGCGCACATGAGCCAGCAGCCCGCCGTCCGCGAGTTCGAGCGGGAGCTGGAGAAGCACCTCGCCGTTCCCCGCGACATGACCAGCCGGGAGGGCGCGCAGGCCTTCTTCCGGCTGGCCTCGATGGAGAACGTGCTCTCCCGCCGCCACGACCAGCCGATCGAGGGTGAGTGAGATGAAGGTCGGAATCGGACTGCCGACCTCGCTGGCCGGCGCGGCCGGCGCCGACGTGGTCGCCTGGGCCCGGCTCGCCGAGGAAGCCGGGTTCTCCACCCTCGGCACCATCGACCGCCTGGTGCACACCAGTTGGGAGCCGCTCACCACGCTGGCCGCGGCCGCCGCGGTGACCGAGCGGATCGGTCTGGCGACCAGCATCCTCATCTCGCCGCTGCGCGCCAACACCGCGCTGCTGGCCAAGCAGGCGGCCACCGTGGACCGGCTCTCCGGCGGGCGGCTGACCCTCGGCCTGGCGGTCGGCTCGCGCCAGGACGACTTCGAGGTCGGGCAGGTCGAGAAGACCGGCCGCGGCGCCCGGACCGGCACCCAGGTGGCCCAGCTGCGCCGGCACTGGGCCGACGCGCAGTCCGGCCGCGAGCCGGCGGTCGGTCCGGCCCCGGTCCGGCCGGACGGACCGGAGCTGATCCTGGGCGGGCACTCGCCGGCCGCGCTGCGGCGGGCGGCCCGGCTGGCCGACGGCTGGATCGGCGGCGGCACCGGACCGGTGATGTTCGCCCAGGGCGCCCAGGCGCTGCGCGAGCAGTGGGCCGCCGAGGGGCGGACCGGGGCGCCGCGGCTGGTGGCGCTGGCGTACTTCGCGCTCGGCGAGGACGCCGGCAAGCACACCGAGGGCTATCTGCGGTCCTACTACCGGGACGCCGGGCCGTTCGTCGACCACATCCTGCGCGGTGCGGCCGACAACCCCGGCAAGCTGCGCGGGATCGTCGGCAAGTACGCCGAGGCGGGCTGCGACGAGCTGCTGCTGATGCCGTGCGCCGGTGACCTCGGCCAGGTCACGGCGGCGGCCCAGGTCCTGGGGCTCCAGGGCTGAACCGCGGTACGACGGGCAGGGGCGGACGGCATCCAGCCGTCCGCCCCTGCGCCGTTCCCGCCGCCG
This sequence comes from Kitasatospora sp. NPDC057595, assembly GCF_042800875.1. Classification (NCBI taxonomy): domain Bacteria; kingdom Bacillati; phylum Actinomycetota; class Actinomycetes; order Kitasatosporales; family Streptomycetaceae; genus Kitasatospora; species Kitasatospora sp. NPDC057595. The sequence goes on along the minus strand of NZ_JBHVGL010000020.1, from coordinate 127,765 downwards.
CCGTCCCCGGAAGGCGAAGAGCCCGCCGCCCGGTACTGCTCACCGGGCGGCGGGCGGTCTTCGGTTCACCGCCTCAGCGGGACTTGCCACGGCCCTTCGCGGGCGCCGCGGGGCGGTCGGCCGGGGCGAGCGTACGCCAGAGCTGGCGGACGAAGGCCTCGGCCTCGCGCAGCGCCTCCGAACCGCCGGCCGGGCTGGCGAACACGCCCCCGTAGGCGGCCAGGTAGCAGGCGCCGAGCAGGAGCTGGGCCGCCGCCACCGGGTCGGCGTCCCGGCTGACCAGATCGGCCCGCTGGGCCCGCCGCAGGTAGTCGGCCAGCAGCTCGGAGGCCCGGTGCGGCCCCGCGTTGTTGGCCTGCATCCACTCCCGGTGGCGGTCGAGCAGCTTGGGTTCGGCGAAGACCGACAGCAGCATCGGCATCGACTCCCGGTAGAAGGCGAGCGCCTCCTCGGCCACCTGCTGCAGGGCCGCCCGGACCTCGCCCTCGCTGGTGACCTCCTCCGGCAGCGCCCGCAGCACCGGCAGCAGGCCGGGCAGCCGCTCGGCGAGGACGGCCAGGAAGACGTCCTCCTTGCTGCGGAAGTGCCGGTAGATGGTGCCCTCGGAACAGCCCGCCACCTCGGCGATCTCCTTGGTGGTGCAGCGGGCCAGGCCGAGGTCCCGGATCACCCGCTCGGCGGCGTCGACGATCTGCTCGCGCATACTCATGAAGGCTCCGAGGGAACGGGGCGGCCGGTTGCGAACCGGTCCGCGGCTGCGGAGGGGTACCCGAAGGATAGCGTGCAGGTGAGTGCCCGCTCACAGGTTTCGACCAGTACGCCGGCCCCACCGCCCACGAAGGGCGACGGGGCCGGCGAAGGAAGCGGCGGCACCGGTCAGCGCGGCGGCCCGGCGGGCCCGCCCGGCCCGGGCGGCGGCCCGACCAGCTGCACGCCGAGCGGCTCCAGCGCGCCGAGCAGCCGGGCGAAGTCCGGCGGGCCCTGCAGCGGCGGCGGCAGCTCCAGGCTGGTGGCCGGCTCGCCGGTCTGGAAGAACCACTCCTCGAACCCGGCCGGGGTGCCCAGCACCAGGAACCTGGTCCCCTCGGTCTCCACCCGGTACTGGTGGGCGATGCCGCGCGGCGCGAAGACCGTCGCGCCCGGACCGACCTTGTGCTCGTCGTCGCCGATCCGCAGCACCATCTCACCCTCCTGGACGATGAAGAACTCGTCCTCGCGGGTGTGCAGGTGGACCGGCGAGGCGTAGCCCGCCGGGGACAGCTGCTCGGCGAGCCAGAACTGCCCGTTGGTCTCGGCGCCGGTCGCCTTGAACTTGAGCAGCGCGCCCACGTGCCAGATGGCGCGGCCCTCGTCGGGCTGCTTCACGAACGGTTGGGACGTCACTCGGTTCCTCCTCGGTCGGCGGGCCCGGACCCGGGCCCGGCAGCACAGCGGTACGGAAACTGATGGATCGTCGTTGCGGCGGTACGGCGGTACGGCGTTGCGGCAGTGCGGCAGTGCGGGGGCGGTACGGCGCTCAGGCCGCGCTCCGCACCGACCCGGTGGCCCGCACGGCGGCCGCCACCTGGTCCGGCCCGGGGGCGAAGGCGTCCTCCAGCTCGGGGCTGAACGGCACCGGCGCGTGCGGCCCGGTGACCATCCTGATCGGCCCGCGCAGCGCGGAGAAGCGGTCCTGCGCGACCTGCGCGGCGATGTCGGTGGCCAGGCTGCAGCGGGGGTGGGCCTCGTCGACCACGACCAGCCGCCCGGTGCGCTCCACGCTGCCGTAGATGGTCGAGGTGTCCAGCGGGGACAGCGTCCGCGGGTCGATCACCTCGATCTGCACGCCCTCGGCGGCGAGCTGCTCGGCGGCGGCGAGCGCGACCGAGACCATCCGGCCGATCGCGACCACCGTGCAGTCCGTCCCCGGCCGGACCACCTTGGCCGAGCCGAACGGGATCGCGTAGGGCTCCTCGGGGACGCCGCCGGGCACGAAGTAGAGCATCTTGTGCTCCAGGAACAGCACCGGGTCGTCGTCCACCAGCGCCTGCGCCATCAGCCCCTTGGCGTCGTACGGGTTGGACGGCGCGACCACCTTGAGGCCGGGCAGGTGCACGAAGAGCGGGTGCAGCGCCTGCGAGTGCTGGGCACCGCGGCGCAGGCCGGTGCCCCACATCGCGCGCAGCACCAGCGGGACCGAGATCCGGCCGCCGGCCATGTAGCGCAACTTGGCCGCCTGGTTGGCGATCTGGTCGAAGCAGACGGTGGCGAAGTCGACGAAGAGCAGGTCGACCACCGGGCGCAGGCCGGTCGCGGCGGCGCCGACCGCGGCGCCGACGAAGGCGGCCTCGGTGATCGGCATGTCGAGCACGCGGTCCGGGAATTCGAGGTGCAGGCCCTTGGTCGGGCCCCAGGCGTTGGTGCTGTCCTCGCCCATGAGGACCACCGAGCGGTCGAAGCGCATCTGCTGGGTCAGCGCCTCGCCGATCGCCTGCTGGTACGTGATGGTGCGCACGTGGATCCCTCCTCCGGTGCGGTCAGCGGGTGTAGACGTGGTCGAGCAGGCTGCGCGGGTCGGCCGTGAAGGGCTCGGCGGCGGCCACGACGGCGGCCTCGACGAGCGCGGTGGCGTCCCGGTCGAGCCGATCGAGCTCGAAGGCGGCGGGTCCGGCCACGGTGCCGTCGGCGATCCGCGAGCGGAGCAACAGCAGCGGGTCGGACTCGGTGCGCAGCCGCTCCGGGTCGGCGCCCGGGCGGTAGGACTGGTCGTCCCACAGCTCCATGTGGCCGTGGAAGCGCTCGGCCCGGAACTCCAGCACGGTCGGGCCCTCGCCGGCCCGGGCGCGGCGCACGGCCTCGGTGGTGGCGGCGTGCACGGCGAGCACGTCGTAGCCGTCGACCACCTCGCCGGGGATCCCGAAGCCGGCCGCGCGCTGGGCCATGTCGGTGCCGGAGAAGTGCCGGTCGGCGGGGGTCGCCTGGGCGTAGCCGTTGTTCTCGACGGCGAAGATCACCGGCAGGTCGAGCATCCGGGCGAGCACCAGGCTCTCCAGCACGGCCCCCTGGTTGGCGCCGCCGTCGCCGGTGAAGGCCACCGCGACCTGCCCGGTGCCCTGCTGGCGTGCCGTCAGTGCCGCGCCGCAGGCGAGCGGGACGCCGCCGCCGGCCAGGCCGTTGGCGCCGAGCATGCCGCGGTCGAAGTCCGCGATGTGCATCGAGCCGCCCTTGCCACCGCAGATCCCGTCGGGCCGGCCGTGCAGCTCCTTCATCATCGCCTCGACGTCGCAGCCCTTGGCGATGGCGTGGCCGTGGCCGCGGTGGGTGCTGGCGAGGTAGTCGTCGGGGGCGAGGGCCGCGCACACGCCGGCGGCGACGGCCTCCTGCCCGCTGTAGAGGTGGACCGCGCCGGGGAGGCTCTTCGCCAGGCCGTGCAGGCGGTCCTCGAAGGCCCGGATCACACTCATCGTCCGGTAGATCTCGGCGATCTGATCGAGCGTCAGATCGGTGGTGCGGGATGTGCCCATGGGGTCGCCTCCTCGGCTCTCCGGGGGACGCCGGCGGGGCGCCGCGCGCCTCGTTCGCCGGTCGTGCTGTGGCCCGACTCCATGAGGGTAAGTGCTCACTCACATGGGTGCAACCAAGTGTCCGAATCCGTCACCGCCCCCTCCCCCGCCCGACTCGCCCACCCTTGCGCCCCGCGCAATGGCGCGCCTAAGGTCTTGTCCCGGGTGGATTGGGATCACGGCATTGAAACGTACGACGGACCGATAGCGAAGGGTCCGCCGTGCCGATTTTCGGACATGCCCGAGAAATTCCATTTCCCCGCGCCAGGAAACGCCCGTGCACAGTGGGTCAAACGCGAGCGACGGGGGGATCTCAGGAACCATGCTGGACCAGATACTCAAACCCTCCGGCAGGGGCGACCGAAGACCGACCAACCTGGCCATGGGTGACGCGGCAGCACTCATCACACGCGGCGAACGGAACACCTCCGACCGGATCGGCCGGCTGGTGAGCACCCTGCTCGGACTGGTCACCGGCCTCGGCGCGGCCGGCCTGCCGCCTGCCCAGCCACGCCGCCCGGCTTCCGCCACGGCCGCGCTCGCGGCCGCCGATGCGGAGTCCGGCTGTCCGGACGCCGCCGCCCGACTCGACGAACGCCGCCGACTCCGGCGGGAGTTGCACGACTCACTGGCTCCCCGGCTGGCCGCCCTGCACATGCGGATGGAACTGGCCGGCCTCAACCTGAACGGCGACGCCGAGCTGGCACCGGCCCTGCTGGCCCAGGCCCGGGAGGACGTCAGCACCGCCATCGCCGACGTCCGCCAGGTGATCCGGGACCTCGACCGCTCCGAGCCCCGGACCGTCGAGTCCGCCGGAACACTGCGCCAGTTCCTGGACCGGCAGGTCCGCGCCTTCGAGGAGGCCGGGGCCGGCAGTCTGCGGTTCGTCACGGAGCTGCCGACCGTCCTGGACGATTTCCCGGCCGACGTCCAGACCGAATTGAAGAAAATCTCCGGCGAGGCCGTCGCCAATGTCGCCCGGCACGCGCGGGCGTCCCTCTGCCGGATCTCCGCCTCGGTCGGCAGAAGCGGCCTCGACCTGTCGATCGAGGACGACGGGATCGGCATTTCCGTGGACGCCGACCGCGGAATCGGCCTTCCGTCGATGTGCGTCCGCACCAAGGAACTCGGCGGTGTTTTCTCGGTTTCGGCCCGGACCCCGCACGGCACCGCGGTCCGGATCCGACTGCCGCAATCGGCACTGGTCGACGGCGCCACCCTGCTCGACTGACCCGCTCCCGGCCTCCCTCCCCGCCCCGGGGCCGTCGCGGAGTCCGTGCCCGACCGACCCGCGCCCGCCCCCGGCCTCCCGCGCGTCCCACGCGTTCCCTCACCCTCCCCAAGGAGCCCCCATGGACCCGGTCGTGCCCCGAAACCTCCGTATCCTCGTCGTCGACGATCACGAGCTGTTTCGGGCGGGTTTACGCCAACTCCTGGACCGGATCGACTCCCTGACGGTGGTCGGCGAAGCGTCCAGCGGGGCGGACGTGCTCTCCGCCGTCGAGCGGCTCGCACCCGATGTCGTGCTGATGGACATCGGCATGCCCGGCACCGACGGCATCGAGGCGACCCGGACCCTGCTCGCCCGCCACCCCCGGGTCGCGGTGGTGATGCTGACCGCGGACGACAACGACGACTCCATCGTCGCGGCCGTCCGGGCCGGCGCCCGCGGCTACCTGGTCAAGGGCGCCGGACTGGACGACGTCCGCCGGGCGATCACCGCGGTCAGCCAGGGCGGGGCGCTGTTCGGGCCGGAGGCCGCCGCGCACCTGCTGGCGCAGGTCCGCCGGCCGGCCCCCGAGCGCGAGCCGTTCCCCGACCTCACCCCCCGGGAGATGGCGGTGCTCACCATGCTCGCGGACGGCCGCAACAACGCCTACATCGCCAATGAGTTCGGCCTCTCGATGAAGACGGTGCGCAACTACCTCTCCCGGATCTTCAGCAAGCTCCAGGTCGCGGACCGTGCCGAGGCGGCCGTCCGGGCCCGGCGCGCAGGCCTCGGCAACTGAGCCGGCGGGCCCGCGGCGCCGGTCAGCGCTCCAGCAGGAGCGCCCACAGCTCCTCCTCGCGCCTGGTCAGCGGCGCGGGAGACGACCCGGTCCGTTCCGGATGCCACTCGGGCACCCCCGGCGGCGGCAGCACGTCCTCCGGCTTCCGCGCCCCCGGCAGGGCGGAGGGCGAGGTGAGCGCCCCCATCGCCAGTCCGAGCCAGATCAGCCCGTCCGCCAGGTAGCGGCCGGTCCGCCGCGCCCACCGGCGCAGCAGGAGACGGTGGTGGGCACGGTGCAGGGCGGTTCGCATCGGAGGGCCTCCGGCGGGACGGCAGCGGGGGGAAGCGGTGCTACGGCCATCCTGCGGACCGGCCGTCCCACCGTCATGGGTCGGGAATCCCCAACACGCTGGGAACCTTTCCTGCCCCGTCCCCGGTCACGGGGCCCTGCCCCGGGGACGGAAGCGCGGCGGCCGGCGCGCGCCCCCTGGCCGGTGGCGCGCGCCGGGTCGCGACCGGCTAGGCGGTGGCCGGGACCAGCACGATCTTCCCGGTGACGGCCGCGCTCTCCATCGCGCGGTGCGCGTCCGCCGCCTCGTCCAGCGGCATGGTGCGGCCCACCCGCGGGCTGACCAGGCCCTTCTGCAGCAGCTCCAGCACGGTCGCGAGGTCCTGCTGGTACGCGGCCGGGTGGGACTTCTCCAGGCTCCAGGCGTTGTAGAACAGGGTCCGCTTCCCGTCCGGGATCAGCTTCGGCAGCACGATGCCGCCCAGGAACCCCTGGGCGCCGGTCAGCAGGTCCCGCCGGTCGGTCCCGCGCAGCGCGGCGTTCTGGCCGAAGCCGACCATCACGCCGCCGCGCCGCACCGCCTGGTACGAGCGCATGAAGTGCCGGCCGCCGACCGGGTCGAAGACCGCGTCCACCGCGCCGCCCGGCAGTCCGCGCACCACCCGCAGGAAGTCCTCGGCGCGGTCGATCGGACGCCCGCCGAGCGCGCGCACCTGCTCGGCCCGGGCGGCGGAGCAGGTGCCGTACACGGTGACCCCGGCGAGCCCGGCCAGCTCCAGGAAGGCGGTGCCGACGCCACCGGACACGCTGTGCACCAGCACCGTCCCGCCGGGCCGGACCTCGGCCACCCGGTGCAGCATCTGCTGGGCGATGAAGTAGTTGAGGGCGAGCGCCGAGGCCTCGACCGGGTCGACCCCGTCGGGCAGCGTGACCAGGCGGTTGGCGGCGACGATCGCGTACTCCGCGTAGCCGCCGCTGCGCACCAGCGCGACCACCCGCCGGCCCGGTTCGGGGGCCCGGGTGCCCGGTCCGACCTGGTCCACCACCCCCACCAGGTCGTATCCGGGAGTGAAGGGGCGCTTGGGCCCGCCGGGGATGACGCCGGCACGGAGCAGAATGTCACCGTAGGAGACGCCGGCGGCGAGCACCCGGACCCTGACCTGACCGACGGTCGGTGCCGGGAGCTCGTCACTGGACAGCCTCAGGACCTCGGCTCCGCCGATCCTCGGCACACTCACATGGCGATACCTCATCGTGGCCTCCGCGTGGAGAGATGTCGTTGGTGGGAGTGGCGCCGGTCCTCCGCGGGGGCGGGTCCGGGAGACGGTCCGTGCCGGACCGTTCCCTGCCCCCGTATTTTTATATAGACTGAGTGTACAATGAATGTCATAGCACCCGCCTCAGGAGACGTCAACAGCCCATGAGCCCACGCCAGTACCGAGCCGGCCAACGCCAGGTAGCCGCCGAACAGACCCGCACCCGCATTCTGGAGGCGGCCTGCGAGCTGCTCACCGGGGAGAAGGGCCCGGCCTCGTTCAGCATGGACGCCGTCGCCAAGACCGCCGGAGTGGCGCGGATGACCGTCTACTACCAGTTCGACTCGAAGACCGGCCTCCTGGAGGCGCTCTTCGACGACCTGGCCCAACGCGGCGGAATGGCCAGGATGCCCGCAGCGTTCATGGCGCCCAGCGGCCGGGAGGCGCTCACCGCCATCCTCGACGTGCTCACCGGCTTCTACGCCTCCGGCCGGGTCGCGCTGCGGCGACTGCGCGGCCTGGGCATCCTCGACCCGGAGCTCGACACCGCGCTGCAGAGCCGCGGCGAGCGGCGGCGCGGCGGCCTCCAGGTGGTGCTCGGCCGGCTGCTCGCCGACCGCGACGCCGAGCTCGGCGAGGCCGAGCTCGACGAGCTGGTGGAGCTGCTCTTCATGCTGACCAGCTTCGAGAGCTTCGATCTGCTGGCCGGCCCGGAGGGCGACAGCGCCGCGGTGGCCCGCCGGATCGAGGAGCTGATTCTCGCCGTTCTCGACCGCCGCCTCGCGGCGGCCTGACGGCAGGGCACCTCCCCGCGCGCACCGGGGCCCCTCGCCCCTCCCGCGCGCCCGCACTCACACCCGCACTCACACCCGCGCTCGGACGCACCACCCGCCGCACGACGGCCGGCGGCGCGGCGGCCTTCCTCCCCAGGACACCGCCGCGCCGCCTTCCCTTTTCCTCACGAGCCCAGCGGCCCGCTCGGTCGCGACCGGTCCGCCGCGCCTCCCGGCGCCGCGACCCGTCGCCCTCCCCCGGCCCGGGCGGCCCCACCCCCGGAGCACCACCAACGGGGGGTCCGGGCCGTCACCGCACCGGAGCAGTCATCCCGGCCGGCCCGGACCGGTTCGCACCGGCCCGGGCCGACCCGGACCGTTTCAGGCCGTCTCCGCCTCCGCCTCGTAGGCGGCGGTGCGGCGCGGCAGACGCTGCTTCGGCAGGATCACGCTGGCCGCGATCAGCCAGATCAGACCGCCGAAGCGGGCGATCGGCAGGAAGAAGCCCAGGCTGGTCGAGAGCAGCGCGAGGGTGCCGAGCACGCCGATCCCGGCGAGCACCAGACCGGCCCAGGCGAAGCCCTTCGGCCCGAAGCCGAGCAGCAGCATCGGCACCGCCACACCGGCCAGCATCACGGCGAACGGGACGACGTGCCCGGGGCCGCCGGAGGCGAAGGTCAGGTCCGCCAGCGAACGGGCCAGCGGCGCGTCGCCGAGGTCACCGGCCCGGGAGGCGGCCCAGACGGTGAGCCCGCACAGCGCCATCGACGCCGCGGCGAGCACCCCGGAGACCAGCGCGATGCCGGGGCCGGGCGCGACCACACCGAGCCGGCGCAGCCGCTGGTAGACGATGGCGGCCCAGACCGCCAGCGGGAGCGAGGCGCCGAACTGCAGCGTCCCGGAGACCTTCGCGGCGGTCGCGTGGTCCTTGTAGTAGGCGAGCGTGTCGGCCGCCGAATCGGTGGGCAGCGGGGTCTGCCGGGCCAGCACGATGGACACCACCATCAGTGCCGCGAACGCCACGGCCGGCAGCAGCAAGGGCGGTCCTGACTGCGAACGCCGGGCGGAGGCGGCCGGCACCGCTGATGTCGTGGTCATGGGGGGCGCTCCAGTCGAGAACGGGTCGTTGGGGCCCGACGCGGCATCGAACGGATCGGCACCGGCGCCGGTAGTTCCAAAACCAGAATAGTTCACCCCGGGACATCATTGTCCACTGCTATCGTGTTTTCATGACCGAATCTCCCGACCCCGCCCCGATCCCGCACACGGGCCCGCAGGGAGCCCAGGTCGCCTTTCTCCTCTCCCAGTTGGGCGAACACGCCGCCCAGGCCTTCGCCCGGCGGGTCGCCGAGCTGGACCTCACCCCGGCCCAGGCCGGTCTGCTCCGGTCGGTCGCGCTGTCCCCCGGCCAGCACCAGCAGGAGCTCGCCCGGCGGCTCGGCATGTCCCCCAGCCGGTTCGTGGCCTTCGTCGACGCCATCGAGGCGCGCGGTCTGGTCGAGCGCCGGCGCAACCCCAAGGACCGCCGGTTCCAGGACCTCTACCTCGCGCCCAAGGGCGAGGAGGCGATGCGCGGGCTGGCCGAGGCGGCGCTCGCCCACGAGGAGGCCATCTGCTCGGGCCTGGATCCGCAGGAACGTATCGCCCTGGCGGAGCTGCTGCGCCGCATCGCCGAGGCCCAGCACCTCACCGCCGGGGTGCACCCCGGCTACCGGCGGCTCAACCCGAAGCGCGACGGGGTCTGAGCGCGCCCGGCGGCGGACCGGGAACACCTCGACGGCACACGGACGGCGCACCGGCGGCACGCCGAAGCCCCCGGCCGGACGGCCGGGGGCTTCACCGCGGGGAACCGGGCCTCAGCCCTTGACGCACACCACCTGCTTCAGGTGCGCCACGACCTCGACCAGATCCCGCTGCTGCTCGATCACCTTCTCGATCGGCTTGTACGCGCCGGGGATCTCGTCCACCACCCCCGCGTCCTTGCGGCACTCCACGCCCTTGGTCTGCTCGGCCAGGTCCTGCGTGGTGAACCGCTTCTTCGCGGCGTTGCGGCTCATCTTCCGCCCGGCCCCGTGCGAGGCCGAGTTGAACGACGCCTCGTTGCCCAGCCCGCGGACGATGTACGAGCCGGTGCCCATCGAGCCCGGGATGATCCCGTAGTCGCCGCCCCCGGCCCGGATCGCACCCTTGCGGGTGACCAGCAGGTCGACGCCGTCGTAGCGCTCCTCCGACACGTAGTTGTGGTGGCAGCTGATCACCTCGTCGAAGGCGACCTTCGCCCGCGGGAACTCCCGCCGGACCACGTCCTGGAACAGCGCCATCATCAGCGCCCGGTTGCGCTTGGCGTACTCCTGCGCCCAGAAGAGGTCCTGCCGGTACGCGGCCATCTGCGGGGTGTCCGCCACGAACACCGCGAGGTCACGGTCGATCAGCCCCTGGTTGTGCGGCAGCGACTGGGCCACGCCCATGTGGTGCTCCGCCAGCTCCTTGCCGATGTTGCGCGAGCCGGAGTGCAGCATCAGCCAGACCGCGCCGGTGTCGTCGACGCACACCTCGATGAAGTGGTTGCCGCCGCCGAGCGTCGCCATCTGCTGGGCCGCCCGCTCCCGGCGCCACTTCACCTCGGGCGCGACCGCGTCGAAGCGCTGCCAGAAGTCGTCCCAGCCGCCGGTCGGGACGCCGTGCAGCCGGCCCGGGTCGACCGGCTCGCCGTGCAGGCCGCGGCCGACCGGGATGGCCTGCTCGATCCGCGAGCGCAGCCGCGACAGGTCGTCCGGCAGGTCCTGCGCGGTGAGCGAGGTCTTCACCGCGCTCATCCCGCAGCCGATGTCCACGCCGACCGCCGCCGGGCAGACGGCACCGCGCATCGCGATCACCGAACCCACCGTCGCGCCCTTGCCCAGGTGGACGTCGGGCATCACGGCGAGCCCGTGCAGCCAGGGCAGCGAGCTGATGTTGCGCAGCTGCTGCATCGCCTGGCCCTCGACGGTGGCCGGGTCGGTCCACATCCGGATCGGAACCCGGACGCCGGGTACCTCGGTGTACGACATGGTTCAACGACCTCCAAGGTCGGATGGTTCAAGCCTAGGCGGGGAGCCGCCACGGGAGGATGCCGCGCGAAGAGAGACCCGGCGCGACGCGGGGATGTCAGGGGTTGGCGGCGCTCAGGCGGCCAAGGGGCATCGGGAGGACAGTCTCGGGGAGCGCCGCTGGAATGGCTCGACCCGCATGGTGACCGCCTCCTCTCCGTGTGTGCACCGGTTGCCGGGGGATATCTACCCACGCACCGCGCGTCCCGTGCAAGGGGATTAACGCCACGACGGCGCACGACGGCGAAGGGCCCGGCGGAGCGTCGGAACGCTCCACCGGGCCCCTGGCCGCCCGTACCGGGTCAGGCGCCGATCACGGTGACCTCACCGATGCCCAGCTCCCGCACCTGGTCCGCGAACGCCGAGGCGTCGCCGACCAGGACGGTGACCAGCCGGTCCGGCGGGAAGGCCTTGACCACGGCCTCGGTGGCGGCGGCGGTCGGCAGCTCGGTCAGCTGCCGGTAGACCTCCGCCTGGAAGTCGTCGGCCAGGTGCTGCTCGACCTGGTCGGCCAGGGTGCCGGCCACCGAGCCCGCCGTCTCGTACTTCAGCGGTGCCACGCCGACCAGGAACTGCACCGCCTCGGCGCGCTCCGCGTCGGTGAGCCCCTCGGCGGCCAGCGTGCGCAGGATGGTCCAGGTGTCGGCCAGCGCCGGGGCGGTGGAGGCGGTGTCCACCGAGCCGCTGATCGCCAGCAGGGAGCGCCCGCTGCCGTCGGCGGCCGAGCGCAGCGGCTGGGCGAAGGCCCGCACGCCGTAGGTGTAGCCCTTCTCCTCGCGCAGCACCCGGTCCAGCCGGGAGGTGAGGGTGCCGCCCAGGCAGTAGGTGCCGAGGATCTGCGCGGCCCAGGCCGGGTCGTGCCGGTCCGGACCGATCCGGCCGATCAGCAGCTGGGTCTGCACCGAGCCGGGCCGGTCCACGATGATCACCCGGCCGGTGTCGTCGGCGGTCACCGGCGCGTGCGCGCTCGGCTCGGCCGGGGAGCCCTTCCAGGCGCCCAGGGTGGACTCCAGCAGGGCCGGCAGGTCGGTGCCGGTGAGGTCGCCGACGACGACCACGGTGGTGGTGGCGGGCCGCACGTGCGCCTCGTAGAACGCCCGGACGGCGGCCCGGTCGATCGTCTTGACCGTCTCGGCGGTGCCGGCCCGCGGCCGGGACAGCCGGTCGGCACCGTCGAACAGCTCGGCGTACAGCGCCTTGGCGGCCCGCCGGGCCGGGTTGGCCTGCTCGTGCACGATCTCGTCCAGCCGGTTGGCGACCAGCCGCTCGATCTCGTCCTCCGGCAGCGCCGGGCTGCCCAGCGCGGCGGCCAGCAGGTCCAGGCCGCGGGCCAGCCGGGAGGCCGGGACCTCCAGCGAGACCCGGATGCACGGGTGGTCCGCGTGCGCGTCCAGGGTCGCGCCGGCCCGCTCCAGCTCGGCCGCGAACTCCTCGGCGGTCAGCGTGTCGGTGCCCTCGCTGAACGCCCGCGCCAGGATCGAGGCGACGCCGTCCACGCCCTCCGGCTCGGCCGCGAGCGGCGCGTCGAGCAGCACGTCGACGGCCACCAGCTGCTGGCCGGGGCGGTGGCAGTGCAGCACGGTGATGCCGTTGCCCAGCGCGGCGCGCTCCGGCGCCGGGAACGCCCACGGGCTGGGGGTGCCGGGCTGGGGCTGCGGGTGGAAGGTCATGGCGGGGACGTACTCGGTGCTCATACGGCGGCGCCCTCCTCGTCGGTCTCGGCGGTGGCAGCGGTGTCGTCGGCGGTGTCCTCGGCCGGGGTCGGCTCGTACACCAGCACCGCCCGGTTCTGCGGGTGCAGCCGTGCGGCGGCGATCTCCCGCACCTCCTCGGCGGTGACGTCGAGGACCTTGGGCAGGGCGTCGTTCAGCAGCTTCGGGTCGCCGAACAGCACGGCGAAGCGGCAGAGTTCGTCGGCGCGGCCGGCCACCGTGGTGAGCCGGTCCAGCCACTCGCGCTCGATCTGCGCCTGGGCGCGCTCCAGCTCGGCCGCGGTCGGCCCCTCGGCCGCGAAGCGGGCCAGCTCCTCGTCGACGGCCGTCTCGATCTGCTCGACGGTGGCGTCGCCCGAGGTCTTGACGTCCAGCCAGCCCAGGCTCGGCGCACCGGACAGCCGCAGCAGGCCGAAGCCGGCCGCGACGGCGGTGCGGTCCCGGCGGACCAGCCGGTTGTACAGCCGGCTCGACTCGCCGCTGCCGAGGATGGTCAGCGCCAGGTCGGCGGCGTCCGCCTCGCGGGTGCCGTCGTGCGGCAGCCGGTAGGCCGCCATCAGCGCGCGGGACGGCACGTCCTCGCGGATCAGCTCGCGCAGCTCGCGGCCGACGGTCTCCGGCAGGCCGCCGTCGCGCGGCGGCTGCTTGCCGTCGTGCGCCGGGATGCTGCCGAAGTACTTCTCCACCCAGGCGATGGCCTGCTCGGGGTCGATGTCGCCGACCACCGAGAGCACCGCGTTGTTCGGCGCGTAGTAGGTGCGGAAGAACGCCCGGGCGTCCTCCAGGGTGGCCGCGTCCAGGTCGGCCATCGAGCCGATCGGGGTGTGGTGGTAGGGGTGGCCGTCCGGGAAGGACAGCGCGGTCAGCTTCTCGAACGCGGTGCCGTAGGGCACGTTGTCGTACCGCTGGCGGCGCTCGTTCTTCACCACGTCGCGCTGGTTCTCCATCGACGCCTCGTCGAGGGCCGCCAGCAGCGAGCCCATCCGGTCCGCCTCCAGCCAGAGCGCGAGCTCCAACTGGTGGGCCGGCATGGTCTCGAAGTAGTTGGTGCGCTCGAAGCTGGTGGTGCCGTTGAGCGAACCGCCCGCGCCCTGGACCAGCTCGAAGTGCCCGTTGTTGGAGACGTTGGCGGAGCCCTGGAACATCAGGTGCTCGAACAGGTGGGCCAGCCCGGTGCGGCCCTTCACCTCGTGCCGGGAGCCGACGTCGTACCAGAGGCAGACCGCGGCCACCGGGGTCAGGTGGTCCTCGGAGAGGACGACGCGCAGGCCATTGGCCAGGCGGTGCTCGGTGATGGCGATGCCTCGCTGGGAGGCGGGGGCCGGGTTGGCCATGCGCTCGGGTCCTTCCCGTCGTCGAAGTCGGGGTTCGTGTGGCGTCCCCCATTGTGGTGCAACGCGCGGACCGCGCGGATGTGTCCGCGCGGACGGGGCGTTCGCCAGGGGCGGAAGAGGGGCGCTGGGCGGGACTGTCGGCGGGAGGGTCCACAATGGGGGCGCCGAGCCCTGTTGACAGAACCGCCGACAGCCCCGGCGAAACCGCGCCGACGAGACGTGGACGAGACGCAAGCGAGACGTAAGGGAGCCCCGCCGCGATGGCCCGCCGCAGTTCGCAGACCCCGCCCCCCGGAGACTTCGAGGAGCGCATCCTCGACGTCGACGTCGTGGACGAGATGCAGGGCTCGTTCCTCGAGTACGCCTACTCCGTCATCTACTCCCGGGCCCTCCCGGACGCCCGGGACGGCCTCAAGCCGGTGCACCGCCGCATCCTGTACCAGGCCAACGAGATGGGCCTGCGCCCGGAGCGCGGCCACGTCAAGTGCGCCCGCCTGGTCGGCGAGGTGATGGGCCGGCTGCACCCGCACGGCGACGCCTCCATCTACGACTCGGTCGTCCGGATGGCCCAGCCCTTCTCGATGCGGCTGCCGCTGATCGACGGCCACGGCAACTTCGGCTCGCTCGGAAACGACGACCCGCCGGCCGCGATGCGCTACACCGAGTCCCGGCTCACCGCCGCCTCGATGGCCATGGTCGAGTCGATCCACGAGGAGACCGTCGACTTCGGCCCCAACTACGACGGCAGCGAGCAGGAGCCGCTGGCGCTGCCGGCCGCCTTCCCCAACCTGCTGGTCAACGGCGCCACCGGGATCGCCGTCGGCATGGCCACCAACATGCCGCCGCACAACCTCTCCGAGGTCGTCGCCGCCGCCCGCCACCTGATCAAGCACCCGAACGCCGACCTCGACACCCTCATGCGGTTCGTCCCCGGCCCGGACCTGCCCACCGGCGGACGGATCGTCGGCCTCTCCGGCATCCGGGACGCCTACGAGTCCGGCCGCGGCACCTTCAAGATCCGCGCCACCACGACCGTCGAGGCGGTCACCGCCCGCCGCAAGGGCATCGTGGTCACCGAGCTGCCGTACAACGTCGGCCCGGAGAAGGTCATCTCCAAGATCAAGGACCTCGTCAACGCGAAGAAGCTCCAGGGCATCGCGGACGTCAAGGACCTCACCGACCGCGAGCACGGCCTGCGCCTGGTCATCGAGGTCAAGAACGGCTTCGTGCCCGAGGCCCTGCTGGAGCAGCTCTACAAGCTGACGCCGATGGAGGAGACCTTCGGCATCAACAACGTGGCGCTGGTCGACGGCCAGCCGCTCACCCTCGGCCTCAAGGAGCTGCTGGAGGTCTACGTCGACCACCGCTTCGAGGTGGTCCGCCGGCGCAGCGACTTCCGCCGCCGCAAGCGCCAGGAGCGGCTGCACCTGGTCGAGGGCCTGCTGGTCGCGCTGGTCGACATCGACGAGGTCATCGCGATCATCCGGTCCAGCGACAACGCCGCCCAGGCCAAGGAGCGCCTGATGGAGCGCTTCTCGCTGTCCGAGACGCAGACCGCGTACATCCTCGACACCCCGCTGCGCCGGCTCACCCGCTTCGACCGGGTCGAGCTGGAGCAGGAGCAGGCCAAGCTGATCTCCGAGATCGCCGACCTGACCGAGATCCTGGAGTCCGACAGCAAGCTGCGCAGCGTCGTCTCCGGCGAACTCGGCGCGGTCGCCAAGCAGTTCGGCACCGAGCGGCGCACCGTCCTGCTGGAGGCCGGCGCCGCGCCGGCCGCCTCGCTGACCGTCCCGCTGGAGGTCGCCGACGATCCGTGCCGGGTGCTGCTCTCCTCCACCGGCCTGCTCGCCCGCACCGCCGACGGCGAGCCGTTCGAGCTCTCCGAGAAGCGCGCCAAGCACGACGTGATCGTCTCCGCGGTGCCGACCACCGCCCGCGCCGACGTCGGCGTGGTCACCTCGGCGGGCCGGGTCCTGCGGCTGCCGGTCATCGACCTGCCCGCGCTGCCGCCCACCCCCTCGCCGACGCTGGCCGGCGGCGCCGCCGTCACCGAGTTCCTCCGGCTGGAGGCCGACGAGCGGGTCCTCGCGCTGACCACCCTGGACGAGTCCTCCCCCGGCCTGGCGCTGGGCACCGTCCAGGGCGTCGTCAAGCGGGTGGTCCCCGAATGGCCCGCCAACAAGGACGAGTTCGAGGTGATCGCGCTCAAGGACGGCGACGAGGTGGTCGGCGCGGTCGAGCTGCGCACCGGCGAGGAGGACCTCGTCTTCATCAGCTCCGACGCCCAGCTGCTGCGCTACCCCGCCGGACAGGTCCGCCCGCAGGGCCGCCCGGCCGGCGGCATGGCCGGCATCAAGCTCGCCGACGGCGCCCGGGTGCTCTCCTTCACCGCCGTCGACCCGGCCGCCGACGCGGTGGTGGTCTCGGTCGCCGGCGCCTCCGGCACGCTCGCCGGCGAGGCCCAGTCCTCCTGGAAGGTCACCCCCTTCGAGCAGTACCCGCGCAAGGGCCGCGCCACCGGCGGCGTCCGCTGCCAGCGCTTCCTGCGCGGCGAGGACGCCCTCGCCTTCGCCTGGGCCGGCCCGGCCCCGGCCCGTGCCACCACCGCCAAGGGCGCCCCGGTCGACCTCCCCGACCGCGACCCCCGCCGCGACGGCTCCGGCACCCCCGTCACCACCCCGATCAGCACCGTCGCCGGCCCCGCCTGACCCGCCCCCACTCCCCCCGCAGGGGCGCCGGACCTCCCCGTTCCGGCGCCCCTGCGGCATTCCCGGCGCCGCCCCACCGGCCCGCCGCCCGCCCCTCCCCGGCGACCGCGCCCCGGTGGGCGGGCAAGGGTAGCCTTACCGGGGTGAGCACCTGTGCGACGCTGTCGCGTGAACTGTCGGAGCCGCTGGCCGCCACCGCCGCGACCGCGACGACCTGGCTGTTGGTCGAGCAGAACGGCCCGTGGGGCGCGAAGGCGCTCGGCGAGAGCCATCTGGATCCTGAGGTGGGGCGCGCACTCGATGCCGCGGCCGCCGGCACCGGGGTACGGGTGGCGCTGATCCGCCGACCCGGGCGGCACGCGGACTGCCTGCCGACGGCCCGGCACGAGGTGCTCGTGGCGCACACCGTCCCGGCGCCCGGCCGCAGCTGGGTGCGCCGCCACGCGGTGACGGACCCGGCGGAGCTGCTGGCCCTCGACTTCGCGGCGCTGGGCGCCGGCGACCACGGCGGCCTCGGCGCACCGCACGTCGGCGGCCCGATCGCCCTGGTGTGCACCAACGGCCGCCGGGACCGCTGCTGCGCCCTGCTCGGCCGCCCGCTCGCCGCCGACCTGACCGCCGCCGGGCACAGCGAGGTGTGGGAGGTGACCCACCTGGGCGGCCACCGCTTCTCCCCCACCATGCTGGTGCTGCCGTACGGCTACGCGTACGGCCGGCTCACCGCCGAGTCCGCCAAGGAGGTGCTGGCGGCGACGGCGTCCGGCCACATGGTGCCGGAGTGGTCGCGCGGCTGCTCCGGCTGGGAGCGCCCCGGCCAGGCGGCCGACCACGCGGTGCGGGTGGCCAGCGGCGAGACCGGGGCCGAGGCCCTCACCGTGGTGCAGCGGCCGGACGGTGCGGGCCGCTGGCGGGTCGTGGTCCGGCACGAGGACGGCCGGTCCTGGGAGGCCGAGGTGGTCGAGGGCGTCAGCGAGCCGGCCCGCCCGGAGAGTTGCGGCAAGGCCCCGGCCACCCCGTCCCGGATGGAGGTCGTCTCCCTCCGGGAGCTCTGACGGACCCTCGGTGACGAACGACGACCCCCGGCGGGTGCCCGCCGGGGGTCGTCGTTCGTTCCTCGGCCGCTCAGACCGCCCCGGCCCCGGTCAGCGAGCGGACCTCCAGCTCGGCGTACCGGTCCGGGTCGGCCGGCTCGGGCGAGGTGAGGGTGCCGATCCAGCCGGCCAGGAAGCCGAGCGGGATGGAGACCATGCCCGGGTTCTCCAGCGGGAACCAGTGGAAGTCCATCCCGGGGAAGAGCGCCACCTTGGTGCCGGAGACCACCGGTGAGAAGGCCACCAGCACCACCGCCGGAATCAGCCCGCCGTACACCGACCAGACCGCGCCGCGGGCGGTGAACCGCCGCCAGAACAGGCTGTAGAGCAGCACCGGCAGGTTGGCCGAGGCGGCGACGGCGAAGGCCAGGCCGACCAGGAACGCGACGTTCAGCTGCTGGGCGAAGAGGCTCAGCACGATCGCCACCGCACCGATCCCGACCGCCGCGATCCGCGCGACCAGGACCTCCTTGTGCTCGGCGACCCCCGACGCGCCGTCCGTCTCCGCCTCCGCCCCGCCGGTCCGCGGACCGGTGTCCGGTCCGTCCCGGTCGTCCGCCCTGCGGCGTGACCGCCGGGAGGCCGGGACCTCGGCGCGCCGCCCGCGCCCGCTCCGCCCGCCGCGCGAGCCCCGTGCACCGCGCCCGTCGTGTGCGTCGCGCGGCCGTCCCCGCCAGGCGCCCGCCCAGATGTCGTGGGCGAACGCCGCCGACGAGGCCAGGGTGAGCCCGGCGACCACCGCCAGGATGGTCGCGAAGGCGATCGCCGAGATCAACGCGAACAGCACCACCCCGCCCGTGGAGCCGTTGCCGCCGCCGAGCACCAGGGCGAGCAGCGGGACGGCGGTGTTGCCCGCCGAGTTGGCCTGCCGGACCTCGGCCGAGCCGATCAGCGCGGTGGCGCCGAGGCCCAGTGCGATGGCCATCAGGTAGAAGCCGCCGACCAGTCCGATCGCCCACATCGTGGAGCGGCGGGCGGCCCGCGCGGTGGGCACGGTGTAGAAGCGGGACAGGATGTGCGGCAGACCGGCCGTGCCCAGCACGAGGGCCAGGCCCAGGCTGAAGAAGTCCAGCCGGCTGGTGAAGCTCTTGCCGTACTTGAGCCCGGGCTCCAGGTAGCGCTGCCCGGCGCCGCTGTGCTGCGCCGCCTGCCGCATCAGCTCGGCGACGTCCCCGTGGAAGCGGACCACCAGCAGCACGGTCAGCACCACCGAGCCGGCGACCAGCAGGAACGCCTTGACGATCTGGATCCAGGTGGTGGCCCGCATGCCGCCGATCGTGACGTACACGATCATCAGACCGCCCACCGCCACGATGGTCCAGGTGCGGGCCTGGGCGCTGTTGGTACCGAGCAGCAGGGCGACCAGGCTGCCCGCGCCGACCATCTGGGCGACCAGGTAGAACAGCGTGACGACCACGCTGGCGCCGCCGGCCGCCGCCCGGACCTTGCGCCGGCGCAACCGCAGCGCCAGCACGTCGGCCAGGGTGTACCGGCCCGCGTTGCGGACCAGTTCGGCGACCAGCATCAGCACCACCAGCCAGGCGACCAGGAAGCCGATGCTGTAGAGCACGCCGTCGTACCCGTACAGCGCGATCAGCCCGGCGACGCCGAGGAAGGAGGCGGCGGAGAGGTAGTCGCCGGAGAGCGCGAAGCCGTTCTGCAGCGGCGTGAAGTCGCGGCCGCCGGCGTAGAAGTCCTCGGCGGCGCTGCCGCGGCGGCCGGCCCAGAAGGTGATGCCCAGGGTGACCAGGACGACGACGGCGAAGAGCACCACGGCCAGGGCGTGGTGGTCCCCGGTGGGGGCGACGGGGGGCGGGGTGGAGGTCCTCATCGCAGCTGGTCCTGGGTGTCCCAGCGCAGCGACAGGGCGGCCCGGTCGCGCTTGGTGCGGGCGTTGCGGGCGTAGAGCCAGGCCAGCACGAAGGTGGTGGCGAACTGCAGGAGACCGAGCAGCCAGGCGACGTTCACCGGGCCGGCGACCGGCCTGCGCATCAGCGCGGGCGCCGCCGCCTGGGCGGCCACGTAGAGCAGGTACCAGGCGAGGAAGACGCCGCTGACCGGGAACACGAAGGTCCGGTAGCTGTGGCGGATCCGCTGGAAGGCCGCGCTGCGCTGGACGGCCCGGTACACCTCGATGCTGCTGGGCCCCGGCGCGGGCTCCGACACGGGCACCGGCTCGGGTGCGGGCAGCGGCTCCGGCACGGCTGCCGGCTCCGGCGGGACCACCGGAGTCGGCGCCCACCAGTCCAGTTGCCCTCCCGGCTCGGGGTTTCTCGTCTGCTGTTGTGGCACGGCTGCTCCTGGACCGGGGGGTTGTGACCCGAACCATGATGGGGGCGTCACAACTCCCCAAACTCCCAACGCAGATACGTTCACTCGATGAGGTGATCGATGATCCGACAGACGCTCATCCGACTACTACGGAGACCCGGTGATTCCGTGTCGGAAGGCGTACGCGACCGCTTGCGCCCGGTCCCGCACGCCGGTCTTGGCGAACAGGTTGTTGATGTGGGTCTTCACGGTGGCCGGGCTGACGTACAGCCGCCGGGCGATCTCGGTGTTGGAGAGCCCCTGGGAGATCAGCCCGAGCACCTCCGCCTCCCGCGCGGTCAGCCCGGCCGGCAGCCGCTCCGCCGCCGGTGCCGGAGCCGGCGTCGAACCCGGTGCCGAACCAGCTCCGGCTCCCGGAGCCGGCTCCGGCGCGGCCGGGGCGTCCCCCGCCAGCCGCTCCAGCAACCTCAGCTGCACCTGCGGCGAGAGCCCGGCCGCCCCCGAACGGACGTCCGCGATCGCCCGGGCGATCTCCTCGGCGCCCGCGTCCTTGGTGAGGTAGCCGCGCGCCCCGGCCCGCAGCGCCGGGAACAGCGAGTCGTCGTCCGCGTAGGTGGTGAGCACCACGACCTCGGTGCCCGGGTACCCGGCCCGGATCCGCCGGGTCGCCTCGACCCCGTCGCAGCGGGGCATCCGCAGGTCCATCAGCACCACGTCCGGCCGGTGCCGGGCCACCAGCGCGACGGCCTCCTCGCCGTCCGCCGCCGAGCCGACCACCTCGATCCCGGGCAGCAGCCCGAGCAGCATCACGATCCCCTCGCGGACCACCGTCTGGTCGTCCGCGACCAGCACCCTGACGTCCCTCGGCCCCGTCATGCCGGCACCCGCAGCAGCACGCGCCATCCTCCCTCGTGCGGGCCCGCCAGCAGGGTGCCGCCGAGCAGTTCCGCGCGTTCGCGCATCCCCAGCAGACCGTACCCGCCACCGCTGGCCGCCAGTTCGCCCGGCGCCCCGGCCCGTCCGGCCCGCTGGTCGCGCTGGTCGCGCACCTCCAGCTCCACCTCGTCCGTCAGATAGCGGAGCTCGACCGTGCAGCGCGCGCCGGGGGCGTGTTTGCGCACATTGGTCAGCGCCTCCTGCGCCGTGCGCCGGACGGCGAGCCCCGCCTCGGCGGCCAGTGGGCGCGGTGTCCCGCTCACCCCGAACACCGCGCGTTCCGTCCCGGTCAGCTCCACCAGGAATTCGCCGACCGGGGTGAACTCGCCGCGCAGCGCGGACAGCGCCTGCCGGGTCTCGGCCAGCCCGTCCTGCGCCATCCGCCGCGCCGCCACCACCCGCTCCCGGACCCGTTCCCGGTCGGTGCCGGAGTCCAGCATCAGCCGGGCCGCCTCCAGGTGGACCAGCTGGGCGGAGAGGCTGTGAGCCAGCACGTCGTGGATCTCCCGGGCGATCCTGGCCCGTTCGGCGAGCGCGGCGCTCTCCGCCTCGGCGGCCCGGGCGGCCCGTTCCCGGTCGAGCAGCCGGCGCGCGGTGCCGCGCGCCTCGATGTCCAGCCGCAACAGGTGGCCGAGCAGCACCAGTCCGCCGGTGGTGGCCGTGATGCTCAGCCAGCTCGCCCAGCTCACCGAGGCGTACGAGCCGAGCGAGGCCCCGGCCACGATCAGCGCCGGCCCGGCCGGCAGCCGAATCAGCGCGGTCACCGCCAGTCCGTACCAGAGCACGTCGGAGAGCAGGTAGGCCTTCCCCCAGTTGGCCAGCCAGGCGGCCGCGAACACCCCGGCGGCCAGCAGGTACGAGCGCGTCGCCCACTGCTCCCGGCTGGCGTGCAGATAGCCGGCGGCGAGGCCGACCGCCGCGACCAGCCCGACCACCCCGGCCACCATCGCCCAGCCGCTGTACCGGCCGCCGGCGAACGTCCCCCAGCAGACGCTGACCAGGACGACGAGCCGGCCGAGCGCGGTGAGGAGCCGCCGCGGCCGGCTCTCGGCGTCGTACCGCAGCCCCTCATGGGCCGGCCAGCGGGTCCAGTACCCCTCGGCCAAACGTTCCTCCCGGTGAGTTCACGACGACGGTCAGCAGGACTCGGTGACCGGCCCCGGGGGCTCCAGCGCCCGCGCCCTCCAGTTCACCACGAGCGTGCGGACCAGCAGCAGGACCGCCAGCCCGAGCAGCAGCGCACTGCTCGACTGGTGCAGGTGCAGGACCTCCCCGATCCCGAACAGACCGAACCTGATCGCGATCAGCCCGCCCCAGGCGGCCAGCGTCGCCGCGGTGCCCCGGACCCAGAGCGCCCCGTCCGGCTCCCGCCAGATCCGGACCGTCCAGCCCCAGACCGAGCCCGCCGCGAGCACCGCGAGCAGCCCGCAGCCGACCAGCACGGCGGACCACGCGGTGTCCCGGTGGTCGAGCAGCTGCGGGTCACGCAGCGCGACCGCGCCGAGGACCACCGGCAGCACCCAGAAGCGGCGTTCGGTGTCCAGCCGCCGGGCGCTCATCTGGCGCCGCAGCACCAGCAGCATCACCACGACCACCAGAGCGGCGTTGACCTGGGCAGACATCGGGTTTCTCCGTCCGGGAGGCTGATCCGGCTGACCTCCTCGACGCTACGGATCCGGCGCCCGCGGGACGTCGGCGCCCGGGTGGACGGCAGGTGGAACGGACGCACGAGGGCCCTCCACCCGCGGGTGGAGGGCCCTTACGGCGCGGGGACGGCTCAGGCGTCGATGCGCGAGCGGTCCAGGGTGGCCGCCGAGTCCACGATGAACTCCTTGCGCGGCGCCACGTCGTTGCCCATCAGCAGGTCGAAGACCTTCTCGGCCTGCTCCAGGTCGCCCAGGTTGATCCGGCGCAGCGTGCGGTGGCGCGGGTCCATGGTGGTCTCGGCCAGCTGGTCGGCGTCCATCTCACCGAGACCCTTGTACCGCTGGACCGGGTCTTTCCAGCGCAGGCCCTTGCGCTGGAACTCCAGCAGGGTGGAGCGCAGCTCGGCGTCCGAGTAGGTGTAGTGGTACTTCTCCTGACCGCGCTTGGGGTTGGTGAGCTCGATCCGGTGCAGCGGCGGCACGGCGGCGAACACCCGGCCCTGCTCGACCATCGGCCGCATGTAGCGCTGAAACAGCGTCAGCAGCAGGCAGCGGATGTGCGAGCCGTCGACGTCGGCGTCGGCCATGAAGATGACCCGGCCGTAGCGGGCCTGGTCGATGTCGAAGGTGCGGCCCGAGCCGGCCCCTATCACCTGGATGATCGCCGCGCACTCGGCGTTCTTGAGCATGTCGCTCACGGACGCCTTCTGCACGTTGAGGATCTTGCCGCGGATCGGCAGCAGGGCCTGGAACTCGGAGTTGCGGGCCAGCTTGGCGGTGCCGAGCGCGGAGTCGCCCTCGACGATGAAGAGTTCGCTGCGGTCGACGTCGTCGCTGCGGCAGTCGGCCAGCTTGGCCGGCAGCGAGCTGGTCTCCAGCGCGGTCTTCCGGCGCTGGGCCTCCTTGTGCTGGCGGGCGGCGACCCGGGTGCGGGCGGCGGCCACGACCTTCTCCAGCACCGCCCGGGCCTGGACCTTCTCGTCCTTCTTGCCGGAGGTGAGGAAGGCCTTGAGCTCCTTGGCGACGACGGCCGCGACGATCCGGTTGGCCGCCGAGGTGCCGAGCACCTCCTTGGTCTGGCCCTCGAACTGCGGCTCGGCGAGCCGGACGGTGACCACGGCGGTGAGGCCCTCGGTGGCGTCGTCCTTGGTGATGTCGTCCTCGGCGACGCGCAGCAGCTTGCCGGCGCGCAGCGCCTCGTTGACCGTCTTGGCCAGCGAGCGCTCGAAACCGGTGACGTGGGTGCCGCCCTTGGGGGTGGCGATGATGTTGACGAAGGAGCGCAGCGTGGTGTCGTAGCCGGCGCCCCAGCGCAGCGCGATGTCGACCCCGAGGTGCCGGGTGACCTCGGTCGGCGTCATGTGGCCGAGTTCGTCCAGGACGGGCACGGTCTCCTTGAAGGTGCCCTCGCCGTGCAGCCGCAGCACGTCGCAGATCGGCTTGTCCGGCGCCAGGAACTCGCAGAACTCGGCGATGCCCCCGTCGAAGCGGAAGGTGCTCTCCTCGACCTTCTCGCTCTCGGTGAGCCGCTCGTCACGCACGACGATGGTCAGGCCGGGCACCAGGAAGGCGGTCTGCCGGGCCCGGGCGTGCAGGTGCTCCAGGGAGAGCCGGGCGTCCTTGAGGAAGATCTGCCGGTCGGCCCAGTAGCGGATCCGGGTGCCGGTGCGGGTCCTGGGCACCTTGCGGGCCTTGGTCAGGCCGTTGGCCGGCTCGAACGGGGCGTCCGGCCCGGACTCGGTGAAGATGCCGGGGGTGCCGCGGCGGAAGCTGATCGCGTGGGTGTGGCCGCCGCGGTCGACCTCGACGTCCAGGCGGGCGGAGAGCGCGTTGACGACGGAGGCGCCGACGCCGTGCAGACCGCCGGAGGCCGCGTAGGAGCCGCCGCCGAACTTGCCGCCGGCGTGCAGCTTGGTCATCACGACCTCGACGCCGGACAGCCCGGTCTTCGGCTCGACGTCCACCGGGATGCCGCGCCCGTTGTCACGGACCTCGACCGAGGCGTCCTCGTGCAGCACGACCTCGATCCGGTCGCAGTAGCCGCCCAGCGCCTCGTCGACGGAGTTGTCGATGATCTCCCAGAGGCAGTGCATGAGGCCGCGGCTGTCGGTCGAGCCGATGTACATGCCGGGGCGCTTGCGGACCGCCTCCAGGCCCTCCAGGACGAGCAGGTGCCGAGCGGTGTAGTTGGAACCGTCGTCGCCGGCCAGCAGAGCGGACGGCACGGTCGTTTCGGCACTCACGCGGCACTCTCCTCGGTCAAGTTCTGTCTCATCGGTCACATCCGGACGTGTCCGGAACCGTCCGCCAGTGCAGCACGCCGCACCGACAGCCGCTTCCCCTGCGTGTGCGCACCCCTCCGCTGGGTGCACAGCACGGCGGGCCCGTCCCGCGCAGCTTGTACGCGCTGCGCGAACAAGGGCCGTGCCGGATTCGGGTCGCCGGGGCTCCATCTCCTCCCGGTACCACCGCTCCTGGCGGATCGTGGGACCGGGCACAGGCTCCGGAACTGCCGTTATGCAGGCTACCGGGGCCCGGGACGGGGCTTATGCTCCAACCCAGCAGAGGATTATGCTACGCGGACTCCGGCACCCGGTTCCGATCGGGCGTTCGAGCGATGGACGGATCCTGGGATTCGGTACGCATGAACCACCGGCCCTCGGGGCACGTCCTCATCAACACAGCAGAATCCTCAGAGAAGAAAAGCCACGAGCGGGAACGTTTTCGGCCTGGTTGGATGTTGACCCTGGTACGACAGCTCGTCGAGCTAGAGAAGAGGCGACGTGACTACTGTTCTGACACCTGCGAGCCCGCTGACCGCGGCTGACCGCTGCGACCGCTGCGGCGCCCAGGCCTACCTGCGCGTCGTACTCGCCAGCGGTGGAGAGCTGCTCTTCTGCGCCCACCACGGCCGGAAGTTCGAGCCCGAGCTCAAGAAGATCGCCGTGGAGATACAGGACGAGAGCGGCCGCCTGGGCAGCACGTCCGCCACGGCCGACGACGACGAGCGCTGATCCGAGGCGCCAAACAGCAACCAGTGTCGAGCTGTGTGTCCGGTCCCGCACCGCGCGTGACCGGGTGAGCCGGGCGACCGCCCCTCCGGGGCCGGTCGTCCGGCTTCGTCGTTCCCCAACCGGCCCCACCCGCCGCCCCGCCCGCGGCCCGGACGCGGCCCGGAGGGGGGCGCCCGGTGCCCGACCGGTTACAGAGCGGTTACAGAACGGAACGCACCGCGTCGGCCACCGAGGCGATCCGGGTGTAGACGCCCGGATGCTCCGCCTCGGCACAGCCGGTCCCCCAGGAGACCAGCCCGGCGAGCCGGCCGGCGACCACCAGCGGTCCGCCGCTGTCCCCCTGGCAGGCGTCCTTGCCGCCCCGCTGCTCACCCGCGCACACCATGCCCCGGGCGTCGAAGCGTCCCTCCGGGCCGCCCGGGTAGGCCTGGGCGCACGCCTGGTCGGGGATGACCGGCACGTCCACGCTGCGCAGCGCGGGCGAGTAGTCGCCGCGGCCGGTGGTGTCCCCCCAGCCGTACACCTGCGCCCTGGTCCCCGGCCGGTAGGGCTCCGTCTCGCCCTGGCCGACCAGGTCGATCACCGGACGGCTCTGCGCCTCGGCCAGGGTGACCACCGCCACATCGTTCATGTTGGTGGTGAAGGAGTAGTCGGGGTGGACCCAGACGGTGCGCGCCGCCACCTCGCGGCCGGCCGAACCGCGCAGGTCGTCCCGGCCGACCACCACCCGCAGCCCGGGCCGCTCCACCCGGCGTCCGCTGGACTCGTCGTAGAAGCAGTGCGCCGCGGTGACCACCTTGGTCGGGGTGACCAGCGCTCCCCCGCAGAACTGGCCCGAGCGGCCGGAGCCGAACTGCTGGCGGCTGGACAGCGCGACCATCCACGGGTGGTCGCCGGTGGTCACCGCCCCGCCGCCGACGATCCGGCCCTGCGGCCGGGCCTGGGCGGCCGGCGCGGACGGGCCCAGGACGAGCAGCGGCGCGGGCAGCGCGGCCAGCATCGCCAGCGCGGCGGCCCGGCGCCGCCGGGACACCGGGCCCGCGACCCCGGGTGCGACGGGCGCCGCGGCGGGCGCGGGGGTCGGTGGATCGACGCGGTCCGGACGGTCCGGGGTGGGCGACACCGTGGCTCCAGGTGGCTCGGCAGCAGGCAACCGGCACAGCGTAGGCGACCGGCTACGGTCCGCGACCGATCACCGCCGAGGCATCACCCGGACGAGCGACAACGGCCACCCGGACGATGACGCCCACCCGCCCCGAACGGCCGGAAGGCCCGGAGCGCAGGGCTCCGGGCCTTCCGTTCGGCACCGGTGACCGGTGCCGGTGATCAGTCCAGCGGGTGATCAGTCCAGGTAGTCGCGCAGCACCTGGGAGCGCGACGGGTGGCGCAGCTTGGACATGGTCTTCGACTCGATCTGGCGGATGCGCTCACGGGTGACCCCGTACACCTTGCCGATCTCGTCCAGCGTCTTCGGCTGACCGTCCGTCAGGCCGAAGCGCATCGAGACCACGCCCGCCTCGCGCTCGGACAGGGTGTCCAGCACCGAGTGCAGCTGCTCCTGGAGCAGGGTGAAGGAGACCGCGTCGGCCGGGACGACCGCCTCGGAGTCCTCGATGAGGTCACCGAACTCGCTGTCGCCGTCCTCGCCCAGCGGGGTGTGCAGCGAGATGGGCTCGCGACCGTACTTCTGGACCTCGATGACCTTCTCCGGGGTCATGTCGAGTTCCTTGGCCAGCTCCTCCGGGGTGGGCTCGCGGCCCAGGTCCTGGAGCATCTGGCGCTGGACGCGGGCCAGCTTGTTGATGACCTCGACCATGTGCACCGGGATACGGATGGTGCGGGCCTGGTCGGCCATCGCGCGGGTGATCGCCTGGCGGATCCACCAGGTCGCGTAGGTGGAGAACTTGTAGCCCTTGGTGTAGTCGAACTTCTCGACCGCACGGATCAGACCGAGGTTGCCCTCCTGGATGAGGTCCAGGAAGAGCATGCCGCGACCGGTGTAGCGCTTGGCCAGCGAGACGACCAGGCGGAGGTTGGCCTCCAGCAGGTGGTTCTTGGCGCGGCGGCCGTCCTCGGCGATGATCTCCAGCTCGCGCTTGAGCTTGGGGGCGAGCTTGTCGGCGGCCGAGAGCTTGTCCTCGGCGAACAGGCCGGCCTCGATCCGCTTGGCGAGCTCGACCTCCTGCTCGGCGTTGAGCAGCGGGACCTTGCCGATCTGCTTCAGGTAGTCCTTGACCGGGTCGGCGGTGGCACCGGCGACGGCGACCTGCTGGGCCGGCGCGTCGTCCTCGTCGTCGTCGGAGAGGACGAAGCCCTCCGACTCCTCCTCCGGGGCGTCGCCCTCGGTACCGGGCTTGTCGCCCGGCAGGGCCACCTCTTCCAGCAGCTCCTCGTCGCCGAGCAGCTCCTCGTCGCCCTTGGCCGTCTTGCCGGCGGCGGTCTTCTTGGCGGCGGCCTTCTTGGCCGGCGCGGCGGTCTTCTTGGCGGCGGCCTTCTTGGCCGGGGCCGCCTTCTTCGCCGGAGCGGCCTTCGCCTCGGCAGCCGGGGCCGTCGCGTCGGAGGTGATCTCCGCGGACACGGTGCCGACCGGCGCCGCGGCGGCCGCGACCGCCGGGGTGGAGATGGTCGCACCGGGCGCGATGCGCACGGGCGGCTTGGTCGGGGCCGACGGAGCGGCCGGGGTCCGGGTGGTGACCGCCTTGGTCGCCGTGCGCTTGGTGGGGCTCTTGGCAGCAACGCTCTTGCGCTTGGCGCCGGCCGGTTCGGCCGCGCTGACCATGAGGTCCACCCCCTCCTCAATCAGCACCTGGTTGAGGCTGCGCATGACGTTCTTCCACTTGGTGACCGGGATCTGGTCCGCCTCGAACGCCTGGCGCACGTCGTCACCGGCGATCTGCCCCTGGGCCTTGCCCCGCTCGATGAGCGCCAGCAGAGCCGCGGACTCGGCGATCTCGGGGGGAAGCGAACGGGATGTGCTGGCCGACACGAACAACCTCTCGGACGATGAGTGGACTCGAACCCGTACCGGCCGCCCGAGCGGGCGGGGAAGGAAAACGCGTGTCGGGCACGCGGTGTCGATTCCGACCGACTCGGGCTTGAGGACTGGGTTTGCAGGACGGCAGCAGCGCCGCAGACCAACACAGCATTCTGACATGTTGGGGTATTCCGGAGCTGCTTCCGCTCAGGACACATCGCTGCTACTCGTCAAGTGTTACGCATGGCCTTCGTGTCGCGGGTCACACCCAACGGCGCCCCGCGGCCCGGGGCCGACTTCCATCATCCCCCACCCGCGCACCAACCATTCTCCATGGACACGACATTCGGCTCCGCCGGCGGCCTCCGGTGAAAGCGCGGAGGCCCCCCGGCTGCACCGTGGCGGCAGCCGGAGGGCCCGGGTCGCGGAGGGAGCGGCGCAAGGCCGCGGGGACGGTCGCGGTCGGACGGATCATGACGGGGCGGTCCGTGGACGGGTCGCGGGGCGGAGGTGCGGTGCCCGGTCGCCGAACGGTCCGCTCAGTGCTCCCGGGGTGCCGGGACGGAGGGCTCGATCTCGGGGTGGACGGTGAGCAGCGCCCGCATCGCGGTCTCGGCGGCGGTGCCGTCGCCGGTGCCGAGCGCGTCCACCAGCCGGGCGTGCAGCCCGACCGAGGGCTCCGAGGGCCGCTCGCACGAGGTGGCCGGACCGCCGGACACCTGGAGCGCGCAGGCGACGATCCCGGAGAGGTGCTCCAGCATCCGGTTGCCCGCGAGCTGCAGCACGAGCCCGTGCAGCTCGGCGTCGGCCCGGGCGTAGGTGGCGAGGTCCGCCTGGGCGCAGGCGTGCCCCATGATCTCGACCAGCTCGGCCAGCCGCTGCTGGACGTCCTCCCGGCCGTGCCCGGCGGCGAGCCGGGAGGCCAGCGGCTCGATCGCCCAGCGGAGCTCGAACAGCTCCCGGCGCTGCTCGTCGCGCTGCGGGCCGAAGGCGCGCCACTCGATGATGTCCGGGTCGAGCAGGTTCCAGTCGCTGACCGGGCGGACCCGGGTGCCGACGTTGGGACGGGCACTGACCAGGCCCTTGGCCTCCAGCACCCGCAGCGACTCGCGGACGACGGTGCGGGAGACCTCGAACCGCTGGCCGATCTCCTCGGGGACGAGCGGCCGGTCGGCGCCGAGGTCGCCGGAGACGATCATCTGGCCGAGCTGCTGGACGAGCTGGCCGTGCAGGCCGCGGCCGCGGCTGCTGGTGGTCTTGCGGCCGACCCGGGCGAGGTCCGACTCGGCGCCCTCCCAGCGGGGCGCCGGCGGGGTGGGCCGGTCGGCGTAGGAGAAGCGGTCCAGGTCGGCGGGGCCGGGGATGGCCCCGTCGACGGAACGGGCGGGGGTCATGGTGGGGTGCGCAAGGGTGTTCACAGGTCCTTTGTCGGCGATCGGCGGGCGCAGCTTGAGAATTCTCGTGAAAAGCACACGAAAGGGTGATCGACCGTGACTGGATAATTGACTTCTTATCAGGGCGAAGCACGCATTGCGGTCACCCTTGGTCGATCTTGACGAACCGCCCCCGGCGGGCCGGGAGTCACAGCGCGCGGCGTCTGACCTGCACCGCCAGGGTGACCAGCAGCAACACGAAGGCCGGCGCCGTCACCGCGGCCAGCAGCGCCGGATCGGACAGCACCGAACCGCCCGCCGCAACCCGGCGGCCCCCGCCGTACACCCATCCGTACGCCCACTCGATCCCGGAGTGGAACGGCAGCAGCTCCGCCGCCCGGGCCGGCCAGGGCGTCCCGGTCCACCGCAGCAGCAGCGTCACCCCGGACTCCAGCAGCGGCGGCAGCGCGCAGAGCAGCAGCATCCCGGCGACCGTGCTGCGGGTCAGCGCGGCGGCCAGCACCCCGGTCCAGGCCGCCACGACCACCAGCAGGGCGAACGCCAGCAGCGCGGCCGGCGTCCCGTGCCCGGCCCCGAGCGCCAGCGGCGCCAGCGCCCCCGGCAGCGCGTCCGCCCCGCCCAGGCCGGCCCGGGCCAGCGCCCGCACGACCCGCCCGGAGAGCGCGTCCGGGTCCGACCAGGCCTCGACCACCACCCCGGCCGGCAGCGCGAAGTGCACGGTCACCGCGTCGACCAGCAGCGTCAGCGGCGCCAGCAGCGCCGCGACCGCGCCGGTCACCAGCAGCTTGCCCGCCAGCATCCGCACCCGGCGCGGACAGCCCACCTGGGAGGCCGCCAGCCCCGGGTGCCGGACCTCGTGCCCGTACGACAGCGCGCCCAATAGCCCGGCCCCCAGCGCCGCGAACGGCAGCGGCACCAGCGGGACCGCCGCCGTCAGCAGCCGCACCGCCGCCGCACCGTCCAGCTCGCCGTCGGCGGTCCGGTTCGCCAGCACGCCCGCGACCACGGCGTCGGCGATCAGCACCAGGCCGAGCAGCAGCCAGGTCGAACGCAGGCCGCGCACCCGGCGCAGCTCGTATGCCAGAACTCGCACGGTTCACTCGCTCCGAAGGTCAGAGGTCAGGGGAACGACGGGGGCCTCGGCGGGCAGCTGCTCGGTGGCCGGACGAGCGGCGGGCGGCTTCGCGACGGGCGGCTGGACGGCGGGAAGGTGCGCGGTAGGCGGGTGCGCGACGCGGCCCAGGCGGATGGTGTCGTCCGTCCTGAGGTCCGTGGCCTCGCCGGGGCGACCGTCCGCCGGGCGGACGGGAGCGGTCGGCCCGTCCCGGAAGAGCCGGTCCACGGCGACGACCGGCGAGCCCTCCTCCTCCCGACGCCCACCGCCGGCCGCCGGCAGGGCCCGCCCGCTCTCGGCGGCCGCGCGCCGGGGGACGGCCCGGATCCCGCTGCGGGTGGTCAGCGCCGACAGCGCGGTCGCGGCCGAGAGGCCCGCCGGGGCCGCGACCGGCAGCGCGAGGGTGGGCGCCGGGTCCCGCTCCCGATCGACGGCGCCCCGCCGCATCACCGTCGCGGCCTTCTCCGGAACGGTTCTTTCCGGCACCGCTCTCTCCGGCACCGCTTCCTCCGCCGGCGGCCGGACCACCGGCAGCGCCGTCGTCCGCTCGGCTGCCGCCGGTGCCATCACCGCTGCCGTCGCCGGTGCCGCGGCCGGCACCGCGACCCGGTCGCCCGGACGTTCCTCGGCCCCGTCCCCCGCCGCCCGGGGCTTCGACGGCCGGACCGGTGCGGGCCCAGCCTGGGGCCGGAGGTGGCCCGACCGTCCGGAGCCGACCGGCAGGGCGGCCCTGGGGGCGGGCTGCTCGACCACCCGGTCGGCGAGCTCGTGCAGCAGGATGCCGTGCCGGTAGGCGAGTTCGCCGATCTCGGTCCGCCCGATCCCGGCCACCGCGAGCCCCGCCCCGCCGTCCCGGCGGACCTGCGCGCCGTGGCCCGCCAGCAGATCGGCGAGCCGGGCCATCTGCGGTCCCCGGACGGCGACCTCGGGGCTGAGCCTGGTGCGCCGGAACTCCGGCAGCGGTTGGTCGGCCGCCATCCGGCCCTCGTCCAGGGTGATCACCCGGTCGGCGAGAGCGGCGGCCTCCTGCGGGGTGCGAGTGGTGACCAGCACCGTGCCACCGGCGGCGGCGAACGAGCGCAGGAAGGAGTGGAACCACTCCACGTTGCGCGGGGAGAGCCCCTCGGTGGGTGCGTCCAGGAGCAGCGTGCCGGGCTCGCCGAGCAGCGCGGCGGCGAGCGCGAGCCGGCGGTGCATGCCGGGCGAGAAGGTGCGCAGGCGCTGGTCGGCGACGGCCGCGAGCCGGGTCTGTTCCAGCAGTTCGTCGGCCCGCCGGGCCGGCACCCCGACGGCCGCGGCCAGCATCCTGAGGTGCCCCCGGGCCTTCCGGTCGGGGTGTCCGACGGTCTCCGCCGCC
The DNA here is from genome assembly GCF_042800875.1 of Kitasatospora sp. NPDC057595. NCBI lineage: Bacteria > Bacillati > Actinomycetota > Actinomycetes > Kitasatosporales > Streptomycetaceae > Kitasatospora > Kitasatospora sp. NPDC057595. The sequence goes on along the minus strand of NZ_JBHVGL010000020.1, from coordinate 95,272 downwards.
CCCGGCGCGCCGCCCGCTCCGGCGAGGAGCACGCCGACCTCGTGCTCGGGCCGCCGCAGCCGGCGGTAGGTGCGGCCGGCGAAGAGCGTGACGCCCCGGCCGCGTTCGAGTTCCAGCATCAGCCGCAGCGCGGTCGACTTGCCCGCCCCCTCGGGACCGAGCAGCGCCGTCACCGTGCCCGGGCGGGCGTCGAAGGTCAGGTCCAGGAGTGCCGGTGGAACGCCCCGGCGGTAGACCTTGGTCAGTCCGGTGATCTGGATCATCGCTGGCTGCTCCCATGCCCTCGGCCGACCTGGTCCGCGCGGCGCCGGATCGCGCCGGTACGGTTCCGCGCCAGCACATTAGGGGGCCGCGGCGGCGATTCCGGGCATTACGGGAGCGGCGCGGGCCCAGCGCCCGCACACCTCACCCGATCAGGGGACAATCCGATCCTGCGACCTGGACGTTCGGACCACCGGCCGCGAGGGGCTCAGGGCTCCCGGCGCGGCGGCTCAGGACTCCGGGCGCAGCATCGGCGGGTTGAGCGCATTGGCCCCGCCGGAGGTGAACAGCTGGGCCGGGCGTCCGCCCTGACGGGTCGTCGTCCCACCGGAGGGCAACAGGAAGCCGGGGGTGCCGGTCACCTTGCGGTGGAAGTTCCGCGGGTCGAGGACCACGCCCCAGACCGCCTCGTAGACCCGGCGCAGCTCGCCGACGGTGAACTCGGCCGAGCAGAAGGCCGTCGCGAGCGAGGAGTACTCGATCTTGGAGCGGGCCCGCTCCACCCCGTCCGCCAGGATCAGCCCGTGGTCGAAGGCGAGCGGGACGCCGTCGACCTGGTTCGGGCCGAGGAGTTCGGTGACCGGGGCCCAGCGGGCGCCGCTGGCGTCGCCGCCGGCGCGCGGGGTCGGCAGGTCGGGCGCCAGCACCAGGTAGGCCACGCTGACCACCCGCATCCGGGGGTCGCGCTGCGGGTGGCCGTAGGTGGCGAGCTGTTCCAGGTGGGCGCCGGCGGTGCCGGGCCCGGTCGCTTCGTGGCCGGGGGCGGAGTAGGCGCGCAGACCGGTCTCCTCGGCCAGCTCCCGCGAGGCGGCCTCGGCCAGTCCCTCGTCGGGGCGCACGAATCCCCCGGGGAGCGCCCAGTAGCCCTGGTAGGGCGGCTCACCCCGGCGGACCAGCAGGGCGCAGAGCGCGTGCTCGCGCACCGTCAGCACGACCAGGTCGACCGTGACAGCGAAGGGCGGGAAGGCCGACGGGTCATAACGCGACATGGCGACGATCATAGTCGTCTCTCTGACGATAAGCACAGGCCCGCGGACGGGCCGTACTGCGGCGGTCCGTTCACGCCGTCCGCCCCGCGCGGGCCGGTGGAATCCGGCCCGCGCCCGGGCGGTGGGGGCGGCGACCGCGTCAGCGGGCCACCAGTTGGAGCTCGGCAGAGGCCTCCTCGACCATCGCCACGCCGATCCGGCTGACCCGCACCGAGAACGGCTCGCCGGCCACCCGCAGCCCCGTCAGTTCCAGTTCCCCGAGCGGCGCCGTGCTGGCCGGGCGGACCAGCACCCGCCCGCCGGGGACGTCCGGCCGGACCCCGGCGAGCGCGAACACCGCGTGCGCGGCCCCGGCGGCCGAGACCGCCGCCGGCCGACAGGCACCGGGGTGCGGCACCGGCGGACAGCCGGGCGTCCACTGCTCCCCCGCGTACATCTCGGGCAGCCGGCCCTCGAAGTGGGCGGCGGCGGCGAGCAGCCCCTCCAGCAGGGCCCCGGCCTCGTTCTCGTAACCGGCCTCCGCGAGCCCGGCGACGGCGAGGGCGGTCTCGTGGACGCGCACCGCCCCGCTGCGGTGGCCCAGCGGGTTGAACCGGGGCGACTTGGCGCTGAGCGTGCGCAGCCCCCAGCCGCTGTCGAGTTCGGGCGCGGCCAACCGCTGGGCGAGCAGCCTGGTCTGCTCGCGGTCCAGCAGGCTCTCGTGCCGGCCGCCGTCGGCGGACAGGCCCGGGTCGAGGAGGTGGACCAGGGCGGCGGCGACGGCGGGCAGCGGCTGGCCGCCCGGGGCGAGCCCGGCGGCGGGGCGGCCGCCGGAGAGGTCGTCCACCCAGAACCGGTCGCGGAACCGGCCGCGCAGGGCGGCCGCCCAGCCGCGCCACTCCTCGGCGCCGGGCCGTCCGAAGGCCTCCAGCAGTTCGGCGCCGTGCAGCGCGGCCCGGTGCGCCTGGGCCTGCACCTCGGCCCGGGCCGGCACCGGGTGCGCCGACCGCTCCTCGACGGGGCGGCTCAGGTCGGTGACGAAGCCGTCCACCAGACCTTCGCGCAGCGCGCCGAGCGCGCGCTCGGCGGCCGGGAGGAGTTCGGCCACCTCGGCCCGGGACAGGCCCCAGCGCCAGGCCTCGGCCAGCACGGTGACGAACAGCAGGGTCGCCTCGGTGGCGGTGCAGGTCGGCGGCAGCTCGGGGCCGCCGTGCCGCAGCGCGCCGGGGAGCAGCCCGTCGGGGCGGCGGGGGCCCTGGCCGGGTGCGCCGGCGGGCTGCTGACGGCGGGCCAGGGCGCGCAGGGTGCCGGCGGCGAGCCGGGTGCCGAGCGGCAGGGTCAGCCGGGCCGCCCACAGCGCGTCGGCCGGGGCCAGGCCGAACCGCCAGGGCGCGCCGGAGGCCAGGTAGAGGTCGGTCGGGCGGTCGGGGTCGGCGAAGAGCAGCCCGCCGAGGGCGTCCAGGGATCGCGACACCACCAGCCCCGCGCGCGGGTCGTCGCAGCGCACCTCGGGCTCGGCCCACGGCAGCGGGACCCCGGCACCGCGGCCGCCCGGCGGGCGCGGCGCGGGCGCCGTGGCCTCCAGCACGGCCCGCAGCTCGACCGACCAGCGCCCACCCGGCTGGACCTCCAGGTCCCAGCGCAGCACGCCGGCTCCGGCCAGCACGGCGTGCGGTGAGGGCTGGGCGCTGACCGTGGCGCTGTGCGTGGGCCCCGCCCAGCGCAGCCCCGCGGACTGCACCTGGCCCGGCAGGTCCGGGGGGCGGTGGCCGGCGGCGATCTCGCCGACCGGGCCGAGGTCGGTGGCGAGGGCGATCTCCAGCGGCAGCCGGGCCGGACGGCTGCCGGCGTTGCGCACCGTGACGCTCTCCACTCCGTCGGCGTGGCGCACCCGCTCGACGGTGAGCGCCGGGTCCGGGTCGAGGTCGCCGGGGAGGCGGACGGCGCCCAGGAAGCGGGCCTGGGCCGCCGAGGTCAGGGTGCCCTGGAGCGGCAGCGGCTCGACCCCGCCGAGGCGCAGCTCCATCCGGGCGACCACCCGGACCCCGGCGCGGTAGAAGCCGTGCAGGCCGTGTCCGCGCAGCTGGCCGTCGGGGCCCGAGGCCGCCATCGCGGGCGCGTTCACGCAGAGCACCGCGTGGTGGGTGGCAGCCGGCTGCGGGCGCGGCGGCGCGGGCCGGGCCGGGCCGCCGGGGCCGGCCGGCTGGGCCTGCTCCGGCCGGCCGACCGGTCTCGGTGCGCCGACCACACTCTCGGCCGGCGTGGCCTGTGGTGGCCTGATCGCGGTCACCGGACTCTCCTCCCCTCGGCGGTCCGGTGGCCGGTCAGGGCCGGTGGGCCGCGAGCATGTTCGATCGCGTGCGTGCTGGTGTCGGGTCGGCGGACACCCCTCCGACCGCTGTGCCGTGTCTGGCCGTACCCGGTGCCGGGCCGTGCCAAGCGGCGCCCGGTACCGAGTCGGTACCGGCCCCGCGTCGTTCGCCGCCGGGCGTCCTCGCGCCCGGTCGCCGCCGTACCGCCCGGCACACCGCCGGGCCCCGCGGTCCGCCCGCGCCGGTGACGGCGCCGGAACCCGGTCCGGCACCGGCGCCCGTTCCCCGCGGGGCGGTCGGCGCGCGGGCACAAGGCCCCCGGAGTGAACGCCGGAGACCGGCGGCAGGTCACGCCCGCCGGGTCGACCGGGCACCGGTACCGGCCCGAGCGGCGTGGCCGCCGGCCGAACCGCTGCCGCTGCCGGTCCGTCGTGCCCGGCCGCACGGGCCGCCGGGTGGGCGGTCGCGGGCGGTGGCCGTCGGGGCGGCCCCGGGCCGCGGTCAGGATACGGTGCGGTGGTCGCGGCCCCGTCACCGGCAACCCCGGCCGGGGCCGGCGCGACCGCTGTGACCAGCAGAGACCGAGGAGTTGTATGTCCACCGCCAGCCGGCTGCCCGGGATTGCCTTCACCGACCACGTCTTCCGGGTGCCGCTCGACCACGCCGCCCCGCAGGGCGAGCAGATCGAGGTGTACGCCCGTGAGGTGGTCGCCGCGGACCGCACCGGGGACACCGGTCTGCCGTGGCTGCTGTTCCTCCAGGGCGGCCCGGGCGGCAAGGCCGGCCGCCCGCTCGGCCGGGACGGCTGGCTGGAGCGCGCGCTCGACGACTACCGGGTGCTCCTGCTCGACCAGCGCGGCACCGGGCGGTCCACCCCCGCGACCCGGCAGACGCTGGCCCGGCGGGGCGGCGCCAAGGAGCAGGCGGACTACCTGGCGCACTTCCGGGCCGACTCGATCGTGCGGGACGCCGAGCTGATCCGCCGTCGGCTGCTCGGCGACGACCGCCGGTGGAGCGTGCTCGGTCAGAGCTTCGGCGGCTTCTGCACCCTCACCTACCTCTCCATCGCTCCCGAGGGCCTGGACCAGGCCTTCGTCACCGGTGGCCTGGCCGGCCTGCGCAGCTCCGCCGACGACGTCTACCGGGCCGCCTACCCGCGCGTCGTCCGCAAGAACGAGGGCCACTACGCGCGCTTCCCGCAGGACGTCGAGGCGGTGCGGCGGATCGCCGCGCACCTCGCCGACGCCCCCGCCGACCTGCCCGACGGCGGCCGGCTCACCGTCGAGGCCTTCCAGGCGCTCGGGCTGCTGCTCGGCGGCGGCAGCGGCTCCGGGACCCTCCACTACCTGCTGGAGGAGGCCTGGGTGGAGGGCCCGGCCGGCCCCGAGCTCTCCGACACCTTCCTCGCCGGCGCCCAGGCACAGCTCTCCTTCGCGCAGGGCCCGCTCTACGCCGTCCTGCACGAGTCGATCTACGGCCAGCGCTCGGTGGACCCGGCCGGCACCGGCTGGTCCGCCGCACGCGTCCGCGCGGAGTTCCCGGAGTTCGACGCCCGGGCCGCGCTGGAGTCCGGCGCGCCGGTGCTGTTCACCGGGGAGATGATCTACCCCTGGATGTTCGACACCGACCCGGCGCTGCGCCCGCTGAAGGAGACCGCGGAGCTGCTGGCCGCCCGCACCGACTGGCCCGACCTCTACGATCCGGCCCGGCTGGCCGCCAACGACGTGCCGGTGGTGGCGGCCGTGTACCACGACGACATGTACGTCGACACCGCCGACTCGCTGGAGACCGCGCGGGCCGTGCGGGGGCTGCGGACCTGGATCACCAACGAGTGGGAGCACGACGGCCTGCGGGTCAGCGGGGGCAAGGTGCTCGACCGCCTGATCGCGATGGCGCGCGGCGAGGCGTAGCCCGGTACCGGTACCGGCCGCCGGGCGGAACGGGCCCGGCCGGGGCTTCCCCGGCCGCCCGGGGGGACGGTCGGGGACGCCGCTCCGGTGGCGACCGGACGGGCCCGGACCACCCGCCGCGACCGCCAGGACGTCAGCGGCCACGACGCTCCGCCCCCTCTGCGCACACGCCCCCGAAGCGGCCCCGCCGGCAGCCGCCCACCACCGCGGACGACGGCCGGGGCGCCGACCGGGCGAACCGTGCCGCGCGGAGGGCGCGCTGCCGGTCCTGCGCCCGGCAGCCCGGCGCCGCCGGAGCGGCGCCCGGGCGGCCACCGACCGCCGCGCACCGCGCCCGCGCGGTGGCCGTCCCGGTGCCTCGGCCACCCGAGGGGTCACCGCCCGCGCCCTCCCGCGCGGGCGGCACCCCGGCCGGGCGGCCGGGGCCCGCGGGCCCGTCGCAGGCCGCATCCGCCGTGTCCGCCGCGCCCTCGGTACCCGCCACCGCCGGGCGGCCGCGCCGTCGACGGCCACGACGACGCACCTTCCCGGGCGCGGACCCCTCGGCGGCGGGCGCCGGCGTCAGGGATGGACCCGACGACGGCCCGGACTCCCGCTCCGGATCACCCTCGGGCTCCGGAGCCCGCTCCCCGGCCGCCCGCTCCTGCTCCTCCCGCGCCTCCCGCTCGGTGCGACGACGGCGCTCCGTCGCCACGCTCGCCAGCAGCGTGTCCGGCGAGAAACCGCTGTTCAACGACTCGTACAGCAGCTGCGCGAGCAGGTAGGAAGGGTGGCGGCGGAGCGTGTGGCCGAGCACCACGCGCGCGGTGGCGGTGTCCCCCGCGACCCAGGACGTCCAGGCCAGCAGGGTGAGCGGCGGCGCGGCACAGCTCTCGTAGGGCGCCACGCAGCGGGTGGCCAGGAAGCGCCAGAGCCGTTGGACGGACGCGAGCTCGTCCGGTCTGGCGTACTCGGCCGCGCGGTCCCGGACGATCCGGTCCTGGAGCGCCAGCAGCAGCCGCGCCGTCCGCTCCTCGTCGAGTTCCGTGGCCCCGGCGATGAACTCGGCCACGGCCGCGTCGAGCAGCGCGGCGTGCTCCCGCCGGTCGAGCGACAGCCGCAGCCCGGCCGCCGGCCCGGCACCGGCCCGTGCGAGGGCGCCGCGTACGGCGTCCGCACCGGGCGGCCCGAGCGGGGCCAACCCGGCCAGGATCTCCTTGCGGCTGCCGCGCGGAGCCAGCCCGGCGACGGTCGCCGCCACCGCGACCGGGCCGGGGCCGGGCGTGCGGTGGATCGGGTGCCCTGCCGGATCGCAGCACCCCTCCCGCGTGCAGAGGAAGGACCACCAGCGGTCCGCCGAGACGCACAACGACTCCTTGACCCGCACGGCGCGACTCTCGAAGGCCTGCTGCAACCGCTCAGCGAGCGGTCGCAGCCGTTCGGCGACCGGCGGGCCGTGCTCCCCGCCGGGCCGCGGCCCGGCGGGATCCTGGCAGAGGTAGAGGAGGACCTGGACCGGCCGTCGGTCCTGCCGCTCGGAGAGCCGGACGAGGAGGGAGGCCGTCTCCTCGGCGGCGGCCGGCCACTCCTCGGCCGACTCGGGGATGTCCAGCCGGATCACCCCGCCCTGGTGCAGGCCGGGCGGCTGGAGGCCGACCGCGACGATGCTGTCGTCGGGGAAGAAGCCGAGGAGGTAGGGCAGCGCCTCGGCCATGTCGGCCGGGCCCCGCATGGTGATCGGACGGCCACCGGGGCCGTCGCCGAAGGGGAGCGCGATGGGTTCGTCGGTCATGGGCGGAAGGTTGCCGCAATTCCCCGGAGCTCCCGGAAAATTCTTCCGGATCTGTGGATAAACCCGGCCTGTGAATATCTCCTCCCTCGATCGGCCTATCGTCGAGCCACTCTTCCGGGGGAAAATCGGCTGCCGTTCAGCAGAAGAACGGATGAAACACCTCCCGGCTTCGCCCGCTCCGCACCCGCCGCCGTTCGCCCCTTGTCGGTTCCTCGGGGTTACATGGGGGCCATGCAGCAGCCGAAGACCCACACCACCGCCACCCCCGCCGACCGCGCCGAGGTCCGGGCGCGGGCCGAGGCCGTCCTGCGCGAGCTGGCCGGCCCCGGCGCCACCCTCCGCGAGGACCAGTGGACAGCCATCGAGGCCCTGGTCGTCGACCACCGCCGGGCCCTGGTGGTGCAGCGCACCGGCTGGGGCAAGTCCGCCGTCTACTTCATCGCCACCGCCCTGCTGCGGGCCCGCGGCGCCGGTCCGACGGTGATCGTCTCGCCGCTGCTCGCCCTGATGCGCAACCAGGTGGACTCGGCGGCCCGGGCCGGCATCCACGCCCGCACCATCAACTCCGCCAACACCGACGAGTGGGACGCCGTGCAGGCCGAGGTCGCCGCCGGTGAGGTGGACGTCCTGCTGGTCAGCCCCGAGCGGCTGAACAACCCGGACTTCCGCGACCAGGTGCTCCCCAAGCTCGCCGCCTCCACCGGCCTGCTGGTGGTCGACGAGGCCCACTGCATCTCCGACTGGGGCCACGACTTCCGCCCCGACTACCGCCGGCTGCGCACCATGCTCGCCGAGCTCCAGCCTGGTGTCCCGGTGCTGGCCACCACCGCCACGGCGAACTCCCGGGTCACCGCCGACGTCGCCGAGCAGCTCGGCACCGGCACGGGCGACGAGCACGCGCTCGTGCTGCGCGGCCCGCTCGACCGCGAGAGCCTCACCCTCGGCGTGCTCACCCTGCCCGACCCGGCGCACCGGCTGGCCTGGCTCGCCGACCACCTGGAGCGGCTGCCCGGCTCCGGCATCATCTACACCCTCACGGTCGCCGCCACCGACGAGGTCACCGCCTTCCTGCGCGAGCGCGGCTTCCCGGTGGCCTCCTACTCCGGCCGCACCGAGGACGCCGAGCGCCGCACCGCCGAGGCCGACCTGCTCGCCAACCGGGTCAAGGCGCTGGTCGCCACCTCCGCCCTCGGCATGGGCTTCGACAAGCCGGACCTCGGCTTCGTCGTCCACCTCGGCTCCCCCAGCTCCCCGATCGCCTACTACCAGCAGGTCGGCCGGGCCGGGCGCGGGGTCGACCGGGCCGAGGTGCTGCTGCTGCCCGGCCGCGAGGACGAGGCGATCTGGCGCTACTTCGCCTCGCTCGCCTTCCCGCCCGAGGAGCAGGTCCGCCGGACGATCGACGCGCTCGCCGAGGCCGGCCGGCCGCTGTCCACCGCCGCGCTGGAGCCCCGGGTGGACCTGCGCCGCACCCGGCTGGAGACCATGCTCAAGGTCCTCGACGTGGACGGCGCCGTCCGGCGGGTCAAGGGCGGCTGGACGGCCACCGGCCGGAGCTGGGAGTACGACACCGCCCGCTACGCCAAGGTGGCCGCCTCCCGGGAGGCCGAGCAGCGGGCGATGCGCGAGTACGCGGCGTCCGGCGGCTGCCGGATGGAGTTCCTGCGCCGCCAGCTGGACGACGAGCAGTCGGCGCCCTGCGGTCGGTGCGACAACTGCGCCGGGCCGCTGCACGGACCGGAGGTCTCGGCGCAGGCCCTGGAGGCCGCCCGTGCCGCCCTCGGCCGGCCGGGCGTCGGCTTCGAGCCGCGCCGGCTCTGGCCCACCGGCATGGACGCGCTCGGCGTCCCGCTCAAGGGCCGCATCCCGGCGGGCGAGCAGGCCGAGACGGGCCGGGCGCTCGGCCGGCTCTCGGACATCGGCTGGGGCACCCGGCTGCGTTCGCTGCTCGCCGACCAGGCCCCGGACGGGCCCGTCCCCGGCGAGGTGGTGGACGCCCTGGTCACCGTGCTGGCCGACTGGGCGCGCGGGCCGGGTGGCTGGGCCGGTCCGGCGACCTCCGACGGTGCCCGGCTGGAGCGGCCGGTCGGCGTGGTGACGATGGCCTCCTCCACCAGGCCGCAGCTGGTCGGCAGCCTCGGGACCAGGATCGCCGAGATCGGGCGGCTGCCGCTGCTCGGGCGGATCGAGTACGCGACCGGGCAGCCGCCGCACGGCTCGCGCAGCAACAGCGCCCAGCGGCTGAACTCGGTGGCGGGCGCGCTGACCCTGCCGCCGGAGACGGCGTCGGCGGTGGCGGCCGCGGGCGGGCCGGTGCTGCTGGTGGACGACCTGGTGGACTCCGGGTGGACGGTCACCGTGGCCGCCCGGCTGCTGCGCCGCGCCGGGGCGGGCGCGGTGCTGCCGCTGGTGCTGGGCGTCCAGGGCTGACCGCCTCCCCGCACCGGCCGGACGCGGCACCGGCCGGAGCGGGACCTCATCACCAGACCTCATCACCAGACCGCGTCGCAGCACCCGGATCGCAGGACCGCAGCACCGGATCGGAGCAATCACAGGTTCTCGTATGTCTCTCCGTACCCGGTCGGAACCGTCGACCGGGTACGGAGAGGAGACCGCCGGAAGATCGTCGCGGAAAAGGGGGGACGGAGTTGTCCGGAAGGCTTCGCAGCGCCCGGTGGTCCGGCCGGACCGCGGTCCGGCGACGGCCGGGCCGGTTCCGGGCGGCCGTGGAATATATCCGGCAGAACGTTGGCTTTCGGGCGGCGTTCATCATTTCATCATTGCCGCTCAACCCCATCTGCCCTGAGAATTGGACCGTACCCGGAGCCCGGTCCCTTGGACCATGCCTTTGGCGTACGCAGGCACCCGCGCGCCCGTGGGTCGGGAAGGAGGGCCGTGATCAGCGGAACCGACCGAGGTCAGTATCCCCTCGTCCGGAGTTCGGCCCTCAGACGGGTGCTCGATCTGGAGGCCTGGGCGGCCTCGGGGATCCCGCTGCTCCGCGATCCCCGCGAATTCGTCCTGGAGCTGCACCGGCGCCATCTGCCGCAGCCCGGCACGGTGGTGGTCGCCGTCCTGGACGCCCTGCACCGGGTGACCGCCTCGGCCTCGTTCGCGCCCTGGCCGCACGACGCGGACGGCTGGCTGCACCGCAACGCGATCCTCACCCACCTGCGCCAGGTCACCCCGCACGACCTGCGGCTGCCCGCCCCGAAGCGGACGGCCGTCCTGCTGAGCTGCCGCGAGGGCTCGGCCGGCTGGACGGAGCAGGACGGCGCCTGGATGTGGGCGCTGCGGGACGCGGCCGGCCTGCACGGGCTGCGCTGCGGAGCGTATGTCGCGCTGACCCCGGCCGGCTGGCAGATCCTCGGCGACGGGCGGAGCGGACGCAATCCGCACGCGGGTTCGTGGGCGGAGGGGCCGGTCCACACCGTGACGGAACTGCCGCAGCGCACCCCGCTGGAGACCCCGCGCGGCAACCGGTCGCAGCGCGGCGAGCGCTCCCCGCGGTCCCGCCAGTCCGAGCGCCCGTGGGGGCCGGCCCGGGTCGCGGCGATCGAAACGGCCCGGCGGACCGGCACCCGCTGACACACCCGCCGGCCGTTCGTCCGCCCGCCCGCGGTCCGGCACTGCCCACGGCCGGCACCCGTGACCGGGCCCCCGGCCCGGAACGCCCAGGCCCGCACACCTGTCGGCGCGCGGCGGGAAGGCCGAGGCCCGGCACCACGAGGGGTGCCGGGCCGGGATGGTCGTCGGGTCTCCCGGACGGTCAGCGCCGCCGGGCCCCGCCACCGGTGTCAGGCGGGCCGCCGCCGGGGGGCCGGAGCACCGGCTGCGGCGCGCGACGCACCGGCGGTGGCCGGGGCGGCTCCGCCGCAGACCACCAGCAGCGCCTCCGCGTGCCGCAGCGCCTTGGCGTACGCCGCCGCGGCCCGGTCGGCCGGACCGCCGTTGACGGCCAGCACGACCACCGGCCGGCGGGCCGGGCGGGTCAGCTCGGCGTCGGCGTAGAACACGTCGCCGCCCTCGGTGAGCTGCGCCCAGTAGCGCTCCTCGCCGAAGGTGAGCTCGTGCTGCTGCCAGGGGTGCGCCGCACCGACCGTCAGCACCAGGACGGTGCCGGGATCGCGGCCGGAGTCCAGCAGTTGGTCGACGGTCTCGTCCGCGCGGTCCAGCGCCTCCGCCTCGGTGGCGGGAACGTGCCGGACCTCGACCGACGCCGGGCGGGGTGCCGGTCGCGGAGGGGTGGGCTTGGGGATCGGGTTCGGGCGCGGCGAAGGCCCCGGACGGTCCACCCGCGCGGCCGCCGTACGCGGCGCTGCCGGCCGCGGCGGTGCGGGGCGGGGCCCCGGCACCGGGGCCGGCACGGCTCCGACGGCCGACGGTACGGCGGTGGTCGCGCCGCCGGTGGCGGGCACGCGGAGGGCTTGTGCGTCCGACTCGCGGGGGCTGGGAACGCCGGGGCCCGGGAGGCTCTCGTTAATCTCCGGCTCCTCGGGGAAGACAGGCATACCCGGATATCTATCAAATGCCGGTCGGACGCGCACGGGCGCCCCACCCCTTGGGCACCGCCGGGCCCCGCCGGCGACCCGGGCAGCTTCCAGACGTACCGTCAGAAACCGAGCGCGAGCTGCTCGCCGACGGGCTCCGCGGAGCCGGCGCCGCCGGGTCCGGGAACCGTCCGGATCCGCTTCAGGTGGCGCCACCGGGGCAGCCCGTCGAGATAGGACCAGGAGAGGCGGTGGTGTTCGGTCGGACCGAGCTCCTCCAGTGCGGCCCGGTGGACCGGGGACGGGTAGCCGGCGTTGTCGGCGAAACCGTACTCGGGGCACTGCTCGCCGAGATCGGCCATGAGACCGTCCCGGTGGACCTTGGCGAGCACCGAGGCGGCGGACACGCAGATGCACGACTGGTCACCCTTGATCACCGTGCGCACCCGCCAGGGGCCGCCGAGGTAGTCGTGCTTGCCGTCGAGGATCACCGCGTCCGGCTCCACCGGCAGTGCCTCCAGCGCGCGGACGGCGGCCAGCCGCAGCGCGGCGGTCATCCCGAGCTCGTCGCACTCCAGCGCCGAGGCGTGGCCGAGCGCGTAGGCGGTGACCCAGTCGGCGAGCACGGGCGCGAGCGCGCGGCGGCGGAGCTCGGTGAGCAGCTTGGAGTCGGTCAGACCCTCCGGGGGCCGGCGCAGACCGGTGACGGCCGCACCCACGGTGACCGGCCCGGCCCAGGCGCCGCGCCCGACCTCGTCGAGGCCGACGACGACCTTGGCGCCGGCGCGGCGCAGCGAGCGCTCGACGGAGTGCGTCGGCGGGACGATGGGCATGATGGGGTCCGTTCAGCTGGTCGGACTCCAGCCTATGCCACCCCGTCGGCACGCCCGGGCGGCGTCGACGTCAGACTGCCGCACCCCCCGGGGGGCGACCCGGCACCGCCGCGCCCCGAGCCGGCACGGCCCCGCCCCGGAGCCGGAGCCGGAGCCGGAGCGACCTCAGGGGCGGATCAAGGGGACCAGCACCTCGTCGACCAGCTGGTCGACGAACTCGGGGCCGATCCGGCAGCCGCACACCTTGACCCGGTACAGCAGCATCGCCGGAACGACGTCTGCGATCAGCGGGGTGGCCGCGCCCGGACGGACGTCGCCGCGCTCGGCGCCCCGCCGGAGGATGGCCAGGATCACGGCCTTGGTCGGCTCCAGCATCCGCTGGGCGATGAAGTCCTTGAACAGCTCGGCCTGGTCGTGGTCCAGCTCGGCCATCAGCGCGCTCACCGCGCCACCCGCCCGGGAGCTCGCGACGGAGACGAAACTCTCGACGAGGTAGTGCAGTTCGGCCCGGGCGGACCCGAGGGCGGGAGTGTCGGTGGGGCGTGGCAGAGTGGAGTCCAGGGCGTCGATGACCAGTTCCACCTTGGACGCCCACCGCCGGTACAGCGCGGCCTTCCCCGTCCGGGCGGCGCCGGCGACCCCCTCCATCGTCAGCCGCGCGAATCCGCCGGAGGTGAGCTGATCGAGCGCCGCTTCGAAGATCGCCGCCTCCAGCTCCCTCCCCCGCCGCCGACCCGGCCGTCCCAGGGCCTCGGCGACGACCTGGACGGGGCAGGCGGCCCGCGGGGCCTCGGATGCCCGTTGCGCCGACCGACCGGCCGACCGGCCGACCGCAGGAGCTGCCGGAAGAGCTGCCGGGAGGCCTGTCGGGAGACCGCCCGAGCGGTCCGCCGCCTGGCGCCGCACCAACTGATCCATTGTCACCAACCCTAAGGAACGCTTGCGTTCATAATCTCGCCAACGCTATCGTCCACATTAGTGAACGATTCCGTTCCTTCATAGCCCGCGGGACGCCGACGGGCCGCGCCGGACCCCAAGGTCCGCAGCATACGAAGCAATAGCCAGCAGGGGGCATCAACTTGGCTATCTCCGACACGCTCAGCAAGAACTCTCCACCGCAAGGTGGCCGCAGCGCGCACAAGGGCATCACCCTGGCCGTCATCGCGGCCTCGCAGTTGATGGTGGTGCTCGACGCCACCATCGTGAACATCGCCCTGCCGCAGATCAGGGACGCCCTGGACTTCTCCACCACCAACCTGTCATGGGTGATCAACGCCTACACCCTGACCTTCGGCGGCCTGCTGCTGCTCGGTGGACGCGCGGGCGACATCCTCGGCCGGCGCCGGGTCTTCATCGCCGGCACGCTGCTGTTCGGCCTGGCCTCGCTGCTCGGCGGCTTCGCACAGGACGGCGGCATGCTGCTGGCCGCCCGCGCGCTCCAGGGCATCGGCGGCGCGATCTGCTCACCGACGGCCTTCGCCCTGATCGCCACCAACTTCGACGAAGGGCCCGAACGCAACCGGGCCTTCGGAGTGTTCTCGGCGGTGGCCGGTTCCGGCGCCGCGATCGGCCTGCTGGCCGGCGGTGTGCTGACCGAGTACCTCGACTGGCGCTGGGTCTTCTTCGTCAACGTGCCGATCGCGGTGCTCATCGCCTTCGCCGCGCCGCGCTACATCGCCGAGTCCGAGCGCCACCCGGGCCGCTTCGACCTGCCCGGCGCGCTCACCTCGACGCTCGGCCTGGTCGGCCTGGTCTACGGCTTCATCCGCGCCGCGTCGGACGGCTGGAAGGACGGGCTGACGCTCGGCTCCTTCGCCGCCGGTGTGATCCTGCTGGTCGCGTTCGTGATCATCGAGCGCCGGACCGCGCAGCCGATCACCCCGCTGAGGCTGTTCGCCGACCGGAACCGCACCGGCGGCCTGGTGATGATGCTCTGCGTGGCCGCCGCCATGTTCGGAATCTTCTTCTACATCACCCTCTTCGTGCAGGGCCCGCTGGACTACAGCCCGCTCAAGGCCGGCTTCGCGTTCATGCCGATCAGCGCGTCCATCATCGTGGCCGCCCAGATCGCCTCCAGCCTGCAGGTCAAGTACGGCCCGAAGCCGTTCATGGCGGGTGGCGCGCTGCTGGTCGCCGTCGGGCTCTCCTGGCTGACCTTCATGAACGCGGACAGCGGCTACGTGGACGGGATCCTCGGCCCGACGGTGGTCTTCGGCTTCGGCATGGGCCTGATCTTCGTCCCGGTGATGCTGCTCTCCGTCGCGGGCGTCTCCGGCCAGGAGACCGGCGCCGCCTCCGGCCTGCTGAACTCCATGCAGCAGATCGGCGGTTCGCTCGGCCTGTCGATCCTGACCACGGTGTTCGCGCACTACGCGACCAGCGAGGCCAAGGCGCAGGTGCCCGCCTTCATGGCCACCGCCACGCCGGAGCAGAAGGCCTGGCTGATGGAGAAGCAGGAGTTCCCCAAGGGCACTGCCGCGGCCAACGAGGTGCTCGCACAGGGCATCTCGCACGGCTTCATCGCGGGCGCCGCGCTGGCGGGCCTCGCCTTCGTGGTCGCCGTCGTCGTCATCAAGGCCAAGGCCGCCGACCTGCCGTCGGACACCGCCGGCGTCGCGATGCACTGACCTCACGATGAACTGACGTCACGACGCACCGACGTCACGACGCACCGACCGCGTCGCGACACGCACCGACCGCGTCACGACGCACCGACCGGCCGCCCTCCCGGGGGGAGGCGGACCGGACGGGCAGGGGCCGGCCGGGAGCAGCACGCTCCCGGCCGGCCCTCGCCGTCCCCCGCCCAGCACCGATCCCCCCGTACCGATCCCCGCCCCCGCACCGATCCCCGGCCGGGCTCAGCCGCCGAAGGTGCGGCCTGGGCGCAGCCCGACCCGGTCACAGGCGCTCTTCCCGTCCGAGAGGCGGTCGGCCGCCGGGCGATCGGCGAGGATGTCCCGGGCCCGGGCCCCGGCCAGGCTGGTGGCGTACCAGGGGGTCGGACCGTCCTGCGCCAGGTCGGCGGCGACGACGTTCAGCGCGCAGGTCCGGTAGTCGCCCGGCAGCCGGTCCAGGGCCGGGACGGCGTCCGGTGAGAGGCCGCGGACATTGCGCAGGTCGATCTGCCCGGTCCGCTCGAAGCGGGCCACGTTGTGCTCCGCGACCAGGGCGTCCGGCCCGATCAGCCCGTACCCGGCGGCGGCCAGCGCCGCGCTGAGCACCACCGCGCGGGGCAGCCAGCCGGCCGACGGGGTCAGGCCCGCCGCGACCAGCAGCAGGAAGACCACCCCCAGCCACAGTTCGACCGCCAGCACCCAGAGCCGAAGCGTGGTCAGCCCGGAGGCGTCCACGTAGAACCACATCCGGCCGAGCGCCGAAGCCACCACGACCAGGGTGAGCAGGCAGAGCGCGACGAGCAGCAACCGCGCCAGCCGGCGGTCGGTCCCGGTCCCGCGCGGCGCCCAGCGCTTGGCGACCGCGACCACCACCAGGGCCAGCACGGTGACCACGAGCAGCTGCCAGAAGCCCTGCCGGGCGTACTCGGAGCGGCTCATCCCGGTGCGCTCCAGCACCGACTCGCCGCCGCCGAGCACCACCACACCCTGCACCACCGCGAAGGCGCCGAACATCAGGTTCAGCGCGACCAGCGGCAGCGCCCACTCCGTCCGGCCCCTGGCCCGGCCCGGCCGGACCCGCGTGCGGTCCCAGCGGCGCGGGCCGGCCGCGATGTGGGCGAAGCCCAGCGCGGTCGCCAGACCGAGCACGAACAGGGCCACCCGAGCGGGGAGCCGGCCGAAGTCCAGGCTGGGCACCAGGCTTCCGAGGACGTCGGCCATGGCGGCGTCGGCACTGGCGAACAGGGCGCCGAAGACGGCAAGCAGCACGGCCGCCACCACGACCCCCTTGAGCACCGGCACCACCCGGGCGCGGCTGTTCCCGCCGCGGGCCCGCAGGCTCGCCCGCGCCCACACCAGGGCCGGCACGAGCTGCCAGAGCACGCCCGGCAGCGCGAGCAGGACACCGCTCCAGCGCCGCCCGCCGTGCAGCGCGAGCGAGGCCAGGCCGAGCGCCAGGACGGTGCTCAGCAGCACCGGCCAGCCGGCCTCGTACCGCGCCGGGACTGCGAGCAGGGCGAGTGCCATCGCGCTCCACACGACCGTCCAGACGCGCAGCCGGCGGCCGGCCTCGCGGGCGGCGATCCCGGCACCGGCGGCGGTGAACGCCGCGCAGAGCAGCAGGTTGACGCCGAGTCCGTCGATCAGGAGCCAGGAGGTGAGCAGGCCGGCCAGCACCGCCGCCAGCACCGTCCGGCCGGTAACCGGGGCCTTCTTGTCCGGGTCGCTGGGCCGCAGCCAGGCGAACGGCTGCGGCGCGGGCGTACCGGGCACCCGGTACGGTCCGGCGGCGGGACCGGGGCCGTAACCGGGACCGTGGCCGGCACCGGGGCCGTAACCGGAGGCGGGCCCGCGACCCGGCGCGGCCCCGGACGCGGCCCCGGGCACAGAACCGGCCCCGGCGCCGCCGCCGGGCGGCACTCCGTCCGCGGCGGGCGTGCTGAATCCGGACATGGCTTCCCCCTCAATGGTCGGGTGGGCGTGCGGAAGCCACCCTCCGGGCGGTCCGCCGACGAGCACGCGGAACCACACCGGTGAAGGCACCGGGCGCCACGGCCGATGCCGACTGTAGACCATTCTGAACAGGTTCAAAAATGCCGGACCCGGCTCCGTCACACCCCTGTGACAGAACCGGGTCCGATGTCCCGACGCACTCCTGAGCAACGATCAGAGCCCGATCGGAGCCCGGCCGGCCGATCGGAGACCGACCGGAGCCGGCCGGCGCCGGCCGATCGGCGCCGCCGCGCGCTCAGTACGTCCCGAACAGCGAGTACTGGAACGAGTCCCTCACCGAGGGCCCGAAGTCCGCCGGCCACGTCCCGAACGGCACCACCGTGTTGCTGTACGCGCCCTGCCCGGCGGCACCCGTCGAGTAGTTCATGTTGTTGACCGTCGAGCTCGCCCCGTTGCTGTTGTAGACGAACCAGTACGAGGTGCGGGCGCTCAGCGTGAGGTCCACCGGCAGCGAGTTCCACGCGTTGGCCGTCAGCGTGCCGGTCCCCGTACTGGCGACCAGCGTTCCGGGCGAACCGCCCTCGTCGGTGTAGACGGCCAGCTGGTACCGGTTGTCGGGCGCCGCGTTGACCGGACCGACGTGCACGCTCAGCGAGGTGAGCGCCACCGGGTCGGCGCCGGTGGTCACCCGGCTGCCGTTCAGGTGGTTGGAGTCGGTGTCGTCGATCAGCGAGCCCACCGCCACGTTCCCGATCGTGCGCGGCTCCGCTCCCCCGGTGGTGAACGAGACCGCGAACGGACCCGCCAGCGCGTTCCCGGCGAGGTCCCGCACGCCCTGGACGGTCGCGGTGTACCCGGTGGTCAGCGCCAGCGGGGCGCCCGGGGTGAACACCACGCTCGCCGTCGACGCGTCGTAGCCCACCGTCCCCACGACGGCCGCGCCGCCCGCGGCGGGCCGCAGGGTGACGGACCCGCCGGTCACGCTCGCCGGGTCCAGCGGCTCCCCGAAGGAGAACCGCACCGCCGCGCCCGGAGCCACCCCGCTCGCCCCGGCGGCCGGGGTGGTGCCGAGCACAGTCGGCGCGGTGTCGTCGTGGCCGTAGTCGGCCGTGTACGAGCCCGCCGCGCCGTCGAAGAACGCGTATGCCACGCCCTTGACCGTCTCGACCCGGTACTGCACCTGGCGGCCCCCGGAGGTGATGCCGGTGAGCGTGCCGGCGGCCGCGTTGAACGGCAGCATGGCGCGCAGCCCGGTGGCCCCGCCGGTGATGTCGAAGGTCAGCGAGCCCCCGCCCGGGGCACTCGGGTGCCAGGCCAGCCTGCCGAATGCCGAACCGTTGCGCCCGTCCAGCCAGGTGAGCATCTGCCGGCCGGACACCACCGGCACGCCCCGCGCCCTGGCCGCCGCGACGACCGCGTCCGAGGCGGCGGAGGCGGCGAAGTCGGTGTGGATGTTGGCGGTCAGCGCCGCGTAGTAGCCCTGGGCGCCGTACGCCGCGTCGAGCAGCGTGGTGACGGTGCCTGGGTACGACTGGCCGGACTCGTCGGTGAGCTGGGTGGTGGCCTGGTACTCGTCGATCACGCTGCCGTCGGTGTCGGCGAAGCGCATGATCTGGGCGGTGCCGTTGAAGTAGCCGGGCCGGTCCTGGGTGAAGCTCGACGGGTAGAAGTAGTAGTCGGTGTCCAGCCGGATGCCGTTGGCCAGCTTGGTCTTCGCCTGGGTGGCCCAGTCGTCCCACTCCACGCAGTGCGTGCGGCTGCTCGACGGGTTCGGCAGGTTGGGGTACTTGGCCCGCCAGGCGGCCAACTGGTCGCGGTAGTAGCCCTGCAGGACCGCGGTGCCGCCCCAGGGGCGGCAGTTGGTGGTGACGTGCACGCCGACCT
This sequence comes from Kitasatospora sp. NPDC057595, assembly GCF_042800875.1. Taxonomy (NCBI): domain Bacteria; kingdom Bacillati; phylum Actinomycetota; class Actinomycetes; order Kitasatosporales; family Streptomycetaceae; genus Kitasatospora; species Kitasatospora sp. NPDC057595. Next base: position 76,275 of record NZ_JBHVGL010000020.1, on the reverse strand, counting down.
CGAAGCCCTGGTCGCTGTAGGCCTTGGCCTGCGCCGGGGTGAGCGGGTCGTCCGTGTAGATGTACGAGGAGCCGCGCACGCACTCCCAGTTGGCGACCGAGCAGCCGGGCGGGCTCTGTGCGAGGTAGCCGTCCCAGCGGCCGGCCGTGCCGCCGACGCCGTGGTCGTCGCCGGTCATCACCACGACGGCCTTGACGTCGCGCGGGAAGTACCAGAACCGGGGCAGCGGCTTGTCGCCGGAGGCCAGTTGGGTGAGCAGGTTGGCGAGCAGCCGCTGCTGCTCGTCGGCGATCGGGATCAGCGCCTTGTCCAGGTCGTTCCAGTCCGGCTGCCCGCCGGTGCCGAAGAACATCTCGCTGGCCTCGTAGCCGTCGACGCCGTCGCGCTGCTGACCGGCCCAGGCGGGGTTGCCCTGACGGGTCTGCACCACCGACTTGGCCAGGTCGTAGCTGAACGCGGCGGCCCGGCCGCTGCCGGCCGCGCGCAGGGCGACCGCCGGGTTGGCGGTCGCGGTCGCCGCGTCGCTGTACAGGGTGGCGACGGCGGTGGCACCGCTCAGCGCGTAGAGGTCGGCGGCTCCGTGGTAGCCCATGGTGTCGCCGGTGATCCCGGCGCCGGGCGCGGCCGCGGTGTTCACCTTCAGGTAGGCGTCGGCGCGGGTGCCGGACACCGGGGTGAGGCCGAACAGCGGCGCGAGCTGCTTGTCCGGGCGCATCGCCACCAGCTGTCCGCCGGCGTTGGTCCAGGTGCTGAACAGGTTCGCCTGGGCTGCGGTGAGCGGCGTCTCGCCGAGCAGCACCACGTCGGCGGAGGCCAGTACGGCGCTGGTGACGGCGGAGACGTCCACCTGGCGGTAGGCGTTCAGGCCCTCCGCCTTGAGGATCTCCGCCAGGTAGCGGGTGTACGGGTTGGCCTGGCTGGTGACCAGCAGGATCGGGCCCTCCGCGCCCGGCCCGACGCCCGGGGCCGGATCGGACGGGGCCACCTCGGCGGTGGTGTACGTGGCGTGGATCGAGAAGCTGGTGGCGATCGTGGTGACCGGGCCCGCGGTGGTCGGCCAGCTGCCGAACGGCTGGCCGGCGTTGCCGTAGGCGCTGGTGCCGCCCGGGGCGTAGCGCAGGTTGTTGACGGTGGGGCCGGAGCCGTTGGTGTTGTAGGCCAGCCAGTAGGGGGTGTTGGCGGCCAGGGTGGCCGTCACCGGGACGCTGTTCCAGCCCGGCCCGGTGAGGGTCGCGGTGTCGCTGCTCGCCAGCAGGGCCCCCGGACTGCCGCCGTCGTCCTGGTAGATCGCCGTCTGGAACCGGTCGTTGGGTGCGGCGTCCACGCTGTCCACGTACACCGAGATGCCGCTGACCGTGCCGCCGGACGAACCGGTCACGTAGCGCGAGGCGTTGAGGTAGTGGGAGTCGGCGGTGTCGGTGCGGACGCCGGCCTCGGTGGGGCCCAGCGTCGCCGTGGCGGCCGCCGCCGGGGGCGCGCCCGGTCCGGTGGCCAGCGCCGCGGCGGTGGCGAGCGCCGCGAGCAGGCCCACCGCCCGCCGCCGCCACGATCCGCCCCTGCCTCTGTCGCCACCTCTGCCCGCGCCGCCCGTACCCGCTCGTGCGCGCATGCCGGTACCCGCGTCCGCCATGACCGCCCCCCTGTTTCATCTCGGCCAACTCCCCCTAACGGTGTACCGGTTGCCCGTCGGCCGTGTCCACAAAATCACCACATTCGCCATCGGACGGCGTGAACCCCGACGTCCTCCCCGGGCAACGCCCCACCGGCCCCGGGCAACGCCCCACCGGCCCCGGGAAAAGCCCCACCGGCCCCGGGGCGGAGCCGGGGTCACCCCTTGACCGACCCGGCCAGCAGCCCCCGCACGAAGTAGCGCTGGAGCGCGAAGAACACCCCCAGCGGGATCACGATCGACAGGAACGCCCCCGCCGTGAGCAGTTCCCACCGCCCGCCGAAGGAGCCGGACAGCTGCGCCAGTCGGACCGTCATCGGCGCCACCTCCGGTGTGCCGCCGGCGAAGGTGAGCGCCACCAGCAGGTCGTTCCAGACCCAGAGGAACTGGAAGATCGCGAACGAGGCCAGCGCGGGGGTGCAGAGCGGCAGCACGATCGAGCGGAAGATCTTCATGTGCGAGGCGCCGTCCACCACCGCCGCCTCCATCAGGTCGCGCGGCAGCTGGGCGATGAAGTTGTGCAGCAGGAAGATCGCCAGCGGCAGCGCGAACATGGTGTGCGCCAGCCAGACCGGCGCGTAGGTGCCCTTGAGGTCCAGCGCCGGCAGCAGCGTCAGCGAGCCCAGGTGCGCCCCGCCCGAGAACAGCTGGAGCAGCGGGATCAGCGCCATCTGCAGCGGCACCACCTGGAGCGCGAAGATCACGAAGAACAGCGTGTCGCTGCCCCGGAACCGCACCCAGGCCAGCGCGTACGCGGCCATCGCCGCCAGCACCAGCGGGAACAGCGTGGCCGGCACGCTGATCGCCAGCGAGTTCACCAGGAAGGGCATCAGCCCCGTGGAGACGCCGGAGCCGCCCTCGAACAGCACGGTGTGGTAGTTGTCCAGGCCGAGGTCCGGGTGGAGCAGGGCGTTCCACCAGCCGTCGGCGGTGACGTCCTGTTTGGGACGCAGCGAGGTGACCAGCAGCCCGAGCGTGGGAACGGTCCACAGCACCGTCACCACGATCACGAAGACCGAGCCGAGTGGGGAGGAGAAGGCCTTTCGGACGGCGTTGCCGTCGCGCCGTACGCTCATCGGACCGCACGCTCCTTGCGCAGCTGGAGGATGTTGTAGGCCACCAGTGGCAGCACCGCGAGGAAGAGGAGCACCGCCAGGGCACTGCCCCGCCCGGTGTTGAACTGGACGAAGGACTGCGAGTACATCTCGTTGGCCAGCACCTGGGTGCCGAAGTTGCCGCCGGTCATGGTGCGGACGATGTCGAAGGCCTTCAGCGTGGTGATCATCACCGTGGTCAGCACCACCACCACGGTGGTGCGGATCATCGGCACGGTGACGTACCAGAACAGCCGCACGCCCCGGGCGCCGTCCAGCCGGGCCGCCTCGGTGACCTCGTCCGGGATCGCCTTGATCGCCGCCGAGAGCACGACCATCGCGAAGCCGGTCTGCACCCACACCATGACGGCCATCAGCAGGAAGGTGTTGAGCGGCTGGGAGAGCAGCCAGTTCGGCGGATCGTCCCAGCCGAGCGTGATCGCCACCTGGCTGAGCAGACCGATCTGCCGCTGCGAGGGGTCGCGCGACTCGTAGACGAACTTGAAGATGATCGAGGCGCCGACCAGCGAGATCGCCATCGGCATGAAGAGCAGCGACTTGTAGACGGCCTGACCGCGCATCCGGTCCACCAGCAGGGCCAGGACAAGGCCGAGACCGGTGGCCGCCAGCGGGGCGATCACCAGCCACAGCAGGGTGTTGACCAGGACGTCGCGCACCGAGTCGTTGGTCAGCGCCCAGCGGAAGTTCTCGCCGCCGACGAACCGGCTGCTGTCGTCGCTGTGGAAGCTCAGGTAGACCGTGCGGACCAGCGGCGCGACCAGGCCGACCAGCAGCAGCACCACGGCCGGGCCGAGCAGGACCAGGACGGCCAGTGGGCGGGCGAGCCGGCCGGAGGCGCGCCCGGCGACCAGGAAGACCAGCAACAGGATGCCGAGGAAGCCGGCGATCGCTCCGAAGCCGTTGCCGAACTTGACCATCGCGTCGCCCCAGGCGCCGGCGGAGAGGGACATGGCGGGACGTCCTTTCCCAACGGAGGGCGGAACGGGGAACCGGGAGGAACGGAAGGTGAGAAGACCCGGGGCCGCGCACGCCGGGGACAGCGGGCGGCGGCAGGGCCGGGCGCGCGGGCAGGGCCGGGGCGCGGAGAAGGGCGGGAGCACGGGGAGGGGGGAGCACGGGGAGGGGTGGGCGGTGCGGGTGGGTGGCCCCGCACCGCCCTTCGGCAGGTGGTCCTGCGCCGCGCGCCGCTACTGCGGCCAGGCGGCGTCGATGTCCGCGGCGGTCTTCTGGATCGACTGCCCCTCGGCGAACCAGGCGGTGAGCGACTTCCACTCCTGCCCGGCGCCGACCGCGGCCGGCATCAGGTCCGAGCCGTCGAACCGGAAGGTCGCCGCCGGGTCGGTGAGGGCGTCGGCGGAGATCCGGTCGATCGGATCGGTGTACAGGCTCTTGTCCACGCCCTGGTTGGCCGAAACCCAGCCGGTCGCGGTCCGCACCCGGCTGCTCGCCCACTCGCTGCTGGACAGGTAGTTCTGCACCGCCTGCACCTCGGGCCGGTTCGCGAACGCGGTGAGGAACTCGCCGCCGCCCTCGACCGGGTTGGCCACCGACGGGCTCACCGCCGGCAGCGGGAAGGCGAAGATGTCGCCGTCCGGGCCGATCCTGGTCTCCTTGGGCCACTGCGCCTTGTAGAAGGAGGCCTGCTGGAGCATGAAGCACTTGCCGGTGAGGATCGGCGCGCCCGCGTCCTGGAAGGTCGTGGTGGCGATCGACTTCACATCGCCGTAGCCGCCGTTGACCCAGGCCGGGTTCTGCATCCAGTCGGCGACCGTCTTCATCGCCGCGGCGATCTTCGGGTCGGAGAACTTCACCTGGTGGTTCACCCACTGGTCGTACACCTCACCGCCGTACGAGCCGAGGACCACCTCCTCCAGCCAGTCGGTGGCCGGCCAGCCGGTGGCCGTGCCGGAGGCGATGCCGCCGCACCACGGCTTGCCACCGCCCGCCTTGGCGATCGTGTCGCTGAGCGCCATCAGGTCGGCCCAGGTCTTCGGCGGGGTGTAGCCGGCCTGCTTGAACGCCTTGGGCGAGTACCAGACCAGGGACTTCATGTTGGCGCTCATCGGCGCGGCGTAGAAGGTGCCGTTGACCGAGCCGTAGGCCTTCCAGACCGGGCTCCACTTCCCCTGGTTGGCCACGGTCTGCTCCGGCGGCTTGACCACCTTGCCGCTCTTGACCATCTGCGCCAGCAGGCCGGGCTGCGGGATGATCGCGAAGTCCGGGGCGTTGCCGCCGCTCACCCTCACCGGCAGCTGGGACTCGAAGTCGTTGCTGCCCTCGTAACTGATCTTGATGCCGGTGCACCTCGCGAAGTCCGCCCAGGACTTCTCCAGGTTGTCCGACTCGGGGCTGAGGATCGAGGCGAAGACCGTCACCGTCTTGCCCGAGTGCCCGGCGTACGGCTGGTAGGCGGCGCAGTCGGCGGAGAGGGTCCGGCCGTCGCCCGACCCTCCCGAACTTCCGGAGCTGTCCGAACTGTTGGAACAGGCCGCGGTCAGCGCGGCGGCGGCCAGCAGGGCCACCGCCGCGAGCGGGCGGCGCGGGCGGCGCCGGTGCCTACGGTCGGCGGGCGGCAGGGCGGTCGTGGACGGCACGGTCGGGGTGGGAGTCAACGCGGTCCTCCTCGCCAGGGCGTGAACGCTCGGCTGTACGACGGAACGACATTGCGCTGTACAGGAGTTGGACGTTCGGCATGGACGCGGCGGCCGGCCGATCTGAAGACGTTAACGCAGCTGCCACGCGCCGCCAAGGTCCGGGAACGTCCTTCGCTCCCGGGTGTCCCGGTTGTGACCGGCCCTGTCCGGAGGAACGCCGGCCCCGCCCGGAGGAACGGAGCGGGGCCGGGCGGGCCGCGCGGAACCGGGCGGGACCGGGCGGGACCGGGCGGGACCGGGCGTCAACAACCGGAGCCGGAGAGAAGAAACGATTCTTCTTCAGAACAGGCGGACCGGAAGCTCCTTCAGCGCGTTCACCACCAGCGAGCCGCTCGGCCGCAGCTCCTCGTCCGGCACCGCGAGCGACAGCCCGGGGAACCGCTCGAACAGCGCCGGCAGCGCGATCCCCGCCTCCAGCCGGGCCAGCGGCGACCCCGGGCAGACGTGCGGCCCGTGCCCGAAGGACAGGTGCCGGATCGGGTCCCGGGTCACGTCGAACACCTCGGCGGTCGCACCGTGCTGCGCCGGGTCCCGGCCGATCGCGTTGTACGAGATCAGCACCGGCTCGCCCGCCGGAATCACCGTGTCGCCCACCGGCACGTCCTCGGCGGCGAACCGGAACAGGAAGTTGCTGGTCGGCGGCGTCCAGCGGAGCGACTCCTCCACCACCGCGTCCCAGCCGACCTTCCCCTCCCGCACCAGCGCGAGCTGGTCCGGGTGGGAGAGCAGCGCCCGCACCGCGTTGCCGATCAGGTTCACCGTGGTCTCGTGGCCCGCCGCGATGATCACCCGCAGGGTGGCCGCCGCCTCCGCGTCGGTCAGCGCCCCGCCCTCCGCGTCGGCCAGCAGCAGCACGCTCGCCAGGTCCTCGCCCGGGACCGCCCGGCGCTGCGCCACCAGCCCGTTGACGAAGGCGTTCAGCCCGGCGATGGTCGCCTGGATGCCCTCGGGGTTCGGCCGGGCGCCGAAGAACCGCTCGTAGAGGTCCCGCAGTCGGCCGTGCTCCGACTCCGGCACGCCCAGCAGCGAGCAGATCACCGTCATCGGCAGCGGGAAGGCGAAGGCGGACTTCAGGTCCACCACCGGCTCCCCCGCCGCCAGGGTGTCCAGCAGCTCACCGGTGATCGCCTCCACCCGCGGGCGCATCAGCTCCACCTGACGCGGGGTGAACGCGTGCGCCACCAGGGCGCGCAGCCGGCGGTGCTCGGCGCCGTCGGTGGTCACCATGCTCGGGCCCGGCACCGCGAGGCCGATCAGCGGCCAGGTCCTCGGCACCTCGCCGCGCCGGTAGGCCGCCCAGTGCCGGGCGTCCTTCACCAGCCGGGCGTCGGTCAGCAGCTCACGGGCGGCCGCGTGCCGCGTCACCGCCCAGGCGGCGACTCCGCCGGGCAGTTCCACCGGCGCCACCGGGCCGGCGGCGCGCAGCAACGCGCCCTCGGCGGCGTTGTCGCGCGCCAGCGGATCGAGGGCGATCGGGGCGGGGGCGGTCATCGGCTACGACTCTCCTTCGGTTCGGGTCCAGCGGTCCAGCGGTCGCGGGGTCCAGCGGCCCCTGGGGCCCTGGGCCCGGGGTCCGGCGGCCGCGCGTCAGCCCGCGTACTCCGGGGTGAACGACACCGGCAACGCCACCAGCCCGCGTACCCAGGCGGACGGCCGCCACACCAGCGCGTGCTCGGCCACCGCCAGGCGCAGGTCCGGCAGCCGGTCCAGCAGCACCTCGACCGCCGTCGTCGCGATCACCTCGGCCGCCTCCTGCGCCGGGAACGGGCAGCCGTGCTCGCCGTACGAGTAGCTCAGGTACGCCCGGTTCCCCTCGGCCGGCCGCCCGTCCGGCCGACGCACCGAGGGGTCCGCGTTGGCACCCGCGAAGCCCAGCAGCACCATGTCCCCGGCGGCGATCCGCTGCCCGCCGAGCCGGGTGTCCCGCACGGCCCAGCGGCCGGCGAAGATCTGCGTCGGGGTGTCCTCCCAGAGCGCCTCGTTCAGCGCCTGGCTGATGCTGCGCCGGCCGCCGGACAGCGAGGCGGCGAACCGCTCGTCGGTGAGCATCAGCCGCAGCGCGTTGGAGACCCAGTACGAGCAGGGCTGGTGACCGGCGATCAGCAGCACCCGCAGGTCCCGCATGACCTCCTCGTGGGTCAGGCCCGCCGGGTGCGCCAGCATCCGCGAGGCGATGTCCTCGCCCGGGTGCGCGGCCTTCTCCTCGACCAGCCTCAGCATCACCGCGAGCAGCCGCTGCGCACCGGCGGGCGCGTCCGCACCGCCGTCCAGCATGGTCAGCAGGCCCTCGATGAGCACCGGCGCCTGCTCCTCGCTCAGCCCGAGCACCCGGCAGAGCACCAGCAGCGGCAGCCGGTGCGCGTACTCGGCCACCAGGTCCGCCTCGCCGCGCCCGGCGAACTCGTCGATCAGCCGGTCGGCCAGCTCCTCGCAGTGCCTGCGCAGCTCGTACGGGTCGACGGCGGCCAGCGCGTCGGTGACCGCCCGCGAGCGCCGGACGTGCTCCTCGCCCTCGGCGTAGAGGATCGACGGCACCGGGGCCATCATCGGCTTGAGCGGCCAGTCGCCGGGGATCTCCGACCAGCCAGTCCAGCGGGTGGAGTCCCGGCCGAACAGCTGCGGCTGACCGGTCACCAACTGGAGCTCTCGGTAGCCGATCACCAGCCAGGCCGGCACCCCGCCGGCCAGCTCGACCGGTGCGACCGGGCCGTGCGCGGCCCGCATCTCCCGGTAGACCTGGGACGGGTCGGTCTGGAAGCGCGGCCCGTACAGCGGGACGGCACCGGCGTGCGCCGGGCAGCCCGGCGGCGGGGTGGCGGCGGGCTCGGTCACGGGGTGCTCTCCTCAAGGACGTCAAGGACGGGGGCGGCGCCGACGGGGACAGCGGGGAGGGCGGGGCAGGCGGGGACGGCGGGGAGGGCGGCGGGGGAACCCGCCCGCTCGGCCTCGACCCGGGCGGTCAGATGACGGACCAGCTCGATCAGCACCTGCTTGCCGGACGCCCGGTCCCGGGCGTCGCAGTCCACCAGCGGCACCTCGGGCGGCAGGTCGAGCGCCGCGCGGACCTGCTCCAGGGTGTGGGTGGGCTCGCCGAAGTTGTTGCGGGCGACGATGAACGGGGTGCCGTGGTGCTCCAGCCGGTCGATGGCGTACCAGGAGTCCTCCAGCCGCCGGGTGTCCACCAGCACCACCGCGCCCAGGGCGCCGTTGAACAGCCGGTCCCAGAGGAACCGGAACCGTGCCTGCCCCGGCGCGCCGAACAGGTACAGCACCTGGCTGGCGGAGAGGGTGATCCGGCCGAAGTCGAAGGCGACCGTGGTCGACCGCTTGCCCCAGGCGCCGGTGGGGTCGTCGATCCCCTCACCGGCCTTGGTCATGATCTCCTCGGTGTTCAGCGGACGGATCTCGCTGACCGCGCCGACCAGGGTGGTCTTGCCCACGCCGAAGCCGCCGACCACGACGATCTTCAGCGCGTTGTCGGCGGTGCGGCGCAGCGGCGTCCGCCCGGTCGGCCGCTCGTCCCGGTCCTCAGAGCTGTTGGAGTCCATGCAGTACCTGCTTCAGCGTGTCGAGATCGGGCAGCCGGGCCCTGGTCGGTGCGAACCGGGGGTGGCGGGCGGTGATCGACCCGGCCTCCAGCAGATCACCGAGGAGGATCTTCACCACCGACACCGGCAGCGCCAGCTCCGCGGCGAGCTCCACGACGGCGGTCGGCGCCTCGCACATCCGCAGGATGCGCGCGTGCTCCGACTGCATGCCCGGTTCCGGCTCCCGCTCGGCGACGATCAGCGTGACCAGGTCGAACGCGTTCTCCGGGGCTCGGCTGCGGCCCCTGGTGATGGTGTACAGGCGGTCCGGGTCGTCGTCCCGGCCCGGCACGACCGGCCGTCCGTCGGTGTTCCCCCGGCCCGCGCTCATGCCCGGGCGCTCCCGTCGGCGGCCCGCGCGGCCGCGGCGTCCTCCCGGGCCGGGGCGCTGAGGTGGATGCCGATCTGCTCGATCAGCCCGTGCATGTTGTGGCCGACCACGCCCACGTCGGCGTCCTCGTGGGTGACCACGGCGAGGTGGGCGCCCTCACCGGCCGCCACGATGCACAGCACGCCGCCGTGGAACTCGGTCATCGACTGCCGCACCCCGCCGGTGCCGTCGCCGAACTCGACGGACGCGCCGTGCGCCAGGCTCTGCAGGCCGGAGGCGATGGCGGCGAGCTGGTCGGCCCGGTCGTTGTCGAGGCCGGAGGTGTGGCAGAGCTTGAGGCCGTCGGCGGAGAGCACCAGGGCGTGCCGGGTGCCGGGGGTGCTGGTCAGCAGGTTTTCCAACAGCCAGTCGAGGTCGCGGTCGGTGACACTGCTCATCAGGAGTCCTTCTCGGTGACGGGGGAGACGTCGGAGGCGGGGTCGGTGGCGGACCGGGCGCCCGGAGTGCCGGTGGCCGGTGCGGCGGCCCCGGCCGACGCGCCGTCCGTGGCCGGTGCACGGTCCGTGGCCGGCAGGGCGGCCCGGCGGAAGGCGCCGAACCGGGCGGCGGCGCCCGCCGCGTCGGGTCGGGCGGCCCGCTCGGCCGGGGCGGCCGCAGGGGCGGCCGAGCCGAGCGTCTGGCCGCGGCGGCGCTGCGGCAGCCCGCTGTCCGTCACCGCGGGGGGCTGGACGGAGGTGGCGGGCGCCGGGCGGGCGGGGGTGAGCGCGGGGCGCGCGGCCCGTTCGGCGGGTACCGACGCGGGCGCGGGTGCGGGCGCGTCGGCCGGGACGGGCGCCGGTGCGGGGTGGGTGACCAGCTGCTGCGGGATCAGCATCACCACGCCGGTGCCGCCGCGCGCGGAGGGCCGGAAGGAGATCTGCAGCCCGTGCTTGCGGGCCAGCACCCCGACCACCGCGAGGCCGATCCGGGTGCCCGCCGACAGCGTGGTGAGGTCCAGCGCCTCCGCCGAGACGGCCTGCTCGGCGCGGCGCAGCCAACTGTCGCTCAGGCCCAGGCCGCTGTCCTCGACGGTGATCGCCAGACCGGCCGGCACCTCCTCGACGTAGACGTGCACCTCGGCCGGCGGGGCGGAGAAGTTGGTCGCGTTGTCCAGCAGTTCGGCCAGCGCGTGCATCACGCCCTCGGCGGCGAACCCGGCCACCGCGGCCGTGCTGGCATTGTGCAGCCGCACCCGCTGGTAGGCCCCGATCCGGCCGAGCGCACCGCGCAGCACCGACTCCACCGGGATCGGCTTGCCCCAGCGCCGGCCGGAGCGGGCGCCGGTGAGCACCGCGATGCTGTCGGCCATCCGGCCCGCCTGGGCGGTGGAGTGGTCCAGGCTCAGCAGGTCGCCGAGGACGTCCTCGTCGTGCCGGTGCTGCATCTCGCGCAGCTCGGCGTGCATGCTCGTGGCGAGTGCCTGGACCCGGCCCGCGGCAGTCGCGCAGACGGCCAGCGCGGCGGCCCGCAGCCGCTCGCCGCGGCCGATCTCCTCGGCGACGGCGCGCAGCAGCGCGCGCTGGGGGTGGTCCCGGTGGGCGGCCAGCGCGGTGTCCACGGTCGCGCCGGTGCGCAGCCGCTTCACCACCTCGGGCAGCACCTCGTCGGCCAGCCGGTCCACGACGGCCCGCTCGGCGCGCTCCGCCTCGGCCTGTGCCCGGGCCCGGGCGGCGTCCGCGCGGGCGGCCGTGACCTCCTCCTCGGCCCGCCCGAGCGCGGCCCGTGCCTCGTCCCGCTCGGCCTCCGCGGCGGCGGCCCGCGCCTTGGCGGCCGTCTCGGCCTGCTTGGCCGCACCGGCGACGACCAGCGCTGTCATGGCCTCGTCGTCCTGTCCGGCCAGCTCGGCCTCCAGCCGCCGGGCCCGCTCGGTGGCGCTCCCGGCCTGCCAGACGGCGATCAGCCAGAGCGCGGTGACGGCCACCACCGCGGCCGCGGTCACCGGCTGCCCGGCGTCGACCGCCCGCATCACCCCGACCGGCCCGACCACCGCCGCCAGCAGGGCGGCCGCCGCCGTCAGGGCCCTGGTGCGGACGTCGGGTCGACGGAGCGGCCCGCCGTCGGGGCTGGTGGGTCCTGTCATCGGTGCGGTGTCCTCGGCAGAAGTCGGGCGAATGCGCGACCGCCCGGCCGACGTGGTGAAACGTCTCCGGGCGGCGATTCGGTTCACGCAGTCGGCCGATCATATCCATTCAGACGTTTCGCTCAACCGACAAGTTGACGGTCAGTCCCGTCCCGCCACGCTCCGTAGAGCACTCCGGCCCCGCGCGGTGAACGGAGAGCGCCCGGTCCGCGCCTGGGGACGGAACGGGAAAAGCCGGAAGGCGGGGCGAGGACGTCATGTCCTCGCCCCGCCTTCAGCGGTGGCTCACCTCGTGCGCGAGGTGCGGGCCGGGGTCAGCTGCAGCCGCTGGTGGAGCCGCAGCCCTCGCAGAGGTAGCAGCTGCCGGCGCGGCGCATCTTGGTGCCGCAGGAGAAGCAGAGCGGCGCGTCGGCGTTCAGGCCCAGCTGGATCTCGATCAGCTCGGTCGAGTTGTGGGCCTGGGCCGGGGTGGCCTTCGCGGCCGGGGCCGCGGCGGCGGCCGGCCGGGCGGCGGGGGCCACCGGGGCGGACTGGGCGAGCGTCTCGGTGTCCAGCTCCTCCTCGGCCTCCAGCGGCTCGTAGGACCCGGTCTCCAGGTGGCGCTGGCGCTCCTCGACGGAGTGGATGCCGAGCGCCGAGCGGGTCTCGAACGGCAGGAAGTCCAGCGCCAGGCGGCGGAAGATGTAGTCGACGATCGACTGCGCCATCCGCACGTCCGGGTCGTCGGTCAGACCGGCCGGCTCGAAGCGCATGTTGGTGAACTTCGAGACGTAGGTCTCCAGCGGCACGCCGTACTGGAGGCCGACCGAGACGGCGATGGAGAAGGCGTCCATCATGCCCGCGAGGGTCGAGCCCTGCTTGGACATCTTCAGGAAGACCTCGCCGAGGCCGTCGTCCGGGTAGGAGTTGGCGGTCATGTAGCCCTCGGCGCCACCGACCGTGAAGGAGGTGGTGATGCCCGGGCGGCCCTTGGGCAGGCGCTTGCGGACCGGGCGGTACTCGACGACCTTCTCGACCGCGGCGGCCGGGGCCTCCTCGGCCTTCTCGTCCTTCTTCTTGGCCGAGAGCGGCTGGCCGACCTTCGAGTTCTCGCGGTAGATGGCGAGCGCCTTGACGCCCAGCTTCCACGCCTCGAAGTAGATCTCCTCGACGTCCTCGACGGTCGCCGAGGCCGGCATGTTCACGGTCTTGGAGATGGCGCCGGAGATCCACGGCTGGATCGCGGCCATCATCCGGACGTGGCCCATCGGGGAGATGGAGCGCTCACCCATGGCGCAGTCGAAGACCTCGTAGTGCTCGGTCTTCAGGCCCGGCGCGTCCACCACGTTGCCGTGCTCGGCGATGTGGGCGACGACCGCCTCGATCTGCTCGTCCTGGTAGCCCAGGCGCTTGAGGGCGCGCGGGACGGTGCCGTTGACGATCTGCATCGAGCCGCCGCCGACCAGCTTCTTGAACTTGACCAGCGCGAGGTCCGGCTCGACGCCGGTGGTGTCGCAGTCCATCATCAGGCCGATGGTGCCGGTCGGGGCGAGCACCGACGCCTGGGCGTTGCGGAAACCGTTCTGCGCGCCGATCCGGAGCACGTCGCCCCAGGCCTCGGTGGCCGCGGCCCAGACCGGGGCGTCCAGGTCGTCGAAGGAGACGGCGGCCTTCGAGGCGTCCGCGTGCTGCTTCATGACCCGCTGGTGCGGGGCGGCGTTGCGGGCGTAGCCGTCGTACGGGCCGACCACACCGGCGAGTTCGGCGCCGCGGCGGTAGGCGGTGCCGGTCATCAGCGAGGTGATGGCACCGGCCAGGGCGCGGCCGCCCTCGCTGTCGTAGGCGTGACCGGTGGCCATCAGCAGGGCGCCGAGGTTGGCGTAGCCGATGCCCAGCTGGCGGTAGGCGCGGGTGGTCTCGCCGATCTTCTCGGTCGGGAAGTCCGCGAAGCAGATCGAGATGTCCATCGCGGTGATGACCAGCTCGACGACCTTGGCGAAGGTCTCGGCGTCGAACGAGTCGTCGTCGCGGAGGAACTTCATGAGGTTGAGCGAGGCGAGGTTGCAGCTGGAGTTGTCCAGGTGCATGTACTCGGAGCAGGGGTTGGACGCGTTGATCCGGCCGGACTCCGGGCAGGTGTGCCAGTGGTTGATGACGGAGTCGTACTGGATGCCGGGGTCGGCGCAGGCCCAGGCGGCCTCGGCCATCTTGCGGAAGAGGTTCTTCGCGTCGACGGTCTCGATGACCTCGCCGGTCATCCGGGCGCGCAGGCCGAATTCGGTGCCGTTCTCGACGGCGGTCATGAATTCGTCGCTGACGCGGACCGAGTTGTTGGCGTTCTGGTACTGGACGGAGGTGATGTCGTCCCCGCCGAGGTCCATGTCGAAGCCCGCGTCGCGCAGGGCGCGGATCTTCTCCTCCTCCTTCACCTTGGTCTCGATGAAGGCCTCGACGTCCGGGTGGTCGACGTCGAGCACGACCATCTTGGCCGCGCGGCGGGTGGCGCCACCGGACTTGATGGTGCCGGCGGAGGCGTCGGCGCCGCGCATGAAGGAGACCGGGCCGGAGGCGTTTCCGCCGGAGGACAGCAGTTCCTTGCTGGAGCGGATCCGGGAGAGGTTGAGGCCGGCGCCGGAGCCGCCCTTGAAGATCATGCCCTCTTCCTTGTACCAGTCGAGGATCGACTCCATGGAGTCGTCGACGGACAGGATGAAGCAGGCGGAGACCTGCTGGGGCTGCTTGGTGCCGACGTTGAACCAGACCGGCGAGTTGAAGCTGAACACCTGGTGGAGGAGGGCGTGGGTCAGCTCGTGCTCGAACACCTCGGCGTCGTCCGGGGTGGCGAAGTAACCGTTCTTCTCCCCGGCGGCGCGATAGGTGAGCACCACGCGGTCGATGATCTGCTTGAGGCTCCACTCGCGCTGCGGGGTGCCGACCGCGCCGCGGAAGTACTTGGACGTGACGATGTTGACGGCGTTGACCGACCAGAAGTCGGGGAACTCGACGCCGCGCTGCTCGAAGTTGATCGAACCGTCGCGCCAGTTGGTCATCACGACGTCGCGCCGCTCCCAGCGGACCTCGTCGTACGGGTGCACGCCAGGAGTGGTGTAGATGCGCCCGATCCGCAGGCCGCCCTTGGGGGCCTTGCCGGCGCCGCCCTTGGCCGCCGTCTTGTCGGACTTCGACCCGCGTGCGGAACCGCTCGTGGTGTCTGTCACTTCTGTTCCTCCTCCTGGTTGGGCAAACGCCCGGAGTGCCCCGAAAAGTCCGGGCACGGCTGGTTCGCTCTTCCGGTGTGCGGGCAGGCGGGAGTCCCCGCCGACCGCGCACGATTTGTCATGGTCTGTGCGCCGTTTTCGGGCACACGTCGGCCCTCGAAGGGGCCGGGGGTGCTGCCGACCCCGGAAGGGGCCGGTGAAGGGGCCGGGCCGGCTAGGGCGCGGCGGAGGCGACGGACACGGGCGTGCCGTCCGCCTCGGGAGCGGGCCGCTCGGCGCGGAGTTCCGCGATGGCGGCCTCGAAGTCTTCCAGTCCGTCGTACGCCTGGTAGACGCTGGCGAAGCGCAGGTAGGCGACGACGTCGAGTTCCTTCAGCGGGCCGAGTATGGCCAGCCCGACGTCATGGGTGGTGAGCTCGGCGTTGCCGGTGGCCCGCACGCACTCCTCGACCCGCTGGCCGAGCTGGGCGAGCGCGTCCTCGGTGACCGGGCGGCCCTGACAGGCCTTGCGGACGCCGGAGATGACCTTCTCCCGGGAGAACGGCTCGGTGACGCCGCTGCGCTTGATGACCATCAGGGCGGCCGTCTCCACGGTGGTGAAGCGGCGGCCGCAGTCCGGGCACTGCCGACGACGGCGGATGCAGCTGCCGTCCTCGGTGGTCCGGCTGTCGACGACGCGGCTGTCGGAGTGCCGGCAGAAGGGGCAGTGCACCTGAGGATCCCTCCCTGGCAGGACGTGCGGACTGGTCGAGTCTATGCGATCCCGGGCCGCTGGTCGCAACCCGATCTTGAGGCCTCGACCACAAGTACTGGGCCACGGAGAGGACTGTAGCCACTACATCTAGGTCTGCGAGGGAAGTAGACCCATGGGCGTGTCGGCGCGGACTAAGATTCCGGGAGCGCCTTCCGCTCGAACATTTAATCGATGTACAACAAAGCCTTGATCGAGTCAGCCAACTCCCGAATAATTCACTCGAACGTGTGTTTGGCGCAACCTTTCGATACGGGGTGCGTTGGGCTGGAAAAAGGAGAGGACAGCCGTCGAGAGGGGCCGCCGTGAACACCGTCGAAAGCAACACCATCCCGGTGCAGGAACACTCCCAGCTCAAGGTGGGGCAGCGCACCACGAATCAGCAGAGTGTGGACAGCATGGACCGTAGCGAAGACCACCGCCCCCCGGGCCCGGGCCTTTCCGGCGTCGGCCGCGTTCCGGACCAGCCCATCGAGCACTCCCCCGTGCTGGACGACGCCCACCCCGCCCCGACCCGCTCCGCGCCCGGCCGCCCGCCCGGCATCCGGACCGACGAGGCCGGCCTCACCGAGCGCCAGCGCCGGGTGATCGAGGTCATCCGGGATTCGGTGCAGCGGCGCGGCTACCCGCCGTCCATGCGCGAGATCGGCCAGGCCGTCGGCCTCTCCAGCACCTCCTCGGTGGCCCACCAGCTGATGGCGCTGGAGCGCAAGGGCTTCCTGCGCCGCGACCCGCACCGCCCGCGCGCCTACGAGGTCCGCGGCGTCGAGGTGGCCCGGCCGAACACCGCCGAGACCGCCGGCCGCCCCTCCACCTCCTACGTGCCGCTGGTCGGCCGGATCGCCGCCGGCGGGCCGATCCTGGCCGAGCAGACGGTCGAGGACGTCTTCCCGCTGCCGCGCCAGCTGGTCGGCGAGGGCGAGCTGTTCGCGCTCACCGTGCGCGGCGACTCGATGATCGAGGCGGCCATCTGCGACGGCGACTGGGTCACCGTCCGCCGCCAGCCGGTCGCCGAGAACGGCGACATCGTGGCCGCGATGATCGACGGCGAGGCCACCGTCAAGCGCCTCAAGCGCGAGGACGGCCGGATCTGGCTGATGCCGCACAACCCGGCCTACGAGCCGATCAACGGCGACAACGCGACCATCCTCGGCAAGGTCGTGGCGGTCCTGCGCCGCCTCTGACGCCCGCTCCCGCACCCACCCCCGCACGCAGGAACCCGGCCCACAGGAAGGGGCTCCCCGCAGACCGCGCGGAGCCCCTCCGGACCGGCTCAGCCCCGCTTCACCACCGGCCGCACCGGTGCCGCCGAGGCATCGATCGCCGCTAGCGAGCGGCGCACCTGATTGCGGTCCGTGGTGTACCAGAACTCCGGCATCGAGGAACGGAAGAACCCTCCGTACCGCTTGGTCTCCACCCGCGGGTCGAGCACCGCCACCACGCCCCGGTCGTCCGCCGCGCGCACCAGCCGGCCCGCGCCCTGCGCCATCAGCAGCGCCGCATGGGTCGCCGCGACGGCCATGAAGCCGTTCCCGCCGCGCTGTTCGACGTCCTTCTGCCGGGCACTCATCAGCGGGTCGTCCGGCCGCGGGAACGGGATCCGGTCCATCACCACCAGCTGACAGGCCGAGCCGGGCACGTCCACGCCCTGCCAGAGCGACAGCGTGCCGAACAGGCAGGTGGTCG
The DNA here is from genome assembly GCF_042800875.1 of Kitasatospora sp. NPDC057595. NCBI lineage: Bacteria > Bacillati > Actinomycetota > Actinomycetes > Kitasatosporales > Streptomycetaceae > Kitasatospora > Kitasatospora sp. NPDC057595. Next base: position 59,166 of record NZ_JBHVGL010000020.1, on the reverse strand, counting down.
CGTCCGAGGCGAACTCGCGGATCAACTCGCCCAGGGTGTCCTCCCCCTGGAGCAGGATCCGGTGGTCCAGCCGCTCCCGCATCGCCTCGGCGGCCGTCTGGGCGCCCCGCATCGAGGAGAACAGACCCAGCGTGCGCCCGCCGGCCGCGCCGATCAGCTCGGCCAACTCGTCGAGCATGTCCGGCCGTTCCGGGTCCCGCCCGGGATCGGCCAGGTGCCTGGCGACGTACAGGATGCCCTGCTTGGGGTACTTGAACGGCGAGCCGACGTCGATCCCCCGCCAGTGCGGCACCGGCTCATCGCCGAAGCCCGTGCCCGCCGCCTCCGGGTTGTCCCCCGGGGTGCGGACGTCCGGCAGCCGGGCCTCGGACGGCAGGCCGACCGAGGCCGCCACGCCGTTGAAGTCCCCGCCGAGCTTGAGGGTGGCCGAGGTGAGCACCACCGAGCGCTCCTTGTACAGGCCCTCGCGCAGCAGCCCGGACACGCTCAGCGGGGCGACCCGCAGCGAGGCGGTGCCCAGCCCGTAGCGGTCGCTGCGCTCGATCCAGACCACGTCGTACTCGGAGTCCTGGAGCAGCCGGTCGGCGGTCTCGTGCAGCGCCTCGGCGGAGGCCATCGCCTGCTTGCGGACGGCGTCCTCGTCGCTGAGCCCCTTGTCCCTGGTCTCGCCGAGCGAGGTGATCACCTGCCGGGCGGCGTCCCGGATCGCGGTGACGGCGTACCCGAGGTACTCGGGCAGCTCCTCGACCCGGCCGGGCTGGGCGGTCTCCATCAGGCCGTGGTAGTTCTCGGCGGCGGCCTGCAGCGCGTCCACGGCCTTCTCGTTGGCGAGCCGCGCGGCCCGCTTCACCGCCCGGTTCACGGCGCCGACGGTCAGCTCGGCGGTGGCCGCGCCGGTGACCCGGTTGACCAGCTCGTGGGCCTCGTCGATGATCAGCAGCCCGTGCTCGGGCAGCACCGGCGCTCCCTCGATCGCGTCGATCGCGAGCATCGCGTGGTTGGTGACCACCACGTCCGCGAGCTTGGCCCGCTCGCGCGCCTTCTCCGCGAAGCACTCCTGCCCGTACGCGCAGCGGCTGGCCCCCAGGCACTCCTTGGAGGTGACCGAGAGCTGGGCCCAGGCCTTGTCGGAGACGCCGGGGGTCATGTCGTCCCGGTCACCGGTCTCCGTCTCGTCCGCCCAGTCGCGCAGCCGGAGCACCTCCTGGCCGAGCTTGCCGGCCGGACCGCCCATCGCCTCGACCGGGTCGAACAGGCCCTCGCCCTCGTCGCTCGGGGTGCCCTCGTTGGCCCGGTGCAGGCACAGGTAGTTGGAGCGGCCCTTGAGCATCGCGAACAGCGGCCGGCGCCGCAGCACCGGATGCAGCGCCTCCACGGTGCGCGGCAAGTCCCGCTCGACGAGCTGGCGTTGCAGCGCCAGGGTGGCGGTGGCGACCACCACGCGGTCCCCGTGGGCGAGGGCCGGCACCAGGTAGGCGAGGGACTTTCCGGTGCCCGTGCCGGCCTGCACCAGCAGGTGCTCGTTGTTGTCGACGGCGTCGGCGACGGCCTCGGCCATCCGGAGCTGGCCGGGGCGCTCGACGCCGCCGACGGCCTCGACCGCGGCGTGCAGCAGCTCGGGGACGCGGGCACGGGGGACGGCCTCGACCGGGGCGTCCGCGGAACTCCCGGCCGGGTCGGCGTCCTCGGCGGGGAGCTGGGATTCGGAGTCGTTCGTCATGACCCTCCCACCCTACGGGGCGGGGGTGACAATCCGGTCCCGTCGGCCGGGCAGCGGCACTTTCCCGTCCGCGGCGAGCGGGTTGGGCACGGTGCCGTGCCGGGCGGCGTGCGGGCGGTGCGGGCGGTCCCCGTAGCCGTCCAGCAACAGCCGGTTGCGGTTCAGGCAGAGCCGGTCGATCCGCGGCCGGAACAGGTCGAACAGCGCGAAGCGGTCGGCGAGTTCCGGGAAACGTGCCTGGTGGCGCAGCACCTCGGCGCGCAGCAGCGCCCAGAACCGCGCCTCGGCCAGACCGGTCCGCGCCTCCAGCAGCGGCGCCAGGTAGCGGTACACGCCGATGAAGAGCCCGGAGTGCAGAAACTGGCACAGGCCCTGCGGGTCCTCGCGCAGCAGCACCGCGTCCACCTCGGCGGGCAGGCCGCGCAGCTCCGGCAGGTCCTGGTCGCTGAGGTTGACGTCGTCGACGAAGTCCTTGACCGCCAGCCGCACCGGCACGTCCCGCTCGTCGAAGACGACGATGGCGTTCTCGCCGTGCGGGGAGAACACCAGCCCGTAGCGGTAGAGGAAGTGCAGCAGCGGCGGCAGCATCGCGGCGAACAGCCGGGCGGTCCACTCGGCGGGCGCGAGCCCGGAGCGGGCGATCAGCTCGGCGGCGAGCGGCCGTCCGTCGCTGCCGGTCTGCAGCAGGGCGGCCAGGGTGCGGGCGCGCTCGCCGGGGGCCAGCGCGGGGCCGAGCGGCTCGCGCCAGATCGCGCCCAGCAGCTCCTTGTACTGGTACGGGGCCTCGGGCAGCTCGCGGTAGAGCGGGTGGTCGACGGTCACGGAGGCGATCTCGCCGAGCAGCACCACCCGGCACTCGTCGCGCAGGAACGGGTCGGCGTCGCGCAGCCCGTGGATCCAGGCGGTGACGGCGGGCGCGGCGAGCGTGCGCTCGGTGGGCAGGCCGCGCCAGACCAGGGTGTTGAGGATGGCCAGCGGCAGCTTGACGGTACAGCGCTCCGGGTGGCTCTCGTTGAAGAACGAGCGGATCGACTGCTGGGGCAGCCGCAGGTCGCCGTCGGTGCCGAGCGGGACGATCTCGCCGGAGGCGATCCACGGGGCGAACAGCGGCAGCACGGTCTCGTCCCACTGCCAGGGGTGCACCGGCAGCAGCAGGTAGTCGTCGGCGGCGGCGCCGAGCGGGGCGCGCAGCGCGTCCGGGTCGTCCAGCTCGCGGCGGTACAGCTGCGCGGGGTCGGTGAGCCCGGCCACGCCCCGGTACTCGGCGAGCCGGCGGTGCACGGCGATCCAGGGCAGCGGGCGCGGGGCGCGGGCCTCGGGCGCCCAGCGGGCGGCGTCGGCGGCGGAGAAGCCGATCCGGCCCTTGTTGGGGACGATCCACGGGTGACCGCCCTGGCGGCCCTCCAGCGCGGTGTGGCCGAGGTCGGCGAGCTCGGCGGCGGTGAGCCCGGTGGCCAGCAGATGGGCGTCGGCGGTCAGCGTGGCGGTGAGTTCGCGCAGCAGGTGGCCGGTGGTGTCGCCGCGCAGGCCGAGGGCGTGCCGGGCGTGGGTGAGGAAGCGCAGCGGGTCGGGACCCTCGGGGGCGTCGCAGCACACCGAGCCGGGGTCGACGAGCCAGCCGTCGTAGGCGCCGCGGCGGGCGGTGAAGCGGTACTCGGCCCCGGGGAGCTTGAGCACGTAGCCGCCGGGGGCGCCGGTCTCGACGGGGGCGACGAGCTCCTCGTAGGCGAACTCGCCGAGCATCTTGGCCAGCAGTGCGCGGCCGGCCCGCTGCCAGTGCCCGGCGGTGAGCTGCGGCGGCAGGTACAGCGGCGGTTCAGCGGCCGGCGGTTGCGGCACGGGTCGGCTCCTGGGGTCGGGGAAGGGCTGGTGCGGGGACGGGGGCGGGCGGCGGCGCGAAGCCGGTCCAGGCGGTGCGCTCGGGCAGCCGGTGGACGGTCCGCCCGGTGACGGCGTTGAGGATCACCGCGGCGCGGTGGGCGCCGAGGCCCAGGTCGGGGGTGCCGACCCCGTGGGTGTGCAACTCGCCGTTCTGGACGTAGAGCCCGCCGGTGACCTCGGGCAGGGTGGCCACCCGGTGGTCGAGGTCGACCCGGTAGCGGCCGGCGGCGTCCCAGTCGACGAGGTGGGCGAGCGGTTCCAGGGCGGCCGGGCGGACGGCCCGGTAGCCGGTGGCGAGCACCACGGCGTCGGTGCGCAGCAGCCGCGCGGTGCCGGAGTCGGTGTGCCGGCAGTCGAGTTCGAGCCCGCCGCAGGGGCCGGAGCGGGCGTCGGTGACGGCGGTGCCGGGGGTGATCTCGACCGGGGCGTCGCCGACCGGCCGGCCGACGGTGCGCGCGTAGAGGTGGTCGTGGATCTCGGCGAGGGTCTCGGCGGAGGCGGCCTTGTGCAGCTGCCACTGGGCCTCGACCAGGCTGTCGCGCACCTCCCCGGGCAGGCCGTGGAAGTACCGGGTGTAGTCGGGGGTGAAGTGCTCCAGGCCGAGCTTGGAGTACTCCATCGGCGCGAGCGCCCGGGTGCGGGTGAGCCAGCGCAGCCGGACGCCGTCGCCGTCGTGGCGGCGCAGCAGGTCGAGGAAGACCTCGGCGCCGGACTGCCCGCTGCCGACGACGGTGATGTCGCGGGCGCCGGCCAGGCCGTCGCGCCGGTCGAGGTAGTCGGCGGAGTGGAAGACCCGCGGATGGCCGTCCAGGGCGGCGAAGGCTGCGGGGCGCACCGGCAGGGTGCCGACGCCGAGGACGACGTTGCGCGCCTCGACGGTGCGGGTGCGCCCGGTGGCGCTGTCGCGCAGCTCGGCGCGGTACCGGTCGCCGGCCCAGCGCAGGGCGGTGACCTCGGTGCCGAAGCGGCAGTTGGCGAGCCGCTCGGCGGCCCAGCGGCAGTAGTGGTCGTACTCGCGGCGGGTGAGCTGGAAGCGCTCGGTGAAGTAGAAGGGGAACAACCGGTCCTGCTCGCGCAGGTGGTTGAGGAAGGACCACGGGTTGGTCGGGTCGACCAGGGAGACCAGGTCGGCGAGGAACGGCACCTGCATCCGCGCGCCGTCGACGAGCATCCCGGGGTGCCAGCGGAACTCCGGGCGCCGGTCGCAGAAGAGGGTGCGCAGGCCGGGGACGGGCTCGGCGAGCGCGGCGAGCGAGAGGTTGAACGGGCCGATGCCGACGCCGAGCAGGTCGTACGGCCCGGGCGGGGGTGCTGGGGTGTCCATGGGGCGGGTGCAGTCCTAGGCGGGGTGCGGGGTCCGGTCGCGGACCATCAGGGCGGCCCGTTTGCCGGGCAGGTCGAGTTCGGCGGCGAGCCGGAAACCGGCCCGCAGGAAGGCCCGGACGGAACGCCGGTTGCGGACGTCGGGCTCGGCGACCACCCGTTCGCAGCGCGGCCGTTCCCGCAGGACGCGGTCGGCCAGGGCGGCGAGCAGGGTGGCGCCGAGGCCCCGGCCGCGGCTGGTGGCCGGGCCGAGCAGCAGGTGGAGGCCGGTGTCGTGGGGCCGGGCCGGGTAGTGCGCGGCGAGCGGGTCGAGGTCGGCGCGGTAGACCTCCCAGTAGCTCATCGGGGTGTCGTCGAGCAGGCCGAGGCAGGGCAGGCTGCTTCCGTCGCCGTCGAGTTGGCCGCGCAGGTGCCGTTCGGTGACGGCGGGCGGTCCGGCGAGCTCCCAGAAGGCGGCGACCTCGGGGTCGTTCATCCAGCCGGTGAGCAGGCCGAGGTCGGCCGGGAGCCGGGCGCGGCGCAGTCGGAACTCGCCGGCGGCGGTGGGCATGGCGCCCCAGCGGGCCGGGTCCTCGTCCGTGCCCGGCCGGGCCGGGCCGGCGGGGCCCGCGGTGCGGGCGGGGCCGCTCACGCGCCGGCCACCGGGTTGGGGATGTCGACGTACACGGACTGGGTGGCGACCGGGCCGACCAGTTCGTCCAGCCCGTTGATCCGGGTGAGCAGATTGGCCTTGCAGGGCAGGGTCGGCGCGTCCAGCAGCAGGCCGGGCAGCGCGGAGCCGGTGGCGGTGGCGGCGGGCCCGGCCAGGAAGCGGCGGAGCGCGGCCAGCAGCAGGGCCTCGTCGGCGAGCTGCTGGGAGCCGAGCGCGCCGACCAGTCCGAGCACGTGGTTGATGCCCAGGTAGTAGGCGAAGTGGTGGTCGATCACCGGGTCGTCGAGGAAGGTGTCGCTGTGCGCGCCGAGGCCGGGCAGCCGGGCGGTGAGCCGGTCGGCGGCGCTCTGCCGGTAGTAGTAGCCCTGGTTGTCGCGGTAGCGGCCGCCGCGTGGCCAGCCCTCGGCGTCCAGCAGTACCAGGCTGTTCTGCTGGTGGGCCTCCAGGGCGATGCCGGCCGCGCCGTCCAGCCAGAGGACCGGCAGCACGACGGCGTCCAGGTAGCGGAGGAACCATTCGGCGGTCACCGTGGGCAGCGGGCGGCCGGTGCGGGCCGCGAGGGTGCGCAGCAGGTCGCCGAGCCGGGACGGGACGGTGTCGCCGGCACGGGCGGCGTGCGGCCGTTCGGCGACCAGTCCGGCCACGCAGTAGACGCGGTCGGCGGGCGCGAAGGGCTGGGCGCGCAGCACGGTGTCCAGGCCGCCCGGGTCGCCGAGGCCCGGGTGGTCGACGCCGATCCAGGCGGGGTCCCGGACGACGTCGAAGCCGGGGTGCACGGCCCGCCACTCGGCGCCGAGGCCGCTCTCCAGCAGCCGGTGCATCTCCAGACCGCGGTGCAGTTCCTTGCGGAGGTTCTCCCGGCGGGAGTTGGTGATCCGCAGGCCCAGTGAGAGCTTGAGCATCCAGGGGGTGCCGGGCCGGTAGACGGTGCGCACCGAGGAGGTGGGGTACCAGGGGGCGCCGGACGGGCCGAGGTCGTGCAGTCGGCCCTCGGCGAGCAGTTCGGCGACGACGGGGCGGTGGGCGAGTTCGCGGGCCTGCCAGGGGTGCAGCGGCAGGGCGGCGGTGCCGGGCGGCAGCAGGGCGGGGTCGTCGAGGAACCCGGCGGTGATCCGGTCGGCGCTCCGGGCGACGGCGGAGCCGGCGGCGAGCAGCTCGCGGTCGACGGCGTACCAGTGCAGTTGGAAGGAGCCGTGCAGCTCGGGCGAGTAGGCGGCGCTCTGGGCGGGGCCGAGGCCGTCGCGGCTCTTCGGGGTGGGGTGCATCGGGTGGCCGAGCAGCAGGGACTGCTCGGCGGCGAGGAACTCCGAGCGCTCGGGTCCGCCGGGCACCGGGGCGGTGGCGGCGCGGTGGTGGACGAGGATGTCGGCGGTGCGGACCACCGAGTCGGCGACCCGGGCGGCGAGGTCGGCGACCTGGCCGGGGTCGGGCCGGTCGGCGGCCGCGGCGGCGAGCAGGGCGGCGGCGGTGACGGCGTCCACCGGGGCGTCGGCGAAGTCCCCCGCCGCGTTGGCCTCGCCGGCCGCGAGGGTGGCCGGGCCGAACCGGTGCCAGCCGGCCGGCGACCAGTGCCGGACCGGGGCGGAGAGCCGGGCGGCGCCGCCGAGGACGGCGATCCGCAGGTGGCCGTCGGGGCCGGGGGCGGCGCCGGTCTCCCGGGCCCAGCAGCGCAGCAGGGCCTCCAGGGCGGCCTGTTCGGCGGCGACGGCCGGGTCGGGATGGAGCAGAAGGTCGCAGGGGGCCGGGGCCGCGGTGGCGGCGGGGCGGCGGGCCGGGAGTCGGGGCGGGGCTCCGGTCAGGGCGGTGCTCAATGCTGCTCCTTGAAGCGCGTGGCGTGCCGACGCGCAAGGGGGTGGAGGGAACTGGCGGGCACTCGCACCCTCGCGTCAGGTAAGGGTTACCTATCCCTGAGGGGTGATCACAAGGACCGCTCACTCGTCCGGGTGAAGATCGGTGATTGTCCCGCCCGGGAGGGAACTCGGGTCCGTCGCGCGGCCGGCCCGTCCGTCCGCGCGTCACGGATCGGTGACCTTCGCCCGGAACCGGAACCCGGGGGCCGCCCGGGGCCGTCCTGCTGGCCAGTGGCAGACTCCAGGACGGCGGTCCGCCGCCGACACCGAACTACCAGGGGGACAGCACCATGCCAGCGATCCACCGGTCAGCCGCGGCGGCGCTCCTCGCCGCGGGGACCCTGCTCGCCGTCACCGCCTGCGGCCCGGACGGGCCCTCGGGCGGGGACGCCGTCGCAACGCCGCCCTCCGGCGGCCCCACCGCGTCCGCCTCCGCCACCGCCGCGGGGGGCGGCAGTGGCGTGATCGGCGGCATCACCCTGCCCTCGGGCCTGCCGACCGGTCTGCTGGAAGGCCTGCCCAAGAGCTGGGACGACCTGACGAAGTGGAAGTTCGAGGACTGGGACAACTGGGCGTCCAAGCACGTCTTCAACAACCCGATCGTCAAGGACTTCTGGAACCCGGACAAGATGGGCGACTCCAAGCCGGCCGACCCGGCGCCGCCCACCGCCAAGCCCGCCGACGACGCCGGGGTCACCGACCCCGAGCCGCCGGTGGTCAAGGCCGTGCCGGTGCCGCGCCCGTACACCAAGCAGCCCTCCGGCAAGGTCTTCTTCTCGGCCGAGGGCGGCCGCGGCAACTGCTCGGCCACCGTGATCCAGGACCCGGCGAACCCGGGCCGGAGCAACCTGGTCTGGACGGCCGGCCACTGCGTCCACCCGGGCAAGGGCGGCAGCTACTTCAAGGACCTGGTCTTCGTCCCGGCCTACAACAACTCGGGTGCCTCCAGCGGCGGCAAGAAGGCCCCGCTGTCCGAGCTGGCGCCGCTCGGCACCTGGTGGGCCAAGGACGTGGTGACCTCGCCGCAGTGGCTGGTCGAGGGCGGCGGCACCGGTGACGCGGCGAACCAGTACGACTTCGCGATCATGCGGGTGAGCAACCAGAACGACAGCGGCAAGTCGCTGGAGGAGACGGTCGGCGGGGCCGTCCCGGTCTGGTTCGACGCCCCGCGCGACAAGCTCGCGGTCGCCGCGATCGGCTACCCGCTCTACAAGCCGTTCGACGGCCAGGAGCTCTACAAGTGCGAGGGCGGGAAGCCGACCAGGCTCTCCTTCGACCCGAAGCGCCCGTCGATGCTCACCATCGGCTGCAACATGACCCAGGGCTCCAGTGGCGGCGGCTGGTTCGCGCCGATGCCGGACGGGAAGCTCGCGCTGGTCTCCAACACCTCGATCGGCACCCAGGACCACACCTCGCTGAGCGGGCCGTACCTGGAGACGGTCGCCAAGCAGGCGCTGGACTGGATCTCGAAGAAGAAGTAGCCCCCGGTCCCGGGTCTCCCCCGGGGCCTCCCGGCACCGGGCACGCGAACGGGCCCCGGTTCCCCCTCGTGAGGGGGGACCGGGGCCCGTGACCGTGCGGCGGCGGCTCAGCCCTGCGGCGTCAGCGCCACCGCGAAGTGCTCCAGCTCGGCGGCCAGCTCGGCCGGCACCTTGGCGTGCAGCAGGGTGCCCTCGCCGGTGTGCTCGGTGCCCAGCAGCTCGCCCTCGGCGTGCACCCGGGACACCAGCGCGCCCTGGGTGTACGGGACCAGCACGTGCACCTCGACCGCCGGGCGCGGCAGCTCGTCGTCGATGAGCTTGAGCAGCTCGTCGATGCCCTCGCCGGTGCGGGCCGACACCACGATGGCGTGCGGCTCGCGGCGCAGCAGGCGCTGCAGCACGTGCGGGTCGGCCGCGTCGGCCTTGTTGATCACCACGATCTCCGGCACGTTCTGCGCGTCGACCGAGACCACGACCTCGCGGACGGCGGCCAGCTGCGTCTCCGGCTCGGGGTGCGAGCCGTCCACCACGTGCAGGATGAGGTCCGCGTCGCCGACCTCCTCCATGGTGGAGCGGAACGCCTCGACCAGGTGGTGCGGCAGGTGCCGGACGAAGCCGACGGTGTCGGCCAGGGTGTAGACCCGGCCGCTCGGGGTCTGCGCCCGGCGCACGGTCGGGTCGAGGGTGGCGAACAGCGCGTTCTCCACCAGCACGCCCGCGCCGGTGAGCCGGTTGAGCAGGGAGGACTTGCCGGCGTTGGTGTAACCGGCGATGGCCACGGACGGCACCTGGTGGCGCCGGCGCTCCTGGCGCTTGGTGTCGCGGCCCTTCTTCATGTCGGCGATCTCCCTGCGGAGCTTCGCCATCTTCTCGCGGATCCGGCGCCGGTCGGTCTCGATCTTGGTCTCACCGGGACCACGGGTCGCCATGCCGCCGCCGGACGAGCCGGAGCCGCCACCACCCATCTGCCGGGAGAGCGACTGACCCCAGCCGCGCAGCCGCGGCAGCATGTACTGCATCTGCGCGAGCGAGACCTGCGCCTTGCCCTCGCGGGACTTGGCGTGCTGGGCGAAGATGTCCAGGATCAGGGCCGTCCGGTCGACGACCTTGACCTTGACCACGTCCTCCAGGTGGATCAGCTGGCCCGGGGTGAGCTCACCGTCGCAGACCACGGTGTCCGCCCCGGTGGAGGAGACGATGTCGCGCAGCTCCTGCGCCTTGCCGGAGCCGATGTAGGTGGCCGCGTCGGGCTTGTCACGGCGCTGGATGACGCCGTCCAGCACCTCGGAGCCGGCCGTCTCGGCCAGCGCGGCGAGCTCGGCCATCGAGTTCTCCGCCTCCTCCAGGGTGCCGTCCGTCCAGACGCCGACGAGCACCACGCGCTCCAGCCGGAGCTGGCGGTACTCGACCTCGGTGACGTCCTGGAGTTCGGTGGAGAGGCCGGCGACACGACGGAGCGCGGCGCGCTCGGTGCGGTCGTACTGGTCGCCGTCGTAGTGGTGGCCGAGGTCCTCGTCGATGGCCGCGAGGTCCTCGTCCATGAGGGCTTCCGCCCGCAGACCGTCCAAGCGGCGCGGGGCGTCGGCGTGGTCGCGGGTGTCGAACGTGGAGGTCATTCTGTCCTTCGGCTGCTGGAACGGGTGGCCTGTGCGCGACCGTACGGACGGTCGTGCCCGGAGTCTGCCCAGCTGCCGCCCCGTTCAGCACTCGGGCGAGGTGTGAGCTACCCCTCGGGGCCGCGGGACGGGCTGAGACTCCTCCGCCCGGTCAACGCCGCGGTCCGGCCGTGAATTCCCCATGATGGTCGCACGCCGGGGTCGTGCGGGTCACCCCGATTTCCGCCGGTGGCCCGGGCGCCTCCACCGGGTCGCCCGCCGGAGGGTCCGGCGGGGCGGCCGGGGCGGCCGGGGCGCGGCCGGGACCGCCGCCCGCCGGGGCGTACGGGCGCTCCACGTCGTACACCCCGGAGACCCGCAGCATGGCCCGCAGCACGGCGGCCAGCGCGGCCGGGTCCGGCAGCTCGACGGTGTAGGTGTGCCGCACCCGCAGCTCCTGCGGCGGCTCCACCTCGGCCGCGGCGATCCCGACGCCCTCCGCCGAGATCGCGGCCGTCAGGTCGGCCAGCAGCCGGGGCCGGTTCAGCGCCTCGGCCCGCAGGGTGGCCCGGAAGCCCGCCGCCGGGGCGCCGCCGGGCCGCCAGCGGACCTCCAGGGCGCCGCGTCCGTCGGCCCGCATCCGCTCCCCCGCCGGACAGCCGGCCCGGTGCACGGCGACCGCGCCGGCGCGGATCGGGTAGCCGACGATCTCGTCCGGCGGTACCGGGGTGCAGCAGCGGGCCAGCCGGACGGGCGCCCCGGGGCGGCCGGCCACGGTGACCGGAGCGGCCGGGCGGCCGGCGGCGACCGGGCGGTCGGGTGGTGCGGGCTGCCCGGCGGACGGGCCGGTGCGCACCACCGGACGGCGGGGCGCGTGGTCGGCCAGCCAGCGCTCGATGGCCAGCCGGGCGCCCGGGGTGCGGGCGTGCGCGAGCCACTCGGGCGCCGGGCCCGCGGCCTCCTCGGTGAGGACGGCCACCCGGTCGCCGTCGTGGAGCACGGTGGAGAGCGCGGCGAGCCGGCCGTTCACCCGGGCCCCGATGCAGCGGTGGCCGGTCTCCTCGCCGAGCAGGTAGGCGGCGTCCACACAGGTGGCGCCGGCCCGGAGCTGAAGCGTTTCGCCACGCTCGGTGACCACCGTGATCTCGCGGTCCCCGGCCAGGTCGGCGGTGAGCGCGGACCAGAAGGCGTCCGGGTCCGGGGTCTCCTGCTGCCACTCCAGCAGCCGGGAGAGCCAGCCGGGCCGGGCCGGGTCGGTGCGGTCCAGCTCGTCCCGGCCCTGCTCGCCGCCGGTCCCGGGCTGCCGGGGGTCGCCGAGCGCGACCACCCCGGTCTCGGCGACCTCGTGCATCCGCCGGGTGCGCACCAGCACCTCGACCACCTCGCCGCCGGCCAGCGCCACCGCGGTGTGCAGCGACTGGTAGAGGTTGAACTTCGGCGCGGCCACGAAGTCCTTGAACTCCCCGGGCAGCGGCGTCCAGCAGGTGTGCAGCTCGCCGAGCACCGCGTAGCAGTCGGCGTTCTCCTCGACCACCACCAGCAGCCGCCCGAAGTCGGCCGGCTGCGGCCCCTGCGGCTTGCCGTCCGGCCCGGGGGCGGCGGCCCGCTTGAGCAGCACCCGGTGCAGCGACACGCAGTGCCGGGGACGGACGGTGACCTCGGCGGCGACCCCGGCCTCGGCGAGCTGGCGGGCCAGGCTGTGGGCGAACGGGGCCAGCAGGGTGTCCGGACCGGCCTCGTGCCGGCCGAGCAGGGCGCGGGTGCGGGCGTGCTCCTCGGGGTGCAGGGTGGCGAAGACGATGTCCTCCAGCTCCGCCTTGAGCACCTGGATCCCCAGCCGCTCGGCCAGCGGGATCAGCACGTCCCGGGTGACCTTGGCGATCCGCACCTGGCTGGCCGGCTTCATGTGCCGGATGGTGCGCATGTTGTGCAGCCGGTCGGCGAGCTTGATGACCATCACCCGGACGTCGTCCCCGGTGGCGACCAGCATCTTGCGGAAGGTCTCCGCCTCGGCCGCCGCGCCGAAGTCGACCTTCTCCAGCTTCGTCACCCCGTCGACCAGGTAGGCGACTTCGGGACCGAACTCCTCGGCCACCTGCTCCAGCGTCAACTCGGTGTCCTCGACCGTGTCGTGGAGCAGCGAGGCGACCAAGGTGGTCGTCCCGGCGCCGAGTTGGGCCAGGATCACGGTGACGGCCAGCGGGTGGGTGATGTACGGCTCGCCGCTCTTGCGCTTCTGGCCGCGATGGCTCGCCTCGGCCAGCCGGTAGGCGCGGCCGAGCAGGCCGAGGTCGGCCTGCGGGTGGTGCCGGCGGTGCGCCTGGACCAGCGGTTCGAGGGCGTCCGGCACCGGCGGGCGGCCGGTGGCCAGCAGCGCGGCCCGGCCGGCCCGGCCGAGCGCGGCCCGGCCCAACCCGCCGAGCGGGCGTCTGGGCCCGGCTTGCCGTGCGGACGTCGGCTGCCCCGCCAGGGGCTGCCCGGCTTCGATGGTCATCGGCACCTCCGGCAGCAGTACCGGGGGCGTGGGCCGACCCGGTGGTCCATGCTACCGAGCAGAGCACGTTCCGCGAGGCCCCGCTTCCCGTCCGTCAGGGGTATCACCCGAACGGGGGGATTTGATCCCGGACGAATTGGGGAAACGCGGGGCCGGCGCACCACCGGCCCGCCCGGCCGGGCGGGCAACGGTGGATGACGACGGGTCAGGCCTCCCGGATCAGCGCCGACCAGGCCGGGGCCAGCTCGCCGCGGGCGACGACGACCGCCGGGCCGGTCTTCTCCACCCGGCCGTCCGGGTACTCGGTGATCGTCAGCCGGCCGCCCAGCACGTCCACCGTGTACGTCACCGCCTCGCCGGTGACCGTCGGGTCCACGCCGTCCCGGCGGGCGGCCGCCACCGCGACGGCGCACGCGCCGGTGCCGCAGGAGCGGGTCTCGCCGGAGCCGCGCTCGTGCACCCGCATCGCGACGTGCCGCGGACCCCGGTCCACCACGAACTCGACGTTGACGCCCTCCGGGTAGACGCCCTCGGGGCTCACCGGCGGCGCGCTCAGCAGATCGCCGGCGTGGTCCAGGCTCTCGACGAACGCGACCGCGTGCGGATTGCCCATGTTGACGTTCAGGGCCGGCCAGCTGCGCCCGCCGACCGCCACCTCGATCGCGTCCGGACCGGGCAGCTTCGCCCGCCCCATGTCGACGGTGATCTCGCCGGGCGTGCCGTCCTCGGCGTCCTCGGCGACCCGCACGGTCCGCAGGCCGGCCCGGGTGGCCACCGGCAGCTCGCCCGGCTTCGCCAGCCCGGCCTCGACCAGGTAGCGGGCGAAGACCCGGATGCCGTTGCCGCACATCTCGCCGATCGAGCCGTCGGAGTTGCGGTAGTCCATGAACCACTCGGCACGGTCGGCCTGGTCGGCCGCCACCGGGTCGGCGGCGGAGCGCACCACGCGCAGCAGCCCGTCACCGCCGATGCCCGACCGGCGGTCGCACAGCGCGGCCACGGCCTCGGGGCCGATGGCCAGCCGGCCGTCGGGGTCGGGGACGATCACGAAGTCGTTCTGGGTGCCGTGCCCCTTGAGGAAGGGGAGGCCGACGGGCTGCGCGGAGGATGCGGTCACCCTCCCGATGGTACCGAGGCGCGGTGGACCGCCGCCTTCCGGTTCCGGCCCCGGGCGGTCCCCGGCCCGCCCCCCGGAGAGCTATCTCCCGGAGAGCCGGACGACCCGGTACAGGGCCAGCGCCGCGGCGGCCAGCACGATCAGCGTGTAGACCACGATCGCCTTCCAGCCGGCCCGCTCGCCGGTACCCCGGCGCGGCAGGCCGGGCCACTTGTACCCCGCGTGCCGGGCCGCCATCGCGCCCCAGCCGAGCGAGGCCGCGGTGAGCAGCAGGCCGAGCATCCCGACCATCGCCGAGCCGGTCCCGGCCGAGCCGAAGGCCAGCGGGAAGGCGAACATCAGCGAGCCGGCGGTGGCCACCAGGGCGATCGGCAGGATCTGCCACCAGCGGAGCCGGCGGCGCGGCCGGATCTCCCGCTCGTGCACCGCGCCGGCGGGGGCGCGGGTGTCCAGGGCCGGCAGCGCGACCGCGTAGGAGGTGGGCGCGTCGAGGCCGGGCAGCACCGGCAGGTCGGGCAGTGTCGAGGCGTCGAGGCCACCGGCCTGTGCCGTGGCACTGCCGCCACCGCTACTGCCGGGCCCGCCGCCGGCGGGCCTGGCGCTCTGGCCGGTTTCGGGGCCGGTACCCGTGGACACGCGGCCTCCCCTGACAGTTCGACACGAGTGCGGACTCGCGGCCGGGCACGGTCGGCCCGCCCGGGCCGACCCTTATGACATCGATGATGGCATGTCCAGAGGGGCGTTCCGGGCCTGACCGGGGCCGACGGGTGATCCGTGGCCATCACGTGATCCGGCCGTGACCGCCATGCCGTCCTGCACGCCCGTCTGCGCGCGCAACTGCACCACCCGATGGCCGGAAAGCGCCTACCTGACGGCGAGTTCCTGACGTTCGATCAGCTCAAGCGAGCGGTCCAGCAGCTCCACCGGGTCGGTGCCGGCCGGCCGGGCGAGCCAGTGGATCCGGTCGTCCCGGCGGAACCAGGACTCCTGCCGGCGGGCGAAGCGCTTGGTGGCCCGGACGGTCTCGGCGCGCGCCTCGTCCTCCGTGCACTCGCCGGCGAAGTGGTCCAGCACCTGCTGGTAGCCGAGCGCCCGGGAGGCCGTCCGCCCCTCGCGCAGCCCCACCGCCTCCAGCTCCCGCACCTCGTCCAGCAACCCGGCCCGCCACATCCGGTCCACCCGCAGGGTGATCCGCTCGTCCAGCTCGGGGCGCGGCACGGCGACGCCGATCTGCACCGCGTCGTACACGGCGGTGTTGCTCGGCAGGCTGGCGGTGAACGGCCGCCCGGTGATCTCGATGACCTCCAGCGCGCGGACGATCCGCCGGCCGTTGCTCGTCAGGATCGCCTCCGCCGCGGCCGGGTCCAGCCCGGCCAGCCGCCCGTGCAGCGCGTACGGGCCGACCCGCTCCAGCTCCTCCTCCAGCCGGGCGCGGACCGCCGGGTCGGTGCCCGGGAACTCCATCTCGTCGATCGCCGCCCGGACGTACAGGCCGGAGCCGCCGACCAGGACGGCGGTGCGGCCGGCCGCGAGCAGCCGGTCGATCTCGGCCCGGGCCAGCCGCTGGTACTCGGCGACGCTGGCGGCCTCGGTGACGTCCCAGATGTCCATGAGGTGGTGCGGGACGCCGCCGCGCTCCTCCTCGGTGAGCTTGGCCGTCCCGATGTCCATGCCCCGGTAGAGCTGCATCGAGTCGGTGTTGATCACCTCGCCGCCAAGGGCGCGGGCCAGGGCGACGGCCAGATCGGACTTCCCGGCGGCGGTCGCACCGACGACCGAGACGACGCGGGGGCGGGCGGGCTGGGCGGTGGTGGAGCTGCTCACCGGTCAAGTCTGCCAGGGAACGCCGGCCGGCCGGGCGGCCCGGCCGGTTGCCCCCGGTTTCCACCGGACCGTCCCGTTGCGAACGGTTCCGCCCTGACAGACGTTGTGAGAGAGACAGCAGAGGAAGGGTGAGGCGCCATGGGTCTGATGGACAACCTCAAGGGCAAGGCCGAAGAGCTCAAGGACAAGGCCAGCGAGTTCGCCGGCAAGCACAGCGACCAGATCGGGAGCGCGGTGGAGAAGGCCGGCGGCGCGATCGACAAGGCGACCAAGGGCAAGTACACGGAGAAGATCGAGCACGGCACCAGCAAGGCCAAGGGCGCCGTGGACGACTTCGCCCACAAGCCCCAGGAGCCCGGCACGGGCCCCGGTTCGGCCCCCGGCACGGATGCCGGCACCGGTTCGGGCACCACCCCGCCCGCCTGACCCGGCCCGCCCGATCCGGCCCGGCACGGCGGTCCGGCTCGGGGAGGGCCCCGGTGAGGGCCCCGGGAGGGCTCAGCTCCAGGAGGCGACCAGGTACCCCACGCCGTACGGCGCGTCCTGGTAGCCCAGCCGCGCGGTGAGGCCGGCGCCCTCGGCGGCGCCGGCCAGCACCTGCCAGGGCGCCCGGCCCTCGGCCCGCAGCTCGGCGGCCAGCGCCACGTCCAGGGCGGCCAGCGCCGCGGTGTCCGCCGAACCCAGCGCCCGCGCGAGCCCGGCGTCGAAGCCCTCGGCGCGCTCGTCCAGGTAGCCCGGCGCCTTCAGCGACCGGCAGGCGCTGCCGTCCCCCATCACCAGCAGCCCGACCCGGTCGGCCAGCCCGGCCAGGCCCTGGCCCAGCCCGAGCATCCGGTCGGCGGGCGCGTCGGCCGGCACCGCGCAGGCGTGCGTCGGCAGCGTCACCCCGGCCCGGCCGAGCAGCCAGGCACCGACGGTCAGCGAGGGTGCCAGCTCCGGCCCCTCGGCCCGTCCGCCCGGCAGCGCGGCCACCAGCGGCACGCCGAAGCGGTGGAACGAACCGGCCCCGCCCTCGGTCCACACCTCGGGCTCCGGCCCGGTGCCGACCACCACGAGCAGCTCCGGCCCGGCCGCGAGCACCACCCCGAGCGCCTCGTCGCAGGCCGCGCGCAACGGCTCCAGCTCGGCCGCCGCCCCGGCGGCGACCTCCGGGACGAGCAGCGGCGGACAGGGGCACACGGCGGCGGCAACCAGCATGTGGATCACTCTAGCCAAGAACGCGGAACGGCCCGGCAGGACTGCGGAGTCCCACCGGGCCGTTCACGGACGAGCGGGTCGCTCCCCGCCGCGGGTCAGTCCCCGCAACAGGCGCCGCCGGCCGGGGCGGCCAACGGGAGCGCCGCCGGGGCGCCGATCGACGGCAGGCCCAGCATCACGCCGGCCGGCTTGGCGGCGGGCTTGGCCTGGCGCTTCTCCCAGGCGTCGCCCGCCCGGGTGCGGCGCACCGCGAGCGCCGGGCCCTCGGCCAGCAGGTGGTGCGGGGCGGCGTAGGTGATCTCCACCGTGACCATGTCGCCCGGGCGGACCGGCTCGGCGGGCCGGGTGAAGTGCACCAGCCGGTTGTCCGGGGCGCGGCCGGAGAGCCGGTCGGTCCGGTCGTCCTTCTTGCCCTCGCCCTCGGCGACCAGGATCTCCAGGGTGCGGCCGACCTGCTTCTTGTTCTCCTCCCAGGAGATCTCCTCCTGGAGGGCGATCAGCCGGTCGTAGCGGGCCTGGACGACCGCCTTCGGGATCTGCTCGTCCATCTCGGCGGCCGGGGTGCCGGGGCGCTTGGAGTACTGGAAGGTGAAGGCGTTGGTGAAGCGGGCCTCGCGGACGACCTTCATGGTCTCCTCGAAGTCCTCCTCGGTCTCGCCCGGGAAGCCCACGATGATGTCGGTGGAGATGGCGGCGTCGGGCATCGCCTCGCGCACCTTGCGGATGATGCCGAGGAAACGCTCCTGCCGGTACGAGCGGCGCATCGCCTTGAGGACGCGGTCGGAGCCGGACTGCAGCGGCATGTGCAGCTGGTGCATCACGCTCGGGGTCTCGGCCATCGCGGCGATCACGTCGTCGGTGAAGTCGCGCGGGTGCGGCGAGGTGAAGCGGATCCGCTCCAGGCCCTCGACCTGCCCGGCGGCGCGCAGCAGCTTGGAGAAGGCCTCGCGGTCGCCCAGGTCGGAGCCGTAGGCGTTGACGTTCTGGCCGAGCAGGGTGACCTCGATGACGCCCTCGTCGACCAGCGCCTCGATCTCGGCGAGGACGTCGCCCGGGCGGCGGTCCTCCTCCTTGCCGCGCAGCGCGGGGACGATGCAGAAGGTGCAGGTGTTGTTGCAGCCGACCGAGATCGCGACCCAGGCGGCGTAGGCGGACTCGCGGCGGGTGGGCAGCGTGGAGGGGAAGGTCTCCAGCGACTCCAGGATCTCGACCTGGGCCTTGCGCTCGACCGCGGCGCGCTCCAGCAGGGCCGGCAGGTGGCCGATGTTGTGGGTGCCGAAGACCACGTCGACCCAGGGCGCCTTGCGGACGATGGTGTCGCGGTCCTTCTGCGCCAGGCAGCCGCCGACGGCGATCTGCATGCCCTGGTGACGGCTCTTGACCGGGGCCAGCTGGCCGAGGTTGCCGTACAGCTTGTTGTCGGCGTTCTCCCGCACCGCGCAGGTGTTGAACACCACCAGGTCGGGGTCGCCGTCCTGCCCCGCCTTGACGTACCCCGCGTCCTCCAGCAGCCCGGAGAGCCGCTCGGAGTCGTGGACGTTCATCTGGCAGCCGTACGTGACGACCTTGTAGCTCTTCGATCCGCTGTCACCGCTCACCCGACCAGGGTACGGGCAGCCGCGAACGACTTTTCCCTCCCGTTCCACCGATGCGCCTGGCACTATCCCTTCCATGGCTCCCGGCACTCCCTCCCGTCTGCGCGCCGCGGCCCGCCGGCCGCTCTGGCGGATCGTGCTGGCCCTGGTGCTGGTGCTCACCGGCCTGGGCGGCTGGTGGCTGTCGGCGGGCGGCTCGGCCCGCTACCCGCGCGGCACGACCAGGCTGGCCACCGGCGTCCAGCAGGGCGTCTACGACCGCTACGGGCAGCTGCTGGTCCCCCACCTCGCCGGGACCATGCCCGGAGTGCGGCTGGAGCTGGACAACTCCGAGGGCTCGCTCGACAACCTGGCCCGGGTCACCACCGGCCGGGACGACTTCGCCATCGCCACCGCCGACGCCGTGGCCCAGTACACCGGCCCCGGCCGGGAGAAGCTGCGGGCCATCGCCCGGCTCTACGACGACTACCTGCAGCTGATCGTGCCGGCCGGCTCCCCGGTGCTCCGCGCCGCCGACCTCAAGGGCCTGCGAGTGGGCGTCGGCCAGTCGCTCTCCGGCGTGAACCTGGTGACCCGCAGGCTGCTGGCGGCGGCCGGGCTGGATCCGGACCACGACGTCAAGCCGGCGTTCCTGGGCATCGGCGACGCGGCGAACGAGCTGCGGGCCGGAAGGCTGGACGCCTTCTTCTGGTCCGGCGGACTGCCGACCAGCGCGCTCACCACGCTGTCCGAGCAGGTCCGGATCCGGATCGTGCCGCTGGGCGACCTCGCCGAGTCGATCCACCTGGTCGAGGGCGGCGGAACGGACGCCTACCGGGCGGCCACCATGCCGAAGGGCACCTACCCCGACGCCGTACCGCAGGACGCGGTCGCCACCCTCGCCGTGCCCAACCTGCTGATCACCCGGGCCGACGTGAACGACGACCTGGTCCAGGGCATGACCCGGGCGGTGATCGACAGCCGCGACCAGATCGGCGCCCAGGTGCACGCCGCCCAGCTGGTCGACCTGCGCACGGCCGTCTACACCGACCCGCTCCCGCTCCACGAGGGCGCGGCCCGCTACTACCGCTCGGTGAAGCCCTGAGGCCCACCCACTACGGCTTCTTGCGGTCCGCCCGGGGCACCGCGAGGGTGACGGCGAGGCCGGACGGGGTGGCGGTGCCGAAGGTGAGCGAGCCGCCGGCGGCCTGGAGCAGGGTGCGGGCGATGGACAGGCCGAGCCCCGATCCGTCCACGTTCTGGTGGCGGGTGCTGCGCCAGAAGCGGTCACCGGCCCGGGCCAGTTCCTCCTCGGTGAGGCCGGGGCCCTGGTCCGAGACGGTCACCGCGGCCTCCTCGCGCCGAGCCGCGACCAGCACCCGCACCCGGCTCCCCTCGGGACCGAACTTCAGCGCGTTGTCGAGCACCGCGTCCAGCGCGCTGCCGAAGCCGATCGGGTCGGCCAGGCCGAGGGCCAGCGCCGGCCCCTCCCAGGCCAGCTCGATCCCGCGCCGGCCGGCCAGCGGGCGCCAGGCGTCCACCCGCTCCAGGCTGAGCGCGGCCAGGTCGGTGGGCTCGGGTTCGGGGCGGGCGTGCTCGGCGGTGGCCAGCCCGAGCAGGTCGTCCAGCACCCGGGCCAGCCGGGCGCCCTCCTCGCGGACCCCGCCGAGCTCCTCCTCGTGCCCCTCCGGCAGTTCCAGGCCCAGCAGCTCGACCCGCAGCAGCAGCGCGGCCAGCGGATTGCGCAGCTGGTGCGAGGCATCGGCGACGAAGGCCTTCTGCTGGTCCAGGGCGAGCACCACGTGGTCGGCCATCTCGTTGAACGAGTGGGCGAGCCGCTGCAGCTCGGGCGGCCCGCCGCCGGGCGCCACCCGGGCGTTCATCCGGCCGGTGGCGATGTCGTGGGTGGCCCGGTCCAGGGTGCGGACCGGGCGCAGCACCCACTCGGTGAGCCGGGCGGCGAGCAGCACCGCGACGATCATCGCGGCGGCCTCCCCGGCCCCGATCACCAGCCACTTGCGCACCACCCGGCCGCGCAGCGCGCCGGTCGGGGACTCGCTGAGCACCACGGCGACCACGTCGCCGTCGCGGACCACCGGGGTGGCGACGGTGAGCGTGCGGTCCGGGGTCCACGGCCAGACCTGCCGCGGATTGTGGCTGCGCCGTCCGTCCAGCGCCTCCTGGAAGGCCTGCTCGCCCCAGACTGCGGGTATCCGCCAGCCCTCCGGGGCCACCGCGATCGGCAGGCGGTCACGCTGGAAGATGCCGATCCGCACCCCGTAGAGCTCGTGGTAGCGCGCCACCTCGGCGTCCAGCGCGTGCCGCCGGCTGAGTTCGCCGGGGGCGGGCTGCGGGTCGCCCTTGAGGGCCGACTCCAGGCCGGAGAGGCCGGAGGTCGGCAGGTCCTGGGCGAACCGCGCGGCGTCGTCGAGCCGGTCGACGACCACCCGGCTCTGCTCGGCGGCCGCGAACGCCGCCGCCAGCGGCAGTCCGAACGCGGCGAGCACGCAGAGCATCAGGGCGAGCAGGATGCCGAGCAGGCGGGTGCGCACGTGCGGTCAGCGCTCCGCGCGGGCCGGGGGCGGGGTGTCGGCGGCGGGGCACTCGGGTATCAGCCGGTAGCCGACGCCCCGGACGGCCTCGACCAGGCCGGGCAGGGCGAGCTTGGTGCGCAGCGAGCCGATGTGCACCTCCAGGGTGCGGCCGTTGCCCTCCCAGCCGCTGCGCCAGACCTCGCTGAAGATCTGCTCGCGGCGGTAGACCACGCCGGGGCTCTGGGCGAGCAGCGCCAGCAGGTCGAACTCCTTGCGGGTGAGCGGCACGTCCCGGCCGTCGACGCTGACCCGGCGCCGCTCGCGGTCGATCACGATGCCGCGGGACTCCAGCGGGCCGCGCTGCTGCGGGACGGCGTCCGGCGCGGGCACGGCGACGGCTGCGGGTGCGGCGCCGCGGCGGGCCACCGCGTGGATCCGGGCGAGCAGCTCGCCCATGTCGTAGGGCTTGGTGACGTAGTCGTCGGCACCGAGGTTGAGGCCGTGGATCCGGGAGCGTATGTCGGCGCGGGCGGTCACCATGATCACCGGCACGCCGCTGCCGGCCCGGATCCGGCTGCAGACCTCGAAGCCGTCCCGGTCGGGCAGGCCGAGGTCGAGCAGCACCACCCGGTAGGGGTCGTTGCCGTCCGGCACCAGGGCGTCCAGCGCCTCGTGGCCGCTGCGCGCGTGCCGGACCTGGAATCCGTGCCGGCCCAGGACCGCGACCAGCGCGGCGGCCACGCGTTCGTCGTCCTCGACGAGCAGCAGTCGCATCTGTCTCCTCCTCTCCCGGACGGTGCTCCGGGGGTCTCTCGCGCGGCCGTCCCGCGGTCGCGCCGGCTCCCCCTGCCGGGCAGGCCCCGGTTCTGCGCAGTATGGGCCAGGGACGGCCCGGACGCCAGGCTCGGCCGGGGACGGGGGCGGGGGCTCCGGCCCGTGCCGGTACCCAGCCGGGGTTCCGCGACGAGGCCCGCCGCGGCCGCGGACGCTGCCACTGTGCCCGGATCGGCCCTCGGTGAACAGCACCCGCCGATCGTGTGGCCGGATCGTGATCCTCAAGTTCCGCTCAGATCGGCTGACGTGGCATCGTCAGGCCTCCTATGGTCGCCCCACCGAGGGCCGCGACTCCGCCGGTCGCGGCCCCCGGATTCCTATCACCATTGCCACCCAAGGGAGTTCACTCCCGGGGGGCCGACCAGAGGGAGCCGGCGCGATGACCACGAGCCTCGACAAGGACTCCCACGCCGACGCCGCTCCGCTGGTCGTCCTGCGCAACGTGAACAAGCACTTCGGTGCGCTGCACGTGCTCCAGGACATCGACCTGGAGATCCACCAGGGCGAGGTGGTCGTCCTGATCGGCCCGTCCGGCTCCGGCAAGTCCACGCTGTGCCGGACGATCAACCGGCTGGAGACCGTCGACTCCGGAACGATCACCATCGACGGCCGCCCGCTGCCCGCCGAGGGCCGGGAGCTGGCCCGGCTGCGGGCCGAGGTCGGCATGGTGTTCCAGAGCTTCAACCTCTTCGCGCACAAGACCGTGCTGGAGAACGTGGTCCTCGGCCAGGTGAAGGTCCGCGGCATCGCCAAGGACAAGGCGGTGGCGACCGCCAAGGAACTCCTGGACCGGGTCGGTGTCGGCGCCCAGGCCGCGAAGTACCCCGCCCAGCTGTCCGGCGGCCAGCAGCAGCGCGTGGCGATCGCCCGGGCGCTGGCGATGAACCCGAAGGTGATGCTCTTCGACGAGCCCACCTCGGCGCTCGACCCCGAGATGATCAACGAGGTGCTGGAGGTCATGCGCCGGCTGGCCGCCGACGGCATGACGATGGTGGTCGTCACCCACGAGATGGGCTTCGCCCGCTCCGCCGCCAACCGGGTGCTGTTCATGGCCGACGGCCGGATCGTCGAGCAGAACACCCCGGAGGCCTTCTTCACCGCGCCGCGCTCCGACCGCGCCAAGGACTTCCTCTCCAAGATCCTGCACCACTGATCCCCCGGGCCGGTCCCCGGCCGCGGCGGCAAGGGCGCCGCCGTACACCCGTGTGCCCGTCCGCCCGTCCGTTCCCCCTGCCTTCACCACAGCCTTCGCCGCAGCCCGGTTGACCCGTGGCCCAGCCCGAGGAGACCCTCATGAGGACCCGTCGCACCTTCGCCGTCGCGCTCTGTGCCGTCGCGCTCACCGCCACCGCCGCCTGCGGCAAGGACGGCACGCCCGGCGGCAGTGCCTCGTCCGGTGGCACCGCCGCCCCGGCGCTGCCGACCTACACCGTGAAGACCGACGTCAAGGTGGACTCGCCGGTCCTGGCCGAGGCCAAGAAGCGCGGCCAGCTGATCATCGGCGCCAAGGCCGACCAGCCGTTCCTCGGCTGGGAGGACCTCGCCAGCAACGACCGCAGCGGCTTCGACATCGAGATCGCCAAGATGGTCGCCGCCGACCTCGGCTTCACCCCGCAGCAGATCAAGTGGCAGACCCTGGTCTCCTCGCAGCGCGAGCCGGCCATCTCCAAGGGCCAGATCGACTTCTACGTCGGCACCTACAGCATCAACGACGAGCGCAAGAAGACCGTCTCCTTCGCCGGCCCGTACTACGTCGCCGGCCAGGACCTGCTGGTCAAGGCCGACAACACCGCGATCACCGGCCCGGACTCGCTCAACGGCAAGAACGTCTGCACCGCCACCGGCTCGACCTCGATCAAGAACATCGAGAAGTACTCGCCGAAGATCACCCAGTTCGACACCTACTCGGCCTGCGTCGAGAAGCTGACCTCGGGCGAGGTCGACGCGGTCACCACCGACGACGCCATCCTCAAGGGCTACGCCTCCAAGTACGCGCCCAAGCTCAAGGTCGTCGGCCAGCCCTTCACCAAGGAGAACTACGGCGTCGGCCTGAACAAGGACGACAAGGCGCTGCGTGACGCGATCAACGACGCGCTCAAGGCCCACCAGGACAACGGCGACTGGAAGAAGGCCTACGACGCCACCCTCGGCCTCTCCGGCTCCACCGCGCCGCAGCCGCCGGCCCTCGACCGCTACTGATCCGCCCGCTCCCGGGTCGACGGACCCCCGAGACCAACCCCTGAGAGGAGGGCCGCCGGATGGGCTTCCTGTTCGAGGACGGCAACTTCGCGCTGTTCCGCGACGGCTTCCTGCAGACGATCGAGCTGAGCGCGCTCAGCGCGCTGCTCGCCCTGCTGCTGGGCACCCTGCTGGCGGCCTTCCGGGTCTCCCCGATCCCGGTCCTGCGCGCCTTCGGCACCGGCTGGGTCACGCTCTTCCGCAACACCCCGCTGACCGTGCTGTTCTTCGCCGTGACCTTCGGCCTGCCCCCGCTCGGCGTGCACTTCAGCCACCTCGTCTTCGCGGTGCTGGCGCTCGGAAGCTACACCGCGGCGTTCGTCTGCGAGGTGCTGCGCTCCGGCATCAACACGGTGCCGCTCGGTCAGGCGGAGGCCGCCCGCAGCCTCGGCATGACCTTCGGCCAGACCCTCACCCAGGTCGTCCTGCCGCAGGCGGCCCGGACCGTGCTGGCGCCGATGAGCAGCGTCTTCATCGCCCTGCCGAGGAACTCGGCGATCGCCGGCGCGTTCAGCGTCAGCGAGCTGTACAGCGCTCAGCAGACCTTCTCCGAGCGCGGTTACTCGATCTTCGCGATCTTCTTCTGGGTGGCCTGCGCCTATCTGGTGATCAGCGCGACCGTCGCCCTGCTGTTCCGCTTCCTGGAAGACCGACTGGCGGTGGCCCGATGAGTTCGCTGTTCACCCGCTCGACCACGGCCGGCGTCCTCTACGACGCCCCCGGCCCGCGGGCCCGCGCCCGCTACCGGATCCTCGGCGTGCTGTCGCTGCTCGGGATCGCCGGGCTGCTCTGGTACGTCTTCAGCACGCTCGGCGACAACGGCCAGTTCGACGCCGAGCTCTGGGACGCCTTCCAGTACACGGCCATCCAGCAGCGGATCGTCGACGGCCTGGTCTCCACCCTCCAGGCCTTCGGACTGGCGGCCGTCCTCTCGCTCGCCCTCGGCGCGCTGCTGGCGGCCGGTCAGCTCTCCGACCACCGGCCGGTGCGCTGGGCGGCGGTCTCCTTCGTCCAGTTCTTCCGGGCGATGCCGCTGCTGATCCTGATCGTCGCCCTCTACTACGCGTTCTTCGCCAAGCAGCCGATGTGGGCGCTGGTCCTCGGCCTCACCCTCTACAACGGCTCGGTCCAGGCGGAGATCATCCGCAGCGGCGTCAACGCGGTCCCGCGCGGCCAGGGCGAGGCGGCGTACGCGCTCGGCCTGCGCAAGACCCAGGTGATGACCACCATCCTGGTCCCGCAGGCGGTCCGCTCGATGCTGCCCTCGATGATCGGCCAGCTGGTCGTGACGCTCAAGGACACCTCGCTCGGCTTCGTCATCACCTACCACGAGCTGCTCTTCGTCGGTAAGGCCATCGCCAGCCAGCCGCTGAACGCCGCGGGCTTCCCCTACATCCCCGTCGTCCTGGTGATCGGTCCCCTGTACATCGCGATGTGCCTGCTGCTCACCGCGCTCGCCCGGTGGATCGAGGCACGTGGACGAGGCGGCGCGAACCGGCGCACTTCACCTGCTGCTTGACGGACACGCAGGTGAACTGTTGCATTGCTGTTCGTGACACCACCCGGGAGCAAGCACGCGGCATATGACGGCAGCCTGAGAGCCGACCCGGGCTCCGAGATCCACGGCACCCGTCCGTGCCCGGAGGGACCGGCATGGACCCGGTGATCGTGGTCGGGGCCGGGCCGGTCGGCCTCGCCCTGGCCCTCGCGCTCGCCCGGCACGAGGTGCCGACCGTCGTCCTCGACGAGGGCTCCGGGCTCTGCCCCGAGAGCCCGCGCAGCGTCGTCCTCGGCGCCGACACCGCCGCCTTCCTGGCCCGGATCGGCTACCCCCGGGCGGTCGCCGACGCCGCCCGCTGGGACGCCTTCACCGTCTGGCGCCGCCGCCAGGAGGTGCTCCGGATCGACCTCGCCGACGCGCCCGTCCTGCACCTGCCCCAGCACCGGCTGCAGCGCGGACTGCAGGACGCCCTCAGCGGCACCCCGCTGGTCAGGCTGGTGCCGCTCAGCCGGGTCACCGGGCTCGACCAGGACCGCGACGGCGTCAGCGTGCTCACCCGCAACCCCAAGGACGGCACCGAGACCCGGTGGCGCGGCAGCCACCTGGTCGGCTGCGACGGCGCCCGCTCGGCGGTCCGCAAACTGCTGAAGATCCGTTTCCCCGGCCGGCCCGCCGTCGACCGCAGCGCCGTCGCCACCGTCCGGGTCGACCTGCCGTTCACCGAGGCCCGGCTGCACCGCGAGCCGCCGTGGCGCGGTGACCGCGAGGCCACCGCCCGCCCGCTGCCGCACGGCGTCTGGCGGCTCGACTGGCGGCTGCCCCCGGGCCGGCCGGCGGTCACCGAGCCGGTCGACCCGCACGCCACCTGGCCCGGCATCGTCACCGGCGACACCCTGCTCACCCGGGTCACCGCCACCCTCACCGGCTGGTGCGGGGAGCTGCCGCGGTTCGACCTGCTCGCCGCCGCCGACCACACCGCCCAGCAGCGACTGGCCGCCCGGTTCCGCAGCGGCCGCTGCTTCCTGGCCGGCGACGCCGCCCATCTGCACGGCGCCCTCGGCATGCAGAACCTGACCGACGGCCTGCGCGACGCCGACAACCTCGCCTGGCGGCTCGCCCTCGCCTGGCACTTCCACTCCGGCGGCCCGCAGCCCGGCGGCTCCCTGCTCGACGGCTACGAGGCCGAGCGGCGCGGCGCGGTGGGCGCCCGGCTGCGCGCCGTCGACCAGTCCATGCCGCTGCTGCGCCCGCTGCGCGGCTGGGCGCAGACCCGGCGCTCGCTGTTCACCGGCTCCTTCCGCAAGCACGCGCCGCTGCTCGCCGACGGCCACCTCGGCACCGGACGGTTCGGCGGCGCCCCGGCGTACCCGGCCGCCCCCTCCGGCGGGCCCGGGCGGGTGCCGGTCCAGCGCGGGACGCGCAGCGCCACCTCGCTCAGCGAACTGCTGCCCGCCACCGCGCCCGGCGTGCTCGTCCCGGACCTGCCGGTGCTGGCCACCGACGGCACCCCGGACCAGCTGCACGCCCGGCTCGGCGCGGGCTTCCTGCTGCTGCTGGTCGCACCCGGCACCGCCGTCTGGTCCGCGGAGCACTGGCTGGGCGCGGGGCTGATGCCCCGGCTGGCCGAGGTCGCGGCCGCGCTGCCGGTTCCGGCCGAGGTCCTGGTCACCGAGGCCTACCCCGGCGCCGGCCCGCACACCGTGCTGCTGATCCGGCCCGACGGCCACCTGGTCGGCGTGACCCAGGGCGCGGACGCCGAGGACCTCCAGGCGCTGGCCGACCGGGCCCGCGGCGGACCGGCCTCGCTGACCGGCGGGCCCGAGCCGGAGCCCCCGGCCGCCCGGTCGGCGGGCCGGCCGGCGGACGCCCAGGGCGCCGACGCTCCGTAGGGACCGGAGCGTCGCAGGGACGGATGCGCCGCCGGGGCGGAGCCGCTTAGCGGGCCACCTCGGTGACCCGGCTCTCCCGGACCACCGTGACCCGGATCTGGCCCGGATAGGTCAGCTCCTCGGCGACCTGCTTGGCGACCTCGCGGGCGATCACCTGCGCCCCGAGGTCGTCCACCACCTCCGGGCGGACCATCACCCGGACCTCCCGGCCGGCCTGCATCGCGTAGACGTCGGCCACGCCGTCGTGCGCCCGGGCGATCTCCTCCAGCCGCTCCAGCCTGCGCACGTACGCCTCCAGCGACTCCTTGCGCGCGCCCGGCCGGCCGCCCGAGCAGGCGTCGGCGGCCTGCACCAGCACCGCCTCCACGGTCCGCGGCTCCACCTCGCCGTGGTGCGCGGCGATCGCGTGCACCACGTCCGCCGACTCGTCGTGCCGCCGGGCGAAGTCCGCGCCGACCGCCGCGTGGCTGCCCTCGACCTCGTGGGTCAGCGCCTTGCCGATGTCGTGCAGCAGCGCCGCGCGCCGCACCGGCTCCGGGTCCACCCCGAGCTCGGCGGCCATCATCCCGGCCAGGTGCGCCGACTCCACCAGGTGCCCGAGCACGTTCTGTCCGTAGGAGGCCCGGTAGCGCAGGGTGCCCAGGGTGCGGACCAGCTCCGGGTGCATGCCGCCGACCCGGACGGCGAGCAGCGCGTCCTCGCCGGCCCGCACGCAGCGGCGTTCGACCTCTTCGCGGCTGCGGGCGTGGACGTGCTCGATCCGCAGCGGGTGGATCCGGCCGTCCTCGACCAGCTGTTCCAGGGTGAGCCGGGCGGTCTCCCGGCGGACCGGGTCGAAGCAGGAGAGCTGCACCACCGCCGGGGTGTCATCGATGATCAGATTGACGCCGGTGACGGCCTCGAAGGTCTTGATGTTGCGGCCCTCGCGCCCGATCACCCGGCCCTTCATCTCCTCGGTGGGCAGCCGGAACACCGACACCGCGGTCTCGGCGGTCTGCTCGGCCGCCAGGCGCTGGATCGCCCCGGCCACGATGCCCCGGGCCCGCTGCTCACCCTCCTCGCGGGCGGCGCGCTCGATCTCCCGGACGGTGACCGCCGCCTCCCGGCGGGCCTGCGCCTCGGCCTCGCGGACGACTTCGGCGCGGGCCTGCGCCGCGGAGAGCCCGGCGGTCCGTTCCAACTCGGCCGCCCGGTGCCGGACCAGCTCCTCCGCCTCGACCCTGGAACGCTTCACCTCGGCCGTCCGCTCGGCCAGTTCGCCCTCGCGGGCCCGCAGCCGGTCCAGCTCCCCGGCCAACCACTCCTCGCGCCGGTCGAGTTCGGCGCGCAGCCGGTCCGCCTGCCGCTCGGCCTGCCGCCGTGCCCGCTCGGTCTCGGCGGCGGCCCGGCGCTGCGCGCCGCGGAACCGCCGGGCCAGCAGCCAGGCCGTCACCAGGGCCGCCAGCACGGCCACCGCCAGCAGGGAGGCGGCCGATCCGGCGCTCACCGCGGTCCTCATGCTGCCCACTCCCCGTCCCGCCGCGGCACGCCGCCCGGGACCGTCGCGCGACCGGCCCGGAACCACCCGGTCGCGGGCGCGGCCGGGAGCGCGGCCGGGGGTGGCCGAGGGATGATCGACGTGCTCCCGCACTGAGTGCGAGGCTAGGCGCGGGTTACGAAACGGTCAAGACTGGCCAGGCAGTTGACCAACCCTCGGGTAACCCCGGGTGGCCCGGGCCTCAGTCCTCGTACGCCGTGTCCCCGTACGCCCCGTCCCACTCCCCGGCGCCGCTCTCCTCCTCGTCCAGCGCCTCCCGGACGACCCGGAAGGCCAGCCCTTCGGAGTAGCCGCGCCGGGCGAGCATGCCGACCAGCCGGCGGGTGCGGGTCTGTCGCTCCAGGCCCCGGGTGGTCCGCAGCCGGCGCTCGACCAGGGCGCGGGCCGCCTCGGTCTCGTCGTCCGGGTCGAGCTGGGCGAGGGCCTGCTCGGCGAGCTCGCCGGTGACCCCCTTGGTCCGCAGCTCCTGGGCCAGCGCTCGCCGGGACAGGCCGCGCACGCTGTGCCGGGACTCCACCCAGGCCCGGGCGAAGGCCGCGTCGTCGATCAGCCCGACCTCCTCCAGCCGGGTCAGCACCTCCTCGGCGACCTCGTCCGGGATCTCCCGCTTGCGCAGGGCGTCGGCGAGCTGCTTGCGCGTCTTGGCGGCGCCGGTGAGCAGCCGCAGGCAGATGTCCCGGGCCCGGGACTCGGGATCGGCCGGCTCCTCGGCCCGGCCGCGCCGTGCCCCTCCGCCGGACCGCTCGTCCGCGCCCGCACCGCCGTCGTCGCCGCCTCCGGCGCCCTCCCCGGTCCCGGCTCGCCGGGTACGGCCGGAGCGCCGCCTCGGCCGTTCCGCGGGGAACGCCGGGGCGGGGGCGGCCGCACCCCCGTGACCGGCCGCCCCCGCTCCGTCGCCCCCGTCGGCCCCCTCGCCCTCACCGGCCGACCGGCCGGGGGGCTGCTCCGCGACCAGCGCCGAGCGGCGCCGACGCCGTCCGGCCGGCAGCTCGGAGGCGGAGACGAGCCCGAGCTCGCCGGCGTCCGCCGGGCGCCCCGCAGGCCGCCGCGCGGACCGGACGCGCCCCGCCGCGCGCTCGGGCGCGGGCTCCGGAGCGGGTTCCGGTTCGGCCACGGCCGCGAACCAGTCCGGCGGCCCGTAGTCGTCGTCCTCCGGGCCGGTCGGCCCACTGTGCTGCGTCAACGGCTCAGGCCTTGGCGGCCGCCGCCGTCTTCTTCGCCGCGGCCGTCTTGGCGGCGGTCGCGGTGATCGGCTTGGCCGCGCCCTCGGCGGCACCCGCCGCCTCGGTCCCGGCCGGCTCCTCGACCTTCGGGCCGATGCCCAGCTTGCCCTTGATCTTGCGCTCGATCTCGTCGGCCAGCTGCGGGTTGTCCCGCAGGAAGTTGCGGGCGTTCTCCTTGCCCTGGCCGAGCTGGTCGCCCTCGTAGGTGTACCAGGCGCCCGACTTGCGGATGAAGCCGTGCTCGACGCCCATGTCGATCAGGCCGCCCTCGCGGCTGATGCCCACGCCGTAGAGGATGTCGAACTCGGCCTGCTTGAACGGCGCGGCGACCTTGTTCTTGACGACCTTGACGCGGGTGCGGTTGCCGACCGCCTCGGTGCCGTCCTTCAGGGTCTCGATCCGGCGGATGTCCAGACGCACCGAGGCGTAGAACTTCAGCGCCCGGCCACCGGTCGTGGTCTCCGGCGAGCCGAACATCACGCCGATCTTCTCGCGCAGCTGGTTGATGAAGATCGCGGTGGTGTTCGACTGGTTCAGCGCACCGGCGATCTTCCGCAGCGCCTGGCTCATCAGACGGGCCTGCAGACCGACGTGCGAGTCGCCCATCTCACCCTCGATCTCCGCGCGCGGGACCAGCGCCGCCACGGAGTCGATGATCACCAGGTCGATCGCGCCGGAGCGGATCAGCATGTCGGTGATCTCCAGGGCCTGCTCACCGGTGTCCGGCTGGCTGACCAGCAGGGCGTCGGTGTCCACGCCGAGCTTCTTGGCGTACTCCGGGTCGAGCGCGTGCTCCGCGTCGACGAAGGCGACCGTGCCGCCGGCCTTCTGGGCGTTGGCCGCCAGGTGCAGGGTCAGCGTGGTCTTTCCGGAGGACTCGGGGCCGTAGATCTCGATCACTCGGCCGCGCGGGATGCCGCCGACCCCGAGGGCGACGTCCAGGGCGGTGGACCCGGTGGAGATCACCTCGACGGGCTCGTTGGCCTTCTCGCCGAGGCGCATCACCGAGCCCTTGCCGAACTGCCGCTCGATCTGGGCGAGCGCCGTCTCAAGGGCCTTCTCGCGGTCCGTACCTGCCATGGCTTCCACCCTCGGGTTCTGTGCTGTGCGCTTCATCGTCCTCGACGCTAGCGCGTCCCACCGACAATCGGCTCCGACCGGGCTCAGCCTGGGGAGAACTCTGCGCCGGAGAGTACAAAGAACAAGTGTTCGAATCAAGCCGGGGCCGTTCGAGCCGTCGGTCCGGCCCCGGCTCCGGGCCCCGTTCCGGCCCGCGCTCCGGATCCGTTCGAGCCCGTTCGAGCCCTATCGCCGCTCCGTCCCCCCGGCGTCGCCGGAGTCCCGGGAGTCCGCGCCGACCATCCGGCGCAGCCTGCGCGCCGCCTCCCGGCGCAGCTCCCGCCGCTGCCGGCGCTGCTCGCCGCGATCGATCCGCGGGTCGGTCACCTCGTACCGCCGCACGTACGTGCCGACGAAGCCCTGCAGGGTGGCCGCCGCCGGGATGGCGATCAGCGCGCCGACCCCGCCCAGCAGCGCCGCGCCCGCGATCACCGCGCCGAACGCCACCGCCGGGTGCACGTCGACCGTCTTCGCGGTGATCCGCGGGTGCAGCAGGTAGTTCTCGATCTGCTGGTAGACCGTCACGAAGACCAGCACCCACAGCGCGTCCATCGGCTGGTCGGTGGTGAGCGCCACCAGGACCGGCAGCGCCCCCGCCAGATAGGTGCCGATGGTCGGCACGAACTGCGACATGACGCCGACCCAGACCGCCTGCGCCGCCGCGTACGGCAGGTCCAGCAGTGCGAACATCACCCAGTGCGCGAGCGCCGACGCGACCGCGAGCAGGGCCCGGGAGTAGAGGTAGCCGCCGGTCTTGGCCAGCGCGATCTCCCAGGCACGCAGCACCTCGGCCTGCTTGGCGGGCGGCAGCATCGAGCAGACGGTCCGCCGCACCCTGGGGCCGTCGGCGGTGAAGTAGAAGGTGAACAGGCCGACCGTGAACGCCTGGAACAGTCCGCCGATCAGGGTCGAGGAGACGCCCCAGACGTTGTCCGCGGCCTGCTGCGCGTAGCTCTCGATCGCGCCGGAGTCCTTGAGCAGCTTCTTCTGCAGCTCGTCCAGCGAGAGGTCCTGGTGGAAGGTGCTGTTGATCCAGGTGATCAGGTTGTCGAGCAGGTGCGGGAGGTCGCTCGCGATCTTCGCCACCTGGTCGACCAGCAGGGTGCCGAGCGCGGTCAGGAAGCCGCCGACGGCGATCGCCACCGCGACGAAGACCAGGAAGGTGCCCACCCCGCGGCGCACCCCGCGCGCGGCCATCCGGTCCACCGCCGGCTCCAGCGCCAGCGACAGGAAGAAGGAGACCAGCAGCATCACGAAGAGGTCGATCAGCTCGTGGAAGGCCCAGTCGGCGAGCTGGAAGAGCCCGACCATGACCAGCGCCAGCACCATCGCCCGGGGCAGCCACCGCGGCATCCCGGAACCCCAGAGGCCGTCCCCCGCGGTGCGGGCCGGGGCCGGCCCGGAGGGCGGGGAGGCGGGCGTAGGGCCCGCGACCTCGTCGACGACCTGCGCCGACCTGTCCGAATTCTGCTGTTCTGCACTGCTTGCCACCCGCACAGTCTGACCCATGACCGACGTGTGTTCGAGCATCGGACGCCGACCGCGGGCGGTGTCCGGGACCGGACCGGGTCAGCGGAGCACCGGGGAGACGCCCTGGGTGTCGCAGACCACCCGCCAGACGTCCTTGGCCTCCCAGCCCGCCTCCAGCGCCTGGCGGACCGTCCGCCCGCCGAGCTCGCTCATCACGTGGTCGCTCGCGAAGGACTCCGCGTACGCCTCGCCGAAGTGCTCGTACATCCGCCGCCAGAACTCCGTCAGCCTCATGCCCACCAGTATCCCGGACCGCCGGGCGGCCCCGCCGACCCTCCTACGGGTGCCAGTCGGCCGCGGTCAGGGCGTACTCGACCTCGCCGTGCTCGCTGCCCGGGATCGCCTCCGGGTAGTCCTCGTGGAAGGTCCGCACGTACGAGAGGCCGGCCTTCTCCATCACCCGCCGCGAGCCGCGGTTGACCGCCATGGTGTACGCCACCACCCGTTCCACGCCGAGCCCGGTGAAGCCCCGGCGGATCAGCGCCCGGGCGCCCTCGGTGGCGTAGCCCCGCCCCCAGGCCGGGCGGCGCAGCCGGTAGCCCAGCTCGACCTCGGTGCGGCCGTCCAGCGGCCGGAACTCGAACCAGCCGAGGAAGGCCCCGCCCTCCCGTTCCTCGGCGGCCCACCAGCCGAGGTCGCCGTGGCGGCGGTAGTGCTCGAAGTAGAGCGGGAGCAGTGCGGACTCGACCACCTCCCGCGGGGTGGGCCGCCCGCCGGTGAGGTAGCGGGTGACCTCCGGGTCGGAGTCCAGTTCGACCAGCGCGTCCACGTCGGCGGCGGTGAAGCGGCGCAGCACCAGCCGCTCGGTGGTGAGGAAGACGTCCATCCCCCGATCGTCGCCCGTCCGCCCCGGGCCGTCACCCGGTTTTCCGGGCCGCCCGCTCAGCGCGGCAGGACCAGCGCCCCGGCACCGTAGTACTCGCGGTCGCCGCAGGCGTGCGGGCCGGGCGGGCAGGCGGCGTCCGCGGTGGCGGCCAGCAGGGCGGCGAGCCGGTCGGAGTCCCAGTCCGGGTGCAGCGCGGCGGCCACCGCGACCGCGCCGCTGACGTGCGCGGCGGCCATCGAGGTGCCGGCCAGCGCGGCGTACCGGCCGCCGGGCCAGTCGGAGACCACCGCGCCCTGGACGCCGCCGTCGGGATTCCCGCCGGGGGCGGCCAGCGAGACCCGGCCGCGCCCGTGGTTGGTGTAGGCGGACGGGCGGCCGTCCCGGTCGAGGGCGGTCACGGTGACCACCCCGGGCAGCTCGCCGGGCAGCCGGACGCACTCGGGGCCGAGGGAGCGGGACATCGGCGGCCCGCCGGTGCGGTCGTTGGGGCTGCGCTCGTCGGTGCGGCCGGCGCCGAGGTCCTGCGCGTCGTTGCCGGCCGAGGCGACCACCACCGCGCCCCGCCGGCGGGCGTAGTCGACGGCCCGGCCGACGGCGGCGGTCAGCGCCGCCTGGTCGGGGTCGTCGGGGCAGTTGTACTTCCACGGGTCGGCGAAGTAGCTGTTGTTGATCGCCCGGGCGCCGTGGTCGGCGGCCCAGAGCATGCCGCAGACGATGTTCTCGGCGTAGTACTGGCCGAGCGGGCCGAGCAGCCGGACGGCGGCGATCCGCACGCCGGGCGCGACCCCGCTGACGCCGCGGCCGTCCCGGGCGGCGCCGACGATCCCGGCGACATGGGTGCCGTGGCCGCTCTCGCCGACCCCGGCGTCGGGGCGCCAGGAACCGGTGCGGGCGTCGGGGCGGCCGTCGGTGCAGGAGGCGGAGCTCTTCGGGTCGACGGCGGCGCGCAGGTCGGGGTGGGTGTCGTCGACTCCGGAGTCGAGGACGGCGACCAGCACCTTGCGCAGGG
Organism: Kitasatospora sp. NPDC057595; assembly: GCF_042800875.1. Classification (NCBI taxonomy): domain Bacteria; kingdom Bacillati; phylum Actinomycetota; class Actinomycetes; order Kitasatosporales; family Streptomycetaceae; genus Kitasatospora; species Kitasatospora sp. NPDC057595. Next base: position 24,218 of record NZ_JBHVGL010000020.1, on the reverse strand, counting down.
CGTCGGCGCCGGGGGTGTCCGGGCCGTGCGGCGGGCGGGTGGTGTCCGCGTCCGCGCCGGGGGCGGCGCCGAGCAGCGCGAGGTTCCAGGCGTCGCGCTCGCCGGGGTCGGGGACCGTGACGGTGGTGTCGGCCTCGCCGACCCCGCCCTCGTCGCCGTCGCCCGTGCCGTCGCCCGTGCCGTCTCCCGCACCGCCACCGGTCCGGAAGTCGCCGGCGCCGTCCACCGACCGGGGCGGGCCGGGTACCGGCGCGGTGCGGGTGGCGCCGACGGCGGCCACCCCGGGCCGCCCGCGCACCCTCTCGGCGAAGCCGCCGGCGGCGTACGCCAGCACCACCCCGATCTGCGGGTACTCCTGGACGACCTGCCCGCCGGCCGCCCGGGCCTGCTCCGCCGCCCGGCCCGCCCCCTCGGCGTCCGCCCGCTCGGCGAGGACCAGGTAGCTGAGGTAGGCCCGCCCCGGCCCGGCGACGTACGGCACGGCGCCGCCGGCGACCAGCGCGGTGAGCAGCATCACGAGCAGGACCCGCAGCGGCCCCCGGCCCCGGCCCCGGCGCCGGGCGCCCCCGGCCGGCCCGGCCACCCGGACGGGGACCGGGACGGGACGGGAGCCGGACGGGTCCGCCTGCGCCATGGCACGGCCTCCGCTCGTCGGTCCCGGCGGCCGCACCGGGGCGGCCGGCCACCGGAGGGCTGGTCTTCACAGGAGCATCACAACGACTGAATCATCACGATATGAGCCGATTGTCAGCTCCGCCTTTCCGGTTGCCCCGAACGGCCACCGTCCCCGGCGGACCCGCCCCCTTGTCGGTGCCACCGGGCACCATGGGGACATGGCGACCGCGCACCCGACCCCGTCCCCGGCCGACCCGCTGGCCGGCTTCGCCCCCGCCACCCGGGCCTGGTTCGGCGGCGCCTTCTCCGCGCCCACCACCGCCCAGGCCGAGGCCTGGCGCGCCATCGCCCGGGACACCGACGTCCTGGTGGTCGCCCCCACCGGCTCCGGCAAGACCCTCGCGGCCTTCCTGTCCGCCCTGGACCGGCTCAGCAGCACCCCGCCCCCCGCCGAGCCCAAGCGCCGCTGCCGGGTCCTCTACATCTCCCCGCTCAAGGCCCTCGCGGTCGACGTCGAGCGCAACCTCCGCGCCCCGCTGGCCGGCCTGCGCCAGGCCGCCGTCCGGCTCGGCCTGCCCGAACCCGACGTCCAGGTCGCCATCCGCTCCGGCGACACACCCGCCGCCGACCGCCGCCGCTTCGCCACCCACCCGCCGGACATCCTCATCACCACCCCCGAGTCGCTCTTCCTGCTGCTCACCTCCGCCTCCCGGGACGCCCTGCGCGGCATCGACACGGTGATCCTGGACGAGGTGCACGCGGTCGCCGGCACCAAGCGCGGCGCCCACCTCGCGCTCTCCCTGGAGCGGCTGGACGAGCTGCTCGACCGCCCGGCCCGCCGGATCGGCCTGTCCGCCACCGTCCGGCCGGTCGAGGAGGTGGCCCGCTTCCTCAGCCCCGGGCGCGGCGCCGAGGTGGTCCAGCCGCCCGCCGCCAAGGAGTTCGACCTCTCCGTGGTCGTCCCCGTCCCCGACCTCGACGACCTGCCCGCCGCCCCCGCCCTCGGCGGCGCGGCCGAGAGCGACCCGCAGCGTCAGGCCTCGATCTGGCCGCACGTCGAGGAACGGATCGTCGACCTCGTCCAGTCCCACCGCTCGACCATCGTCTTCGCCAACTCCCGCCGCCTCGCCGAGCGGCTCTGCAACCGGCTGAACGAGATCGCCCACGAACGCGCCACCGGCACCGCCCTGCCCGAGGCGCACGCCCCCGCCCAGCTGATGGGCGGCTCCGGCGCCGCCAAGGGCGCCCCGGCGGTGATCGCCCGCGCCCACCACGGCTCGGTCTCCAAGGAGCAGCGGGCCCTGGTCGAGGAGGACCTCAAGGCCGGCCGGCTGCCCGCCGTGGTCGCCACCTCCAGCCTGGAGCTCGGCATCGACATGGGCGCCGTCGAACTGGTGGTCCAGGTCGAGTCCCCGCCCTCGGTCGCCTCCGGCCTCCAGCGGGTCGGCCGGGCCGGCCACCAGGTCGGGGCGGTCTCCACCGGCGTGGTCTTCCCCAAGTACCGGGGCGACCTGGTGCAGTCCGCGGTGGTCACCGAGCGGATGCGGGCCGGGCGGATCGAGGCGCTGCGCATCCCGCGCAACCCGCTCGACGTGCTCGCCCAGCAGCTGGTCGCGATGACCGCGATGGACACCTGGCAGGTCGACGAGCTGCTCACCGCCGTCCGCCGGGCCGCGCCGTTCGCCACCCTCCCGCAGTCCGCCTTCGACGCGGTGCTCGACATGCTGGCCGGCCGCTACCCCTCGGACGCCTTCGCCGAGCTGCGCCCCCGCCTGGTCTGGGACCGGGTGGCCGGCACCGTCAGCGGACGCCCCGGCGCCCAGCGGCTCGCCGTCACCTCCGGCGGAACCATCCCCGACCGGGGCCTGTTCGGCGTCTTCATCGCCGGCACGGACCCCAAGAAGGGTGGTGGCGGGCGACGCGTGGGAGAGCTGGACGAGGAGATGGTCTACGAGTCCCGGGTCGGTGACGTCTTCACCCTCGGCACCACCTCCTGGCGGATCGAGGAGATCACCCACGACAAGGTGATGGTCACCCCCGCCCCCGGCATCCCCGGCCGGCTCCCGTTCTGGAAGGGCGACAGCCTCGGCCGCCCGCTCGAACTCGGCCGCGCCCTCGGCGCCTTCACCCGCGAACTCGGCGCGCTCGACCCGCAGACCGCCACCGTCCGGCTGAAGCGGGCCGGCCTGGACGACTGGGCCGCCGGCAACCTGCTCGACTACCTCGCCGAGCAGCGCGCCGCCTGCGGCCACCTCCCCGACGACCGCACCATCGTGGTCGAGCGCTTCCGCGACGAGCTCGGCGACTGGCGGATCGTCGTGCACTCCCCCTTCGGCGCCCAGGTGCACGCCCCCTGGGCGCTCGCCCTCGCCGCCCGGCTGCGCGAGAAGCACGGCCTCGACCCGCAGGTCATGCACGCCGACGACGGCATCGTGCTCCGGCTCCCGGACGCCGACCTGCTCGACTTCCCCTCCGCCGAGCCCACCGAGCCGGTCACCGACGACGCCCCGGTCGGCGCCGACGCCACCCTGTTCGACCCGCAGGAGATCGAACAGCTGGTCACCGACCAGGTCGGCGGCTCCGCCCTGTTCGCCTCCCGCTTCCGCGAGTGCGCCGGCCGCGCCCTGCTGCTCCCGCGCCGCAACCCCGGCAAGCGCACCCCGCTCTGGCAGCAGCGCCGGCGCGCCGCCCAACTGCTGGAGGTCGCCGCCGAGTACGGCTCCTTCCCGATCGTGCTGGAGGCCGTCCGCGAATGCCTCCAGGACGTCTTCGACGTCCCCGGCCTGGTCGAGCTGATGGGAGACCTCGAATCCCGCGCCGTCCGGCTGGTCGAGGTCACCACCCCCGAGCCCTCCCCGTTCGCCCGCTCACTGCTCTTCGGCTACGTCGCCCAGTTCCTCTACGAGGGCGACTCCCCGCTCGCCGAACGCCGCGCCGCCGCCCTCTCGCTGGACTCCCGGCTGCTGTCCGAACTCCTCGGCCAGGCCGAGCTGCGCGAACTGCTCGACCCGCAGGTCCTCGCCGAGCTGGAGGCCGAACTCCAGCGGCTCACCCCCGAGCGCCGGATCAGGGACGCCGAGGGCGTCGCCGACGCGCTGCGCCTGCTCGGCCCGCTCAGCGAGGCCGAACTGACCGCCCGCGGCGCCGAGCCGCTCTGGGCCCTCGAGCTGGAGGCCGCCCGCCGGGTGATCCAGGTCCGGATCGGCGGCGAGCAGCGCTGGGCCGCCATCGAGGACGCCGGCCGGCTGCGCGACGCCCTCGGCACCCCGCTGCCGGTCGGCGTGCCCGAGGCGTTCACCGAACCGGTCAAGGACCCGCTGGGCGACCTGCTCGCCCGGCACGCCCGCACCCACGGCCCGTTCACCGCCGCCGAGGCCGCCGCCCGCTACGGCCTGGGCACCGCCGTGGTCACCGGCACCCTGCACCGCCTGACCGCCACCGGCCGCCTGGTCCAGGGCGAGTTCACCCCGCCCGTCGCCCACCACCACCCTTCTTCGGAAGGGCTTCGCGCCGCCCCTCTCGAGGGCCACACCGCCACCGTCGAGTGGTGCGACGCCGAGGTCCTGCGCCGGCTGCGCCGCCGTTCACTGGCCGCCCTGCGCCAGGAGGTCGAACCCGTCCCGCCGCGCGCCCTGGCCGCCTTCCTGCCCCAGTGGCAGCACCTGGCCGGCCACCGGCTGCGCGGCCCGGACGGCCTGCTCCGGGTGGTCGAACAGCTCCAGGGCACCGCCCTGCCCGCCTCCGCCCTGGAGAAGCTGGTCCTCCCGGCCCGGCTCGCCGACTACTCCCCCGGTCTGCTCGACGAGCTGATGGCGGCCGGCGAGATCGGCTGGGCCGGCGCCGGCGCGCTGCCCGGCAAGGACGGCTGGATCAGCCTGCACCTGGCCGAGAACGCCCACCTGCTGCGCCCCGAACCGGTGCCGCCCACCGTCACCCCGGTGCACACCGCCCTGCTGGAGGCCCTGACCGGCGGCTACGGACTGTTCTTCCGCCAACTGACCGCCCACCTCCCGGAGACGCCCGAGCCGGAGGTCGTCGAGGCCCTGTGGGACCTCGTCTGGGCCGGTTACGTCAGCAACGACACCCTCGCCCCGCTGCGCGCCCTGCTCGGCTCCGGCCGGACGGCCGGCGCCACCGCCCACCGGGCGCCCCGGGCCACCCCGCGCGGCCGCTTCGGCGGCGCCGGGCGCCCCTTCGGCCGGGTCGGCGGCGCGCTGCGCAGCGGCCCCCCGACGGTCGGCGGCCGGTGGTCGCTGCTGCCCGCGTTCGCCGCCGACCCGACCGTCCGGGCCACCGCCCGGGCGCAGAACCTGCTGGACCGGCACGGCCTGCTCACCCGGGGCACGGTCGCCGCCGAGCGGATCCCGGGCGGCTTCGCCGGGGTCTACCGGGTGCTCGCCGCCATGGAGGAGCGCGGCCGAACCCGCCGGGGCTACTTCGTGGAGGGGCTGGGCGGCGCCCAGTTCGCCATGGAGGGCGCGGCCGACCGGCTGCGCTCGGTCAGCGGCCGGCTGGAGCGGGCGCGGGGCGCCGAGTGGCCGGCCGCCCCGTCCGCCGAGCCGCCACAGGCCCTGGTGCTGGCCGCCGCCGACCCGGCCAACGCCTACGGCGCCGCGCTGGCCTGGCCCGAGCCTCCCGCCGGGTCCACCGAGGCGGCGGGCAAGGCGCACCGGCCGGGCCGGAAGGCCGGCGCCCTGGTGGTGCTGGTCGACGGCGAGCTGTGCCTGTACGTGGAGCGCGGCGGGAAGTCGCTGCTGGCCTGGGCCCAGGAGGAGGCCACCCTGGCCGCGGCGGCGCAGGCGCTGGCCGGGGCGGCCCGGGCCGGGGCGCTGGGCAGCGTCACCGTCGAACGGGCCAACGGCGAACCGGCCCTCGGGTCCGCACTCGGCGCCGCCCTGGAGCAGGCGGGCTTCCACGCCACCCCGCGCGGTCTGCGGCTGCGCCCCTGAGCCGGGAACGCCCGCAGACCGGAAGGCGACCAGCGGCCGGACGGACGACGAGGGCCGCGGGACCGGATCGGTCCCGCGGCCCTCGTCCGCGTCTTGTTCACCCCGTCCGGGGAGCCTCCCACCGGGTCTCCGCCAGGGCGTCCGGCTCGTCCGTCCGCTGCCGCGACGGCCCGGTGGACCGCCAGTCGGCGTGGACCGGGATCAGCCCGAGCCCCCAGCCGCCGGCCGCCAGCAGGCCGAGCGCCGCACCGCCGGGCAGTGGCCCGGAGCCGTCCGCCAGCCACCAGCCGAACCCGCCGGCCAGGACCGCCAGCAGCGCCAGGCCCGAGCGGACCGGCCGGAACCGCACCCACCGGGACCGTATTCGGGCCCCGGCACACGTCACCGCCGCACTGCGCACGACCGCCTCCTTCGCTCAACCCGGGCCGGATGGGGCCCGTACCGAGGCCAGGTCAGGCGGCGACCACGTCCATCGCGGCGGCCTTGGGCGACATGTTCGCCCGGTCGGTGCCGGGAGCCGGCAGCGGAACCGGTTCGAGCACCGGCCTCAGCAGTTCACCTTCGGAGAGGGTGGCCATCGCCGCAAGTTCGGCGAGCGACAGTTCGTCGCTGACCTCGCGCATGACCTCGGACATCCGGACGTCGAGCGCGTCGCAGATGGCGGAGAGCAGCTCCGAGGAGGCCTCCTTCTGTCCCCGCTCGACCTCGGAGAGGTATCCGAGCGAAACCCTGGCGGCCGCCGACACCTCGCGGAGTGTGCGGCCCTGGCGCTGGCGCTGCCGACGCAGTACATCGCCCAGTAGGCGACGGAGCAGGATCATCGGTGCCTCCCTCCTCGGACTGCGGATCGAGATGTCACGCCCCCACCGTACCGCCTTGCCCGCTTCGCGTGCGGGGACCATGGTCGTGTTCACTCTGGGCTGCAAGGCTGTCCCCTCCCCTGTTTCGGTGTCGCACCCGGGTCGGCGGGCACGTCGCCGTACCCTCCGGGCGGCACTCGGCCACCGCTACGCCACTCGCTCGCCACCTGGTTTCTGCCCAACCAGGCACTCCGATGTAACACGATCCTCCAGATGTGCGATGCCCGCACGCCGGTTCGACAGGTCCCGGTTCGGTCGGGATCCCGGCGTACGGCCCCCGGCGAGGACCGGGGCCGGGGGTGACGGGTGGCCGGTGGGACGGACGGTGACAGAGGTGCGGACGACGGTTCAGTGCGCGGGCGTACCGGACGGGAGCCGCCCGACGAGCAGCTCCAGAGCGGCGGTCACCGCCCTGTGACGGATTGTGGCACGCTCTCCGGACAACCGTGGCGAACTGACCATAGTTCCCCCCGGACCGGCGACCGCGAGGTGCACCGTGCCGACCGGCCGGCCGTCCTGCGGCTCCGGGCCGGCCACCCCGGTCGTCGCGACCCCGTAGGTCGCCCCGAGCAGTTTGCGCACTCCCTCGGCCATCTGCCGGGCCACCACCGGGTGGACCGGGCCGTGGACGTCCAGCAGCCCCTCGTCGACGCCGAGCACCGAGGCCTTCAGTTCGGTTGCGTAGGCGGTCACCGAGCCCCGGAAGGTCGCCGACGCCCCGGGGACGTCCACCAGCGCGGCCGCCAGCAGCCCGCCGGTCAGCGACTCCGCGACGGCCACCGTGCCGCCCTGGGCCCGCAGCGCGGTGTGCGCCCGCTCGGCCAGCCGGTAGTCGGCGGCCCCGGTCCCCGCGGCCTCGGCTGCACCACTCATCCCGACGTCCCTCCCTCGCGCTCCCCCCGGGCCCGTCCCGGAGTACCCGCCATTCTGGGGCCCGGGGAGCGGCCGGGGCCCGGATCCGCGCCGTGTCACCCGCGCGGGCGTTGCGCCGCCAGGCCCTCCCGGCGCAGCCGCACGGCCTGCCCCACGTAGTCCAGCGCGGTGCCGACGGTCAGCAGCACCGCGACGCCCATCAGCAGGGCCCGGGCGGTGGCCATCCAGCCGGTCAGCTCCAGGACGTACATGCCGACCGCGATGCCCTGGGTGAGCGTCTTGAGCTTGCCGCCCCGGCTGGCCGGGATCACCCCGAAGCGGATCACCCAGAACCGCATCAGCGTGATGCCGAGCTCGCGGGCCAGGATCACCACGGTGATCCACCACGGAAGGTCGCCCAGCACCGAGAGGCCGATCAGCGCCGCGCCCATGATCGCCTTGTCGGCGATCGGGTCGGCGATCTTGCCGAAGTCGGTGACCAGGCCCTTGCGCCGGGCCAGCTCGCCGTCGAACAGGTCGGTGATCATCGCGATCGCGAAGGAGGCCCACGCCACCGAGCGCCACTTGGGGTCGTGGCCGCCCTCGGCGAAGAGCAGCGCGACGAAGACCGGGACCAGCAGCAGCCGGACCATGGTCAGCACGTTCGCGATGTTCCAGATCCCCGGCGCCGGGGGCACCGCGGCCGCCGGCCTGCCCGGGTGGGCCGCGGTCGGGGCGCCGGGCCCCTGGGTCATTCCCCGGCTCCCGGTGCCCGGAGGACCCGCACCTGCTCCAGCGCCTCGGCGACCAGGTCGACGCCCTCGCTGGCGACGACCTTGGCCCGGTAGAACCGCCCGACCTCGGGGTCCTCGACGCCGACGAGCGTGGTGAGGCCGTCCGTCTCGGGCGCCTGGTGGGCGGCGCGGCCCTCCACCAGGTCGCCGTCGACCGACTCGACCAGCACCTCGACCTCGGTGCCGATCCGCTGCTCGGCCCGCTGGGCGGTCATCTCCTCGGCGAGCCGGCTGAGCCGGGCCAGCCGGTCGGCCACCACGTCCTCGGGCAGCTTGTCGCCGTAGGTGGCGGCCTCGGTGCCCTCCTCGTCGGAGTAGCCGAAGACGCCGATCGCGTCCAGCCCGGCGTGCGTGACGAACCGTTCCAGCTCGGCGAAGTCCTCCTCGGTCTCACCGGGGAAGCCCACGATGAAGTTGGACCGGGCACCGGCCTGCGGGGCCTTGCCGCGGATGGTGCCGAGCAGCTCCAGGAACTGGTCGGTGGAGCCGAAGCGGCGCATCCGGCGCAGCACGGCCGGGGCGGAGTGCTGGAACGACAGGTCGAAGTAGGGCAGCACGCCCTCGGTGCCGGTCATCGCCTCGATCAGCCCGGGGCGCATCTCGGCGGGCTGCAGGTAGGAGACCCGGACCCGCTCGACGCCGTCGATCGCGGCGACCTCGCCGAGCAGGGTCTCCAGCAGCCGGATGTCGCCGAGGTCCTTGCCGTACGAGGTGTTGTTCTCGCTGACCAGCACGACCTCGCGGACGCCCTGCTCGGCCAGCCACTGGGCCTCGTGCAGCACGTCGGAGGGGCGGCGGGAGATGAACGAGCCGCGGAAGGCCGGGATGGCGCAGAACGAGCAGCGCCGGTCGCAGCCGGAGGCGAGCTTGACGGAGGCGACCGGGCTGTCGTCCAGGCGCTTGCGCAGGGTGCGCGGCCCGGAGGCGGGCGCGACGCCCTCCGGCAGGTCCTCGGGGGCGCCGTGGCCCGGCACGGCGACCTCGGCAGCGGCGGCCTGGCGCTCGACGGGGCTCAGCGGCAGCAGCTTGCGGCGGTCGCGCGGGATGTGCGGCGCGTGGTGGCCGCCGGACAGGATGGTCTGCAGACGGTCGGAGATGTCGGCGTAGTCGTCGAAGCCGAGCACTCCGTCGGCCTCGGGCAGCGCCTCGGCCAGCTCCTTGCCGTAGCGCTCGGCCATGCAGCCGACCGCGACCACGGCCTGGGTGCGACCGTGGTCCTTGAGGTCGTTCGCCTCCAGCAGGGCGTCGACGGAGTCCTTCTTGGCGGCTTCGACGAAGCCACAGGTGTTGACGACGGCGACGTCGGCTTCGGCGGCGTCGTCCACGAGCAACCAGCCGTCGGCCTCCAGTCGCCCGGCGAGTTCCTCGGAGTCCACCTCGTTGCGGGCGCATCCGAGCGTGACAAGGGCGACAGTACGGCGTTCAGGCATAGGGCCAAGATTAACGCGCGACCGCCGGAGCCGTTCGCCCCGGAGGCCGCGCGCCCCGTTCGGCCGGTTCCGCCCCGGGGCGGCCGACCCCCGCGATCAGCCCGCCTGCGGGTCGCCGGGGGTGTACGTGACGTGCACCACCTGGCCGTTCTTGCCCGCCGGTCCGAGGTCCTTGCCGTTGACGTACACGTGCACGGCGCCCGCGTTGCCGATCACCAGCTTGATCTGCTTGGGGTCGGTGAAGGTCTGGTCCTGGCCTTCCTCGATGTTGTTCTGGAACAGCGACTTCCCGGTGCCGTCCACCGCCGAGACCCAGCTGGTGTCCTTCTCGGCGACCAGCTTCACGGTGACCTTGTCGGCGGGGGCGGCGGCGATCGCGGGGGCGCTGGGCGCCGGCGCGGGCGGCTGCACGGCCGGGGTGGACGCGGGGGCCGCCGGGGCGACCGAGCCGGTGCCGGAGCCGGAGGGCAGCGGGGCGCTGGCCGAGCCGGTGGTGCCGGGGACGGTCTTCCCGTTCACCAGGTTGAAGCCGATGATCCCGACCACCGCGACGATCGCGGCGACCATCGCCACCGTCCAGTTCGGCCGGCCCCGGCCGGGGACCTTGATCGGGCCGCTCTCGATCAGCTCGGTGGGCCGCTTGGAGGCCGGCGAGCCGCCGTGCGCGTCGTCGTAGCGGGCGACCAGCGCCTCGCCGTCGACGCCGACCAGCTGGGCGATCGCGCGGATGTGGCCGCGGGCGTAGAAGTCGCCACCGCACCGGCCGAAGTCGTCCTCCTCGATGGAGTGCACGATCGGCACCCGGACCCGGGTGGCACTGCTCACCTGGTCCACCGTGAGTCCGGCCTCGATCCGGGCGGCGGACAGCACCCGGCCGATGCTCGGGGCATCGGCCGCCTGTTCCGCGGCGCCGGCGGGCTGGGCGGAGGACGGGGCGTTCTCGCGGTCGGGGGACTTGCCGATGGTCACGGTGCACGCCTTTCGAGCGGTTGGCCACCTGCTGGGGAACAGTCTAGGGGCGTGGGCGGATCGTTTCTCAAGCGGAACAGGCCCGAATGCGCTCGGCCGCCCCGGCCCGGGGCCGGGCGTGCACTGACCGCCCGTCAGTGCGGGGGCCGCCGTCCCCGGGACCCCCGCACCGCCGCCCGCGCGTCCGGTGTCGATCGTGGGACGCGGTGCCCACCCGATCGGTTCCGCACCGCCCGCCTACCCCCGTCCCAACGGGTGAACACCCGTCAGTGCCGGGCCGCTCTCAGCCACGGATGGTGACGATCACCGCGTCCAGCTCGTCCGGCTTCACCAGAACGTCGCGGGCCTTGGAGCCCTCGCTCGGTCCGACGATGCCGCGCGACTCCATGAGGTCCATCAGCCGCCCGGCCTTGGCGAAGCCGACCCGCAGCTTGCGCTGGAGCATCGAGGTGGAGCCGAACTGGGTGGAGACGACCAGCTCGGCCGCCTGGATCAGCAGCTCCAGGTCGTCGCCGATCTCCTCGTCGATCTCCTTCTTGGGCCCGCCGCCGACCATCACGTCGTCCCGGTAGACGGCGGACAGCTGCTCCTTGCAGTGCTTCACCACGGCGGCGATCTCGGCCTCGGTGACAAACGCGCCCTGCATGCGGATCGGCTTGCTGGCGCCCATCGGCAGGAACAGGGCGTCGCCCTTGCCGATCAGCTTCTCGGCCCCGGGCTGGTCCAGGATGACCCGGGAGTCGGCCATCGCCGAGGTGGCGAAGGCGAGCCGGGACGGCACATTGGCCTTGATCAGACCGGTGACCACGTCGACCGAGGGCCGCTGGGTGGCCAGCACCAGGTGGATGCCGGCCGCGCGGGCGAGCTGGGTGATCCGGACCACCGAGTCCTCGACGTCGCGCGGGGCGACCATCATGAGGTCGGCCAGCTCGTCGACGATCACCAGCAGGTACGGGTACGGCGTGAGCTCGCGCTCGCTTCCCAGCGGCGGGGTGACGGTGCCGGCCCGGACCGCCGCGTTGAAGTCGTCGACGTGCCGGAAGCCGAACGCGGCGAGGTCGTCGTAGCGCATGTCCATCTCGCGGACCACCCACTGGAGGGCCTCGGCGGCCTTCTTGGGGTTGGTGATGATCGGCGTGATGAGGTGCGGGATGCCCTCGTAGGCGGTCAGCTCGACCCGCTTGGGGTCGACCAGCACCATCCGCACCTCGTCCGGGGTGGACCGGGCGAGGATCGAGGTGATCAGGCAGTTGATGCAGGAGGACTTGCCCGCGCCGGTCGCGCCGGCCACCAGGATGTGCGGCATCTTGGCGAGGTTGGCCATCACGGTGTGGCCCTCGACGTCCTTGCCCATGCCGACGACCATCGGATGGGTGTCCTCGGCGGCGGTGCGCGAGCGCAGCAGGTCGCCGAGGTTGACCATCTCGCGGTCCCGGTTCGGGATCTCGATGCCGACCGCGGACTTGCCCGGGATCGGGCTGATGATCCGCACGTCCGGGCTGGCCACCGCGTACGCGATGTTCTTCGCGAGCGCGGTGATCCGCTCGACCTTGACCGCGGGGCCGAGCTCGACCTCGTAGCGGGTGACCGTCGGGCCACGGGTGAAGCCGGTCACCCGGGCGTCCACCTTGAACTCGGAGAAGGTGGACGTGAGCTGGGCCACCACCTCGTCGTTGAGGGCACTGCGGGCCTTGGCCGGGCCGCCGCGCTCCAGCAGGTCGAGCGGGGGCAGGGCGTAGCTGAGGCCCGCCGCGAGCTGGAGCTGCTCCATCCGGACCGGCGCGGGGCCGTGCTCGTCCGGGGCGCCGGCGTCCGATCCGCCGGTGCGGGCCGCCGGGACGGCGGGCTCCTCCGGCGGGGCGGTGCGGTCCTGCACCTGGTGCATCATGTCGGCCACCGCCGAGGAGGCGGGCACGCCGTAGACCAGCGCGCCGTCCAGGTCGGCGGCGGCGCCGGCGGCGAGGTTGCGGGTGGTGTACGGGTCCAGCGGCTCCTTGGCGAACATGTCCGGCTCGGCGGCGGGCTCCTCGTCGGGCGCCTTGCGCTTGCGGCGGCGCCGGCGGGCGGCCACCTCGTCCGAGGGGTCGTCACTGTCCGTGTCCACCGTGTAGGGCAGCGCGGAGGGATCGGCGTCCTCGGGAGGCTCGTTGGAGAGTTCGCGCTCCGGCGTGCGCCCCCCGGCCTCGTCCAGCGGACCGGGTTCGACCACACCCAGCCGGACGCCCACCGCGCGCATCCGCTCCGGGATCCGGTTGACCGGGGTGGCGGTGGTGACCAGCAGGCCGAAGAAGGCCAGCAGCAGGAGCAGCGGCACCGCGAGGGCCGGTCCGGCGGCGGCCATCATCGGCGTGGAGGCGGCCCAGCCGATGATCCCGCCGGCCGTCCTTATCCGGGTCGCGCCGCTGCCCATCACGGGCGCGCCGCAGCCGATGTGGACCAGGCCGAGCACACCGACCAGCAGGGTGGTCAGGCCGATCATGATCCGGCCGTTGGCCTCCGGCAGCTCCGGGTGGCGCATCAGCCGGACCGCGACGGCGGCCAGCAGGAACGGGACCAGCACGTCGAGCCGGCCGAACAGGCCGGAGACCACGTTGGTGGCCGCCTCGCCCAGCCAGCCCTGCGGGCTGAACCAGGTGCCGGCGGCGGTGACCAGGGCCAGCGCGAGCAGCAGCAGGCCAATGCCGTCCTTGCGGTGCGCCGGGTCCATGTTCTTGGCGCCGTCGCCGAAGCCCCGGAAGACCGCGCCGATGCCGTGCGCCATGCCGAGCCAGACGGCGCGCACGGCGCGGAAGAGTATCGGCCGGGGCGCGGGGGCCGGGGCGGGCGCTTTGGCCGCCGTCTTCTTCGCCGGGGCGGCCTTCTTCGCGGCCGCCTTCTTGGCGGGCGGCTTGGCCGGAGCCTTCGCCGCGGCCTTCTTGGACGGTCCCGGACTCGAGTTGCGTGCCGCGCTTCCGGGCGTACGTGTGGCCATGGGTCAGCAGCCTACCGGGGCGCACGACCTGTGCCCACGTCGTGCGTCCGGGCCCCGGGACGTGTCGCCGACACACCGTCACCCCGTTCTGGTTCACCCGGACGGGCGAGTGGGACCGCGCTCAGTCCGTGCCGGGGCGCAACGCGTCCAGCGCGCGCCGCAGGCCCGCCAGCTTGCGCTCCAGGTGCGCCGCGGTGGCCGCCACCCCGCCGTCCTCGGTGCCGTCCAGCTGCTTGGTGAGCGACTCCGCCTGCTCCTCGACCGCCGCCAGCCGGGCCGACAGCTCGCCGAGCAGCGCGCCGCCGATGGCCGGCTCGGCACCGCTCGCCTCCAGCTGCAGCCGCAGCAGCGCGGCCTGCTCCTTGAGCTGGCAGTTCTTCATGTAGAGGTCGACGAAGACCGAGACCTTGGCGCGCAGCACCCAGGGGTCGAACGGCTTGGAGATGTAGTCCACCGCGCCGGCCGCGTAGCCGCGGAAGGTGTGGTGCGGGCCGTGGTTGATCGCGGTGAGGAAGATGATCGGGATGTCCCGGGTGCGCTCGCGGCGCTTGATGTGGGCGGCGGTCTCGAAGCCGTCCATCCCGGGCATCTGGACGTCCAGCAGGATCACCGCGAAGTCGTCCGTGAGCAGCGCCTTGAGCGCCTCCTCACCCGACGCCGCCCGGACCAGGGTCTGGTCCAGCGCCGAGAGGATCGCCTCCAGCGCGAGCAGGTTCTCCGGCCGGTCGTCGACCAGGAGGATCTTCGCCTTCTGCATCACGACGCGCCCTCCTGTCGCCTGCCTACCTGGGGAAGGCACCCGCGTGCTGCCCACCACTACCCCGGTCATGCTAGCCGCACCCCCTCGCCCGGCACATCGCTCCGTCGCGTCCGGATCCGGAGCGGCGCGCAGTCGGTGCCCCGGCGTACGCTCACCAGCGAGTCGTCACTCGGTCACTGTTCGCAACGATCGGTGACCCTACCCGGTTCCCGGCCCTCCCCGCCAGCAAACCGCGCGCCCCATCGGCGTGAATCCCGGAGCGTACTCCGGGATTCACGCCCCCGTCATCCGATCGGTCCCCACTCGGGCGGGTCGGCGGCCCGCTGGACACCGGTTCCGGCCCCTCAGGGCCTCCGGACGGTGAGCCATTCGTGCATCACCGACAGCAGGTGGTCGGTCTCCACCGGCTTGGTGATGTGGTCGGTGGCGCCGGCCTCCAGGGACTTCTCCTTGTCGCCCTTCATCGCCTTGGCGGTCAGCGCGATGATCGGCAGCCCGGCGAACTGGGGCATCCGGCGGATCGCCTCGGTGGTCGCGTAGCCGTCCATCTCCGGCATCATGATGTCCATCAGGACCAGCGCGACGTTCTCGTGCTGCTCCAGCATCTCGATGCCCTCGCGGCCGTTCTCGGCGTACAGCACCGTCAGGCCGTGCTGCTCCAGCACGCTGGTGAGGGCGAACACGTTGCGGACGTCGTCGTCGACGATCAGCACCTGCTCGCCGTCGAAGCGGGTGTCGTTGCGCCCGGACGGGCGGGCCGCCGGGGCTGCCTCGGGCATCCGCCCCTCCGCCGCCCGGCCCCCGGCCACGCGCCCCTCGGCGGGGCCGCCGACGGCCCCGCGGGCCCCGGCCACGCGGTCGTCCGCCGCCGGCGCGTCCAGGGCCGCCGTACGGCGGCGCTCGACCGCGCCCCGGCGGCGGACCTCGACCAGCTCGCGCACCTCCTGGGCCCAGTGGTCGGCCGGGCTCTCGCCCACCGGCACCGGGGTCCCGGCCGGGGTGACCCCGACCGAGGCGCGCAGCGCGGCGGCGGCCTGCCCGGCGGCGTCCGGCGCCTCGGCGCGCAGCGGCAGGTACAGGGTGAACGTCGAGCCCTTGCCCAGCTCGCTCTCGGCGTGGATCTCGCCGCCGAGCAGCCGGGCGATCTCCCGGCTGATCGACAGCCCGAGGCCGGTGCCGCCGTACTTGCGGCTGGTGGTGCCGTCGGCCTGCCGGAACGGTTCGAAGATCTCCCGCAGCTTGTTGCCGGGAATGCCGATCCCGGTGTCGGAGACCGTGAAGGCGATCAGCGGGTCGTCCGGGTCCTGGATCGCGCCCGCCTCCAGCAGCTGCTCGCGCACGTGCTGCGGCGCGCCCTTCCCGGCCGGGCTGATCGAGAAGTCGACGGCGCCGGTGTCGGTGAACTTCACCGCGTTGGAGATGAGGTTGCGCAGCACCTGCTGGAGCCGCTGCTCGTCGGTGTGCAGGGTGACCGGCAGGGCCGGCGAGACCCGCACGCCGAACTCCAGGTTCTTGTCCAGCGCGACCGGCTGGAAGGTCGCCTCGACGTAGTCCACCAGCTGGACCAGGGCGATCCGGGCCGGCCGGACGTCCATCTTGCCCGCCTCGACCTTGGACAGGTCCAGGATGTCGTTGATCAGCTGGAGCAGGTCGGAACCGGCACCGTGGATGGTGTCGGCGAACTCGACCTGCTTGGGCGACAGGTTGCCCTCGTTGTTGTCGGACAGCAGCTTGGCCAGGATCAGCAGCGAGTTCAGCGGGGTGCGCAGCTCGTGCGACATGTTGGCCAGGAACTCGCTCTTGTACCGGGAGGCCAGCGCGAGTTGCTCGGCGCGCTCCTCCAGGACCTGCCGGGCCTCCTCGATCTCGCTGTTCTTGATCTCGATGTCCCGGTTCTGCTGCGCGAGTTGCTCGGCCTTCTCCTGCAACTCCTCGTTGGTGCGCTCCAGTTCCTCCTGGCGCGCCTCCAGCTCGGCCGACCGCATCGAGAGCTCGGCGGTCAGCCGCTGGGACTCCAGCAGCAGGCCCTCGGTCTTGGTGTTGACGCTGATGGTGTTGACGGTGACGCCGATCAGGTCGGCGATCTGGTTGAGGAAGTCCAGCGCGACGGTGGTGAACGAGCTGAAGGTGGCCAGCTCGATCACGCCCAGCAGCCGGCCCTCGAACAGCACCGGCAGCACCACGATGTGGGCCGGCGAGGCCTCGCCCAGCCCGGAGGCGATCTTCAGGTACCCGGGCGGCGCCTCCTTGAGGATGATCGCCCGCTTCTCCACCGCCGCCTGGCCGATCAGCGACTCGCCGGGCCGGAAGGTGGTCGGCATCGCCCGCCGCTGGTAGCCGTAGCTGCCGATCAGCCGCAGCACGGTGTCGTTCTCGTCGTCGTCCTCGGTGATCAGCTCGGCGGTGCGGCCGGCCGGCTGGGCGAGGAAGAAGGCGCCGTGCTGCGCCGAGACCACCGGGGTGAGCTCGGTCATGATCAGCGAGGCCACCGCCTCCAGGTCGCGCCGGCCCTGCAGCAGGCCGGAGATCCGCGCCAGGTTGGTCTTCAGCCAGTCCTGCTCCTGGTTGGTGCGGGTGGTCTCGCGCAGGTTGGCGATCATCTGGTTGATGTTGTCCTTGAGCTCGTCGAGCTCGCCGGCGGCGTCCACGTCGATCCGCAGCGACAGGTCGCCCCTGGTCACGGCGGTGGCGACCTGCGCGATCGCACGCACCTGCCGGGTGAGGTTGTTGGCCAGCTCGTTGACGGACTCGGTGAGGTCCTGCCAGGTGCCGTCCACGCTGGGCACCCGCGCCTGACCGCCGAGCCGCCCGTCGGTGCCCACCTCACGGGCGACCCGGGTGACCTCGTCGGCGAACGCCGACAGCTGGTCGACCATGGTGTTGATGCTGGTCTTGAGCTCCAGGAACTCGCCGCGCGCGTCGACGTCGATCTTCTGCGACAGGTCGCCGCGGGCCACCGCCGTGATCACCAGCGCGATGTTCCGCACCTGACCGGTGAGGTTGTTGGCCATCAGGTTGACGTTGTCGGTCAGGTCCTTCCAGATACCGGCCACGCCGGGCACGCTCGCCTGGCCGCCCAGGGTGCCGTCGGTGCCCACCTCGCGGGCCACCCTGGTCACCTCGACCGCGAACGCCGACAGCTGGTCGACCATGGTGTTGAGCGTTCCGGCCAGCCCCGCGACCTCGCCCTGGGCCTCGATGGTGATCTTCTTGGAGAGGTCACCGGAGGCCACCGCGGCCGCCACCTCGGCGATGTTCCGCACCTGGCTGGTCAGGTTCGACGCCATGAAGTTGACGTTGTCGGTCAGGTCCTTCCAGATGCCCGACACCCCGCGCACCCGGGCCTGGCCGCCCAGGTTCCCCTCGGTGCCGACCTCGCGCGCCACCCGGGTGACCTCGTCGGCGAACGCCGACAGCTGGTCCACCATGGTGTTCACGGTGGTGACCAGCTCCAGGATCTCACCCCGGGCGTCGACGGTGATCTTCTTCGAGACGTCGCCCCGGGCCACCGCCGTGGTGACCTCGGCGATGCTGCGGACCTGACTGGTCAGGTTGTTGGCCATCAGGTTGACGCTGTTGGTCAGGTCCTTCCAGGTGCCGGACACCCCCGGCACGCTCGCCTGGCCGCCGAGGATGCCCTCGGTGCCGACGTCCCGGGCCACCCGGGTCACCTCGTCCGCGAAGGCGCCCAGCTGGTCGACCATCGTGTTGATGGTGTTCTTCAGCTCCAGGATCTCCCCGAGCGCGTCGACCTGGATCTTCTGCGAGAGGTCGCCGCGGGCGACGGCGGTGGTCACCTGCGCGATGTTGCGCACCTGATCGGTGAGATTGTTCGCCATGAAGTTGACGTTGTCGGTGAGGTCCCGCCAGACGCCGGCCGCCCACGGCACCTGCGCCTGCCCGCCGAGCCGGCCCTCGGTGCCCACCTGACGGGCCACCCGGGTCACCTGCTCGGCGAAGCCGGAGAGCTGGTCGACCATCGTGTTGATGGTGTTCTTCAGCTCCAGGATCTCCCCGCGGGCGTCCACCTCGATCTTCTGCGAGAGGTCGCCGCGCGCCACCGCCGTGGTCACCTGGGCGATGCTGCGGACCTGGCCCGTCAGGTTGTCCGCCATGAAGTTCACCGAATCGGTGAGGTCGCGCCAGACGCCGGCGACGCCCGGCACCTGTGCCTGACCGCCCAGCCTGCCCTCGGTGCCCACGTCCCTGGCCACGCTGGTCACCTGCGCCGCGAAGCCGTTCAGCTGGTCCACCATCGTGTTGACGGTGTTCTTCAGCTCCAGCATCTCGCCGGCCACCTCGACCGTCACCTTGCGGGACAGGTCGCCCTTGGCCACCGCGGTGGTCACCTGCGCGATGTTGCGCACCTGCGCGGTCAGCCGGCCGGCCATGGTGTTGACCGAGTCCCCGAGGTCCTTCCAGCTGCCGGAGACGCTGCGGACCTTCGCCTGGCCGCCCAGCTTGCCCTCGGTGCCGACCTCGCGGGCCACCCGGGTCACCTCGTCGGTGAACTCCGACAGCTGGTCCACCAGCCCGTTGACGGTCCGGCCGATCTTCAGGTACTCGCCGCGCAGCGGGTGGCTCACCCCGTTGCTGTGCAGCGAGCGCAGCTCCATCTTCTGGTCGAGGTCGCCCTCGGCGATCGACGTCAGCACCCGGCCCACCTCGGCCATCGGCCGCGCCAGGTCGTCGATCAGCGCGTTGCAGTTGTCGACCGCCGCCATCCAGGCACCCTCACCGGCACCCGTCTCCAGCCGCTCGTTCAACCGCCCCTCGCGGCCCACCGCCCGCCGCACCCGGGCCAGCTCGCCCGTGAGGTGCTGGTTGCGCTCGGCCACCTCGTTGAACACCGCGGCGATCTCCGCCAGCGGACCGTCCCCGGGCACCGTCAGCCGGCGCCGGAAGTTTCCGTCCCGCATCGCCGTCAACGCGGCCAGCAGCTTGCGCAGCTCGGCCGGCTCGGCGCCGCGGCTGTGGTTGACACGCCGGCCGGCCGCGCTCCGCGGCGCGGCCCCGGGGCGCCCGCCCCGCTGAGCGGGCGGCGTCGTACCGGTTGCGTCCTTGGTGGCCGAACTCAACGGGCCCCTCCCAGATCGTGAACTGTCCGGCGCCCGCGGCCGCGCCCATCGGGGCCCGCCGCGCAGCACCGTCCCGGCGCTACCGTCCCGACGGCCGGTCCGGCCCACCGGGACCCACGACGACGGTACTGCTCGGACCGGACATCGCGGACCCCCCAGTCTGGCAGCACTCGCGCCCGGTACAAGCGCGGTTGCACTCGGTTGGCACCGACCCGTCCGAAACGGGTGGGCAGAATCACCCTCCGGTGCCTGTTTCGACTCCCCGCCCCCACGGGGAACCAAGCGGAAAGTAGGGTGGAGCGCTGCACCGGGCCACAACCGCCCCCGGCGCCGCCGCCCACGCCGTCGGCGCGCACCAGGGACGCGGCGCCACCCCCGGACAGCCAGGGCCAGAGCAGAGGAGACGTGGCAACGTGGTCACCGCGCGCGCAGCCGCCACCTTCGAACCCGTGGGTCGGTCGGCCGGTGCCGCCCGTTCCTTCGTCCGGGACGCCCTACTGGGGTGGGGCCTGCCCGAGGTCGTCGACGACGCCGTGGTCCTGGTCAGCGAACTCGTCACCAACGCGGTCGTGCACGCCGGAACCGCCGCCGAGGTGTGCTGCCTGCGCGAGGACGGCACCGTCCGGATCGAGGTCACCGACCACCACCCCGAACGCGGCCTGCCCAGCTTCGCCGACGTCCCCACCACCGCCTCCGACCACTACGCCGACGCCGACGGCGAGGGCGGCCGCGGCCTGCTGATGTGCGCCGCGCTCGCCGAGCGCTGGGGCGTCGAGTACGGCTCCGGCCGCAAGACCGTCTGGTTCCGGCTCGCCCTGCCCGCGCACACCGCCGGCACCCGCTACGCCCTGCCCGCCACCCCCGGTGGCGAACTGCCGCGCAGCAACGGCCCGGTCCACGTCGCCGTCGTCCAGCTCGACGACGACGGC
The DNA here is from genome assembly GCF_042800875.1 of Kitasatospora sp. NPDC057595. Taxonomy (NCBI): domain Bacteria; kingdom Bacillati; phylum Actinomycetota; class Actinomycetes; order Kitasatosporales; family Streptomycetaceae; genus Kitasatospora; species Kitasatospora sp. NPDC057595. Next base: position 4,011 of record NZ_JBHVGL010000020.1, on the reverse strand, counting down.
CGGGTGCTCGCCTGGAACCCCGACGCCGAAGCCCTCTTCCAGCACCCCGCCGACACCGTGCTCGGCCGCCCCTGGGCCGACCTCGCCCTGTGGCCGCAGCCCGCCGACGGCGGCCTCGGCCTCTCCGCCGTCCTGCGGCTCGCCCGCTGGGAGGGCGGCTACGCGCTGCGCCGCGCCGACGGCACCGCCGTCGACGTCTACGGCGTCCAGGTCCGCTTGCGCGACACCGACGGAACCCCCAGCACGCTCTGCCTGCTCGTCCTCGACGAGGACCGCGCCGTCCTGCGCTCCCCCGCCCGCGCCCTGCCCGGCGACCGCGGCGAACCCGGCACCCGGCTCGACCTGCTGGCAGGCCTCGGCACCGGCGAGGACCTCGACACCCTGCTGCAGCACACCGTCGAACGCGCCCGCGACCTCCTCGACGCCGACGCCGCCTACCTGCTGCTCACCACCGAGGACGAGGCCGAGTTCGAACTGCGCGCCAGCACCGGCCTGCCCGCCGCACCGCGCCCGCACAGCCGCTTCCCGGTCGACACCGGCAACCGCTACGACTCACCCCGCCTCCCCTCCGTGCACGAGGACCTCGCCACCCGGCCCACCGGCCTGCCCGTCCTCGACGACAGCGGACTGCGCTCCCTGCTCACCGTGCCGCTCAAGGTCGAGGGCCGGCTGATCGGCTCGCTCGGCATCGCCACCGGCGCCCCTGGCCGCTACGACAACGAGGACGCGCTGCGCCTCCAGTTCGCCGCCGACCGGCTCGCCCTGGCCGTCGAGTCCACCCGGCTCGCCGAACTCGAACGGCTGCGCCGGGGCTCGCTCTCCTTCCTCGTCGAGGCCTCCGACCTGCTGGCCGGCACCCTCGAACACGAGCAGACGCTCGCCCTGATGGCCCAGATGGCCGTCCCCACCCTCGCCTCCTGGTGCGCCGTCTACACCAACGGCGACCACGGCGCCCCCGCCTCGCTCGCCTTCGTCCTGCACGAGGACGAGGACCTCATCGACCCGCTGCGCGCCCTGCTGGACAAGACGCCCGCCCCGGAGTCCGGCCCCACCCACGGCACCCGCTTCTGGGACGCTCCGTCCGACACCGCCGACGGCAACGGCTTCACCGACCAACCCGGCCTCACCGGCCTGCTCGGCGAGACCGTCGTCCTGCCGCTGACCGCCCGCAACCGGGTGATCGGCCTGCTCGCCCTCGGCACCGCGGCCGGCGTGCGGTTCCGTCAGGAAGTCCTGGAGCTCGCCGAGGACCTCTCCCGCCGGGCCGCCCTCGCCCTCGACAACTCGCGCCTCTACTCCGAGCGCACCGCCACCAGCCAGGCCCTGCAGCGCAGCCTGCTGCCCCCGGACCTGCCCGACATCCCCGGCGTCGAGGTGGACGTCTTCTACCAGGCCGCCGGGGAGGGCAACGAGGTCGGCGGCGACTTCTACGACCTCTTCCCGATCCGCGAGGGCACCTACGGCTTCGCCATCGGCGACGTCTGCGGCACCGGCCCGGAAGCCGCCTCGGTCACCGGCCTCGCCCGGCACTCGCTGCGGCTGCTCGCTCGCGAGGGCCTGGACGCCCCGCAGGTCCTCAGCCGGCTCAACACCGCCATCCTGGACGAGGGTGCCCGCAGCCGCTTCCTCACCCTGCTGTACGGCGAGCTGACACCCCGTCCGGACGGCAGTACCGAACTCTCCCTGGTCTGCGCCGGCCATCCGCTGCCGCTGCGCCTGCGCACCGACGGCCAGGTCGACCGGGCCGCCACCCCGCAGCCGCTGCTCGGTGTCATGGACGACCTCGACCTCACCGCCGAGCGCCTGGTGCTCAACCCCGGCGAGGTCCTGCTCTGCGTCACCGACGGCGTCACCGAACGCCGCGAGGGCCGCCGGATGCTGGGCGACGACGGCCTCGCCGAGGTGCTCACCGGCTGCACCGGACTCACCGCCGGAGCGGTCGCACTGCGCGTGCAGCGGGCGGTCGAGCGGTTCGCCCCGGAGCCGCCCTCCGACGACATGGCGATCCTCACCCTGCGGGTGCCGGCCCAACGAACCGTCTGAGCACATCGGTGCGACCGCTGTCGCTCCGGCTGTCCGAGCCTGACCGAACCATGTCGGACGCCGTCACAAAATGTGCTATTCACAAGGGTACAAGCCCGCTCACCCTGGGTACACCGATCTCACCGGGGAATCCCCCGGCGGGGACGTGACCAGCGGCTCTCCCGCTGGCCCAGCATTCGGACCGCAGCCGTCGCACGCTCCAGCCGTGCGCGCCCGGAGCGGTCACGCGCCTTCACTTCATCGACACTCACCCGCGTTCACTGCGCCCTGCGCGCGCCCATGAGTGAAAGGAGCCTCCGGTGAGCAACGAAGCTACCGGGGCACTGAACGCCCGCTCCACCGGCGCCGACGCGGGTAACCTCGGTTACCTCGCACTCGGCCTGACCCTCCTCGCCTACGGTCTGCTCTCGACCGGCATTCTCAGCGGCACCGCCGCCGGGAACTCGGCCCACCTCGCCCACATCCTCGGCGGCCTGACCCTGTTCATCGCGGGCCTCTGGCAGTTCCGCGGCGGCGAGGGCTTCACCGGCACCGCCTTCACCGGCCTCGGCGCCTTCTGGGCCACCTGGTCCACGGCCTCCGGCGCCGGCAAGAACGCGGCCGGCCTCTTCCTGCTCCTGTGGGCCCTGCTCGCCCTCACCCTGACCGCGGCCAGTTGGAACGCGGGCCTGTTCAGCCGTGCCGTCTACGGCCTGCTGACGCTCTCCCTGGTGCTCTCCGCGATCGCGACCTTCAGCACCTCCGGCGGCCTCGCCAAGACGGCCGGCTGGATCGCCGCCGCCTCCGGCCTGGCGGCCTGGTACTGGGCCACCGCGTCGCTGACCAACAGCGCGTGGGGCCGCGAAGCCCTGCCGGTCAAGTAACGGCAGGCCGACCGGTGGGCCGGACCCTACCCCCACGGGGCCCGGCCCACCGGCATGCCGTGCACCGGTCCCCCGCTCCCCTCAGCCGCGAACGGCCAGCCGCTCCTGCTCCTCCGCCGGCCGGACGTCCCCCGCACGCCGGGCCCGCCACCGGGCGACGCCGCTCTGCGCCGCGTAGGCCAGCAGCAGGATCGCCACCGCGACCAGGCCGTCCGCCCAGAAGTGGTTGGCCGTCACCACCACCACCGTGATCGTCAGCACCGGGTGCAGCACGATCAGCCAGCGCAGCGGACTCCTCGACACCCGCACCACCGCGACCGCCACCAGCACGCACCAGGCCACGTGCACCGACGGCATCGCCGACAGCTGCGCCGCCTTGACCACCCCGCCGACCGCGTTGCCGTACACCGACTGCCCGTACTCCGCCGCCACGTCGACGAACCCGTTCTCCGGCAGCATCCGGGGCGGCGCCACCGGCAGGAACTGGACGGCCAGGCAGACCGCCGTCGTGACGACCACCGTGGTCCGCACCCACGCGTACCGCTCGCGATGTCTCAGGAAGACCCAGAGCAGCACCGCGATCATCACCGTGAAGTGCATGGACGCGTAGTAGTAGTTCGCCAGCTTCACCAGCGCCGGGTACGGCGTCACCGCGGCCTGCCAGGAGGCCTCGTCGGGCAGCCCGACCGCCAACTCCGTCCGGTGGATCCAGCGCGCCCGGTCCAGCGCGTGCTCGGTGCTCATCAGCGAGAGCCGCCCGACGAGCTGCCAGAGCGCGAACAGTGCCAGCAGGGTGCCGGCCTCCCGCAGGATCGCCGAGAGACCCGTCCGCCGCACCCGGGCGGCCGCGTACGCGCCGCCGTAGAGAGCGACAGCGGTACCCCCGGCGGACTGCCAGGTCAGGGTCAGGTTCTGCAACGGTTCGCGCCTCTCCACCGAGCTCCGATGTGGTGGGGAGACGTTAACGCAAAAAGACCCCCTCCTGAACCGGAGGGGGTCTTTTTGGAATGATTGTTCGGCGGCGTCCTACTCTCCCACAGGGTCCCCCCTGCAGTACCATCGGCGCTGTGAGGCTTAGCTTCCGGGTTCGGAATGTAACCGGGCG
>NZ_JBHVGL010000019.1:88004-195004 GCF_042800875.1 Kitasatospora sp. NPDC057595 | reverse complement strand
GCGGAGCCATCGGCGCCGTCGTCCTCGTCGACACCCGCCGCCTCGCCGACTGCTTCCCCGCCCTCGACTACTTCGAGAACAGCGGACTGCCCTTCATCGTCGCCCTCAACGGCTTCGACGGACACCAGCCCCACACCCCCGACGAAGTCCGCGAAGCACTCCAGCTCGGCAGCGACACCCCCGTCATCACCCTCGACGCCCGACGCCGCGACAGCGCCAAGAGCGCCCTCATCACCCTCGTCGAACACGCCCTCCTCGCCCGCCTGCGGTGAACCGGGGGCCGTGCCCGACGACGTACGGCCGCACGGCGCGGCCCGCGGACCCTCCGGTCCACGGGCCGCGCTGTCCTGCCTCCGCCCACCGCCAGGGCGGCCTCAGCCGGCCTCAGGCGGCGTCCGGCTCCAGGCCGGCCCGCAGCAGGCCGTGGGTGTAGGCGTCCTCCAGCGCCAGCCAGGAGGCGGCCACCACGTTGTCGGCCACCCCGACCGTGGACCAGGTGGAGGTGCCGTCGGCGGTGTCGATGAGCACCCGGGTCTTGGAACCGGTGCCGTGCTGGCCCTCCAGGATGCGGACCTTGTAGTCCACCAGCTCCAGCGCGGCCAGCTGCGGGTAGATCCGCTCCAGGGCGGTGCGCAGCGCCCGGTCCAGCGCGTCGACCGGGCCGTTGCCCTCGCCGGTGGCGATCATCCGCTCGCCCTTGGCCCAGAGCTTGACGGTCGCCTCGTTGCCCGTGGTGCCGCCCGGGCCCTGCTCGCTGATCGTCCGCCAGGACTCCAGCGTGAAGAAGCGCTCCCGGCGGCCGCGCACCTCGTCGCGGAGCAGCAGCTCGAAGGAGGCGTCGGCGGACTCGTAGGTGTAGCCGAGGCTCTCCTGCTGCTTGACCTTGGCGACCACCCGGCCGGCGAGGTCCCGGTCGGTGGAGAGGTCGTAGCCGAGCTCCTTGCCCTTGAGCTCGACGGAGGCGCGGCCGGCCATGTCGGAGACCAGCATCCGCATGGTGTTGCCGACCGTCTCCGGGTCGATGTGCTGGTAGAGGTCCGGGTCGACCTTGATCGCCGAGGCGTGCAGACCCGCCTTGTGGGCGAAGGCGGAGAAGCCGACGTAGGGCTGGTGGGTGGAGGGGGTCAGATTGACCAGCTCGGCGATCGCGTGCGAGATCCGGGTCATCTCGGCGAGGCTGCCGGGCGGCAGCACCCGGCGGTCGTACTTGAGCTCCAGCGCGCCGACCACCGGGAAGAGGTTGGCGTTGCCGACCCGCTCGCCGTAGCCGTTGGCGGTGCACTGGACGTGGGTGGCGCCGGCGTCGACCGCGGCCAGGGTGTTGGCGACGGCGCAGCCGGTGTCGTCCTGGGCGTGGATGCCGAGCCGGGCGCCGGTCTGCGCCAGGACGTCGGCGACGATCTCGCGCACGCCGGAGGGCAGCATCCCGCCGTTGGTGTCGCAGAGCACCACCACGTCGGCGCCGGCCTCGTGGGCGGTGCGGACCACGGAGAGCGCGTACTCCCGGTTGGCCCGGTAGCCGTCGAAGAAGTGCTCGCAGTCGATGAAGACCCGGCGGCCCTGGGCGCGCAGATGGGCGACGCTGTCCCGGACCATCTCCAGGTTCTCGTCGAGGGTGGTGCGCAGCGCCAGTTCGACGTGCCGGTCGTGCGACTTGGCGACCAGGGTGATCACGGGCGCGCCGGAGTTCACCAGCGCGGCCAGCTGCGGGTCGTCGGCAGCGCGGCCGCCGGCCCGGCGGGTGGCGCCGAAGGCGACCAGCTGGGCGTGCCGGAGGTCCAGCTCCTGGGCGGCGCGGGCGAAGAACTCGGTGTCCCGGGGGTTGGCACCGGGCCAGCCGCCCTCGATGAAGCCCACGCCGAACTCGTCCAGGTGCCGGGCGATGGCCAGCTTGTCGGCCACCGTGAGGTTGATGCCCTCGCGCTGGGCGCCGTCGCGCAGGGTGGTGTCGAAGACGTGGAACGCGTCGTCGAGGAGGTTGCTCGCCTGGGTCATGACCCTGGGTTCTCCGTTCCGGGAGGTCGGTTACTGCTCTGCCGGTTCTTGTCCGGCTCCACTGTCCAGCATCCCGCGCGCACCCGGTGTCCCTCGGCCCCTTGTGGGGGCTCCGGCCGGTCCGGGGGAAACAAAAAGACCCCTCGCGGGTGCGAGAGGTCTGCGCGCGGGTCTGGACGCTGGTGGTCGCCCCGCATCGGGTAGTGCGGTGGCGGTCACTGCGGACCGGCGCGCCTGCTGCTAATAATCAGCGAAAGCGAGGACACGCCCGCAGTCTAGGCACATCCTCCGGACCGCGGCCCACCCGTCTCGCCATCCGGAACACCTACTCGACGAGCTCGGCGGTGTCGAGGGTGAAGTCGAACGGCTCCGGCAGATCGAGCGGATCGCCGAGGGGGACGGTGGTCACGGTGGTGTAGTCGCCGCGTGAGGGCTCGCTGTGCAGCACGACCACGTTCCGGTCACGGTCGACCAGCAGGTAGAGCTGGATGCCCGCAGCCGCGTATTCCTTGCGCTTGTCGTGCCGGTCCGCGTCGGGCCTGCTCGACGTCACCTCGGAAACCATGAGAACGCCCTCGGGCTCGGACCAGGATCCGTGGCCCAGCATCGCGCCGCGGACCGTGAACGTGCCGTCCGGAATGAACCTCCCGGTCGGGACGATCAGCCCCTTCCCACCGCCGAAGTCCATGTCTTTGGCACTCCGGCGGGCCACTTGCCAGCTGAGCCTGCCAACCACCGTCTCGTGTTCGCCGTCCGACGGTGGGGTCACGACGATCTTCCCCTCGATGAGCTCGGCCTTGAACCCCTTGGGGGTGTCGAGGGCCAGAAAGGCTTCGAGGAGGTCGTGGTCCGGAGCGCACGACGTCTCGGCGTATCCGTGCGGCAGAGCGGTCAGGGTCCCTCCCTCTGTTTCGCCGGGCTCAACGACCTGAGCAGTTCGAGGTTACGGCTCCGGGTGCCCCGGTGTCCCGGGGCACCCGGGGATCGTCAGACGATCTTGTGCAGCCAGCCGTGGGTGTCGGGGGTCTGGCCGCCCTGGATGGCGAGGAGGGCGCGGCGCAGCTCCATGGTGACCGGGCCGGGCTCGCCGGCGCCGACGGTCCAGTCGCCGCCGCGGGACTTCACCGAGCCGACCGGGGTGATGACGGCGGCGGTGCCGCAGGCGAAGACCTCGGTGAGGGTGCCGTCGGCGTTGCCCTGCTTCCACTCGTCGGTGGAGATCCGGCGCTCCTCGACCGCGTAGCCGAGGTCGGAGGCGAGCTGCAGCAGCGAGTCGCGGGTGATGCCGGGCAGCAGGGCGCCGGACAGCTCGGGGGTGACGATCCGGGCGTTCTCGCCCTCGCCGAAGACGAAGTAGAGGTTCATGCCGCCCATCTCCTCGATCCACCGGTGCTCGGCGGCGTCGAGCCAGACCACCTGGTCGCAGCCCTTGGCGGCGGCCTCGGCCTGGGCGACCAGCGAGGCGGCGTAGTTGCCGGCGCACTTGGCGGCACCGGTGCCGCCCGGGGCGGCGCGGACGTAGTCCTCGGAGAGCCAGACCGAGACCGGCTTGACGCCGCCGGGGAAGTAGGCGCCGGCCGGCGAGGCGATGATCATGAAGAGGTAGGAGTTGGCCGGGCGCACGCCCAGGCCGACCTCGGTGGCGAACATGAACGGGCGCAGGTAGAGGCTCTGCTCCGGCTCGTTCGGGACCCAGGCCTGCTCCTGCTGGACGAGCAGCTCGACCGCCTCGACGAAGGCCTCGACCGGCAGCTCGGGCATCGCCAGCCGACGGGCGGAGGCCTGGAAGCGGGCGGCGTTGGCCTCCGGGCGGAAGGTCGCGATCGAGCCGTCGGCCTGGCGGTAGGCCTTGAGTCCCTCGAAGATCGCCTGGCCGTAGTGGAGGGTCATGTTGGCCGGGTCCATCTCGATCGGCGCGTAGGGCGCCAGCTGGGCGTCGTGCCAGCCCACGCCCTCCGTCCAGCGGATGGTGACCATGTGGTCGGTGAACACGCGCCCGAAGCCCGGGTTGGTCAGCCGGGCCTCGCGCTCCGCCGGGGAGAGCGGGTGCGCGGAGGGCTTGAGGTCGAACGTGATGGGCGCCTGGGTGGGCGTGCTCATGACTGTGTGTCCTTCACCGTGGGGTTGGTCCGGGCCGCCCGCCGGTGGCGTCCCGCCCTTGCCGGGCAGAACGGACGCACGACGACACGGCCCACTGTCGATACTCGCATCCAGAGGGCCGTGCCGAACAGTCGCGGACTCCTTGGATGTCCGCAAGCTGCCGTTATGGGGTCCGGCCCGGTGGGGGCCGGAACACCGTCTGTCGGGTTCCGGCCTCCTAGGCGGATACTCGGGCGGCGAGCGCGTCGCCGACCTGGGCGGTGGTACGGGTCCCGGTGCGCTCGGTGAGGTCCGCGGCGACCGCGTCCTCGATCCGGGCGGCCTCGGCGGGGTACCCGAGGTGGTCGAGCAGCATGGCGACCGACAGCACGGTGGCGGTCGGGTCGGCCTTGCCCTGGCCGGCGATGTCCGGCGCCGAGCCGTGCACGGGCTCGAACATCGACGGGAAGGCGCCGCTCGGGTTGATGTTGCCGCTGGCGGCCAGGCCGATGCCACCGGTGACGGCGGCGGCCAGGTCGGTCAGGATGTCGCCGAACAGGTTGTCGGTCACGATGACGTCGAACCGCTCGGGCTGGGTGACGAAGAAGATGGTCGCCGCGTCGACGTGCAGGTAGTCGGTGGTGACCTCGGGGAACTCCCGGCCGACCTGCTCGAAGATCCGGGTCCACAGGTGGCCGGCGTGCACCAGCACGTTGTTCTTGTGCACCAGGGTCAGCTTCTTGCGCGGACGCGCCTGGGCCCGGCGGTAGGCGTCGCGCACCACGCGCTCGATGCCGAAGGCGGTGTTGAGGCTGACCTCGGTGGCCACCTCGTGCTCGGTCCCGGTGCGCAGCGTGCCGCCGTTGCCGACGTACGGGCCCTCGGTGCCCTCGCGGACGACCACGAAGTCGATCTCCGGGTCGCCGGCCAGCGGGGACTTCACCCCGGGGAAGAGCCGGCCCGGACGGAGGTTGATGTGGTGGTCGAAGGCGAACCGCAGCTTGAGCAGCAGCCCGCGCTCCAGCACGCCGGAAGGCACGCTCGGGTCGCCGATGGCGCCGAGCAGGATCGCGTCGTGGGCCTTCAGTTCGGCGAGGACGCTGTCCGGAAGGGTCTCACCGGTGCGGTGGTAGCGCCGGGCCCCGAGGTCGAACTCGGTGGTCTCCAGCTTCACATCGGCGGGAAGCACCGCACCCAGCACCTTGAGGCCCTCGGCCACCACTTCCTGGCCGATACCGTCACCGGGGACGACTGCGAGACGAATCGTGCGAGACATGTTCGGAGGCTACTCCGGTGTCCCACAGCCTGACATCCGGCGTCCACCATCCGGACAATCCACCGCCCGGGAAGGCTCAGGTCAGATCGATGTCGACCGGGAACGGGCGGTCCAGCTTCAGCTGCTTGTGGTGGATGCCGGTCAGCCCGTAGAGCCGGGTCGCCGGGTCGAGTTCGTGGGTGTGGACCACCGCTTGCTCGTGCTCCCCCATCTCCACGCGCCAGAAGTGCGCGATTCCGGCGGTGGCGTACTTGCGCGGCTTGACCTCGCGGTCGCGCTCCCGGGACTCCTCCGACACGATCCCGATGGCGAGCAGGACGTCCTTCGCATCGCAGTACGTTCCGCCAGGACCCGTGGCGGCGGGAGATCCGGCAGCCGGTCGAGGTCCTCGGCGGTGTAGCCATCGACCGGGGGCCGAAGCCAGTCGGGGTACGGCACGACGCTCGTGGTTCCTCCCATGCGGGCATCCTCGTGGCCTTTCTCAGGCTACTCGGACCGATCCCCCCGGGACTTCATCCTTTCGAGGGGCGTGCACGGATCCGTGCACGCCCCTCGGCCGTTCCTAGGGCAGGGTCAGGATCTGGCTGCGGTGGGCCTCCGGGTCGAGGTGGTGGAGGAGGAGGATCCGGGACCGGTCGCCGGGGGTGCGGCGGATGTCGAGGACGGTGGCGGGGCGGACGGGGGCCGCGATCGCGGCGGCGGCGCCGGGGGCGGTGCGGATGTCGACGGCGGGCTGCAGGACGTCGACGGCGAGGGTGGGCCGGGCGCCCTCCAGGCCGATCGCGGAGAAGGCCTCGGCCGGGTCCGGGGTGCCGGAGCCGGTGAGGCCGGACCACAGGGCGTAGTGGACGGTGCTGTGGCCGGCCCCGATGCCCGGCAGGGCGGCCAGGCGGACCGGCAGGACCACCGCGTCGGAGTCCAGCAGGGCGGTGTCGGTGTCGCCCCAGCGGGCGTTCAGCGGCTGGACGTCCAGTTCGGCGCCGGTCCGGGCGTCCAGCGAACGGGCCACCAGGACGTCGCTGCCGCGCAGCCGGTCGGCCTTGACGATCACGTCGGTGACGCCGTCCCCGTCGGTGTCCAGCGAGGCCCGGACGGCGAACAGCCCGACCGGGGTGGCGGCCGGCGCCCACACCCGGGCGCCGAGGTAGAGCCGGCCCTCGGTGAGCGGGTCCCCGGCGACGGCGGGCGCGTCGGTGGCGGCACCGACCGCGCGCAGGTTGGCCGCCCGGTCGCCGGGGCGCTCGACGCAGAGGTCCTGGAGGTGCCCGGCCTGCCCGGTGCCGTCCTCCTCCGGGACGAAGCCCGCGCCGGGGCCGACCGCCGCCCCGCTGTCCGGCGGGCAGTCGGGCCAGCGCCCGCCCTCCCCGCCGAGCGCGAAGGCGCTGACCAGGCCGGGTCCGCCGCCGGGGGCGCCGGTGCCGGTGAGCGGGACCAGCACGCCGCCGTGGGCGGCCCGGAGGGGGGTGGTGGCGACCAGGTCGGAGGCGGCCCGCGGGGCGGCGAACAGTGGCACCCGCAGCCCCGGGGCGGCCGGGTCCTCCGGGGTGAGCAGCAGCCGGCCGGAGAGCTCGCCGCGGTAGCTGCGGGCCCGGCCGCCCTGGAGGGTGGCGGTCGTCGGGTCGGGGGCGCGGCCGAGCGCGCCGGGCACCCGGAGGGTGACCCGCACCCGCGCGGTGCCGCCGGGCGGGACCTCGACCCGGGCGGGCGCGAGCTCGAAGCGGGCACCGGGAGCGTCGGTGGCGGCCGCGTAGCCGGTCCGGTAGGCGACCCGGGCGGCGGAGAGGTTGCGCACCTCGACCTCGCGGACCGGGGCGAGCGGCCCGGTGGCCTCGACCGGGCCGAAGGAGACGCCGACGGCGCCCTCGACCGCCCCCTCCCCCGCCGCGTAGGCGACGGCCGGGGTGCGCACGGCGCGGTCCACGGCGGCCCGGCCGGCGCCGGTGCGCTCGGGCCCGTAGACCGGGCCGGTGCCGCCGTCGCCGAGCCAGGTGTCCCCGGCGGTGTTCATCAGCGCGGCCTTGACCTGCTCGGCGGTCCAGTCCGGATGGACGGCGCGGACCAGCGCGGCCAGCCCGGCGACATGCGGGGTGGCCATCGAGGTGCCGTCCTCGCGCTGGCCGCCGATACCGCTGCCGACCAGGGCGGACCAGATGGTCTCGCCGGGTGCGGCGAGGTCGGGTTTGACGACGCCGGGCACGCCGATGCCGCGCGAGGTGAAGTCGGTGAGGGTGTCGAGCCGCTGCGGTTGGTCCTGGGCGACGGCGCCGTGCAGCGGGTCGCCGGGCGCGGCGAGGCGGACCCGGACCGTCCCGGCGGCGGCGCCCGCGCGCAGCCGTTCGCCGTCGGCGCGGCCGAGCAGGGCGAGCGGCGCCCGGTCGTTGCCGGAGATCTCGGCGAGGTGGTCGTCGTCGGCGGCCAGCAGGGCGCCGATCGCGCCCGCGTCGGCGACATGGTCGGCGCGCGGGCCGGAGCCGCAGGCGCGCTCGGACTCGCGGGTGCTCCAGGCGAGCACCGCGATCCGCCCGGCGAGCCGCTGCCGGTCGGCCTCGGAGAAGGCCGCGCAGCCGTCCGTCTGCTCGGCGGGCAGGGCGAGTTCGCCGGTCACGTCGGCGGTGGACCAGTCCCGGTAGCGGGCGCTCCAGTGGGCCGGGACGACACCGGCGAGCGACGGCGGGTCGAGCACGGTGATGCCGTCGGCGTCGCCGTGCGGGTCGACGGAGGCGGCCACGGCGACGGCCCGGGCGGCGGTGCCGGGGCTGCCGCCGATGCCGTAGACGTCGCCCTCGTTGCCGGCGGCGGCGACCACCACGGTGCCGAGGGCGACGAGCCGGTCGACGGCGAGGGCGTCGGCGTCGTCGGTGGAGCCGAAGCGGCTGCCGAGCGAGAGGTTGAGGACGTCGAGGCGGTCGCTCGGGTCGCCGTCGCCGTCCGGGTCGGCGGCCAGGTCGAGGGCCTGGCCGAGCTGGTCGGTGGAGCCGTCGCAGCCGAAGACCCGGATCGCGTACAGCTGGGCGCCGGGGGCGGCGCCGGGGCCGACCTTGAAGCCGGCCGGGTCCAGGCCGGGCCGGTAGGGGCCGCGGTAGGTCCGTCCGTCGGCGGTGACGCCGAGGCCGGCGGCGGTGCCGGCCACATGGGTGCCGTGCCCGTTGCGGTCGCAGTCGATCGGGTTGTCGTCGGGGTGCGGGTCGGGCTGGTAGTGCGGGGCGCCCGGGTCGGGCTGGTAGTCGTCGCCGACCAGGTCGCGGCCGCCGATCACCTTGGCGTTGGGGAACAGCCCGGCGGGCGCGGGCCCGGCGCCGTCGACGGACCGGAACGCCTCCTCGGTGCCGGGGCCGCCGAAGTCGGCGTGGGTGTAGTCGATGCCGCTGTCGGCGACGCCGATCCGCACGCCCTGCCCGGTACTGCCGGACGCCCCTTCCTCGGGCGCGCCGCCCGCGACCGGGCCGCCCGCCCAGACCTCGGGCGCGCCGGTGACCGGCACCGAGTGGGCGTTGTCGCGCCCCTTGCGGACGATCGGGTGCACGGCCGTGACCCCGGGCAGGGTGCGCAGCGCGGGCAGCCGGCCGGCCGGCGCGCTCACCGCGAGGCCGGCGACCAGGGTGCGGGTGCGGTAGAGCTCCCGGGCGGCGGGCACCGCCCCGTGGACGGCCCCGGCCAGCCGGTCGAGCGCGGTGGAGACGCGGGCCCGCTGCTCGGCGCCGGCCCGGGCCGCCTCCCGGCGGACGGCGTCCGGGGAGCGCCGCCGGCTCCGGGCCTCGTCACCGGCCCGCCGCCAGGCGGGGGCGACTGGCTCGGTGGCGAGTTCCAGCAGGACGGACACGGGCCGGTCGGCGGTCCGGGCGGGCGGGGCCTTCGGCGGACTGCCGGCGGCCGGGGCGGCGCCGGTGAGCAGTGCCGGTCCGGCCAGCAGGGCCAGGGCGAGGCCGATCCGGGCGAGCGGTCGGCGGACGGTGGGACGACGCATGGGGTCCTCTCCCCCGGCCGGGGGAACTGATCCGCGTCCCGTACCGCTGACGCCCGCCCGCGCGGCCGTCGATCACCCTTCCGGGGGCCCCAAATTAGGAATATCGCGCCGGTCAGGGCGAGCAACCTCCCCCGAACGGTGGCAAGTTGAACCCCTTGGAGTGACATTCCGTCAGCCCGTTCGGCCCATTCGGCGGATGAACGCCACTCGGGCGCCCCCGGCGCGAAGGGCCGGCCGCAGATCGGCCGACGATCGGCGGTGGGTCAGTGGTGGCCGGTCACGCCGCCGTTGTCGCGGCGGTCCAGCGCGCGCTGGAGCGCGGCGGCGGCGAAGGGGTTCGGCTCGGCGGCCCGGCGGCGGCGCGGAGCGCGGGTCTGCGGGGCGGCGGGGGCGGAAGCGGCGTGACGGTCGGCGGTCGGGGGCATACCGGGCTCCTTGGTTCGATACGCGCCGTGGGGACGGACGCGGCGGTGGGGAGGAGGGGGGTACACCGGGCGGGGATCACCTGCCCATGGGGCGTACGCGCACGCACGGGCCGCACACCCTGGCTGCAGGGGCGGCACACCGTACGGCTTCCACCACGGTAAGGCCCGGGACCTGCGGTGTCTGCACGAATACTTGGATTTCCTACTATCTGAGACGACCGTCACCCGGAGGAACGCGCCAGGGCCCGGACCGCCGTGCGTACGGCGGTCCGGGCCCTGGCGCGAGGTGCGGCGCGGGGCGGTCCGGGCCCTGGCGCGAGGTGCGGCGCGGGGCGGTCCGGGGCTCAGGCGCCCAGGTCGACCGAGCGCGCGAAGCGGGCGCCGATCTCGGCGGCGATGGCCGAGAGCACCTCCTGCGGGATCTCGCTGTCCACGGTGAGGGAGGCCAGCGCGCCGCTGCCGTCGCGGGCGACCTGCATGCCCGCGATGTTGATGCCGGCGTCGCCGAGGTGGCGGCCGAGCACGCCGACCACGCCCGGGCGGTCCTCGTACTTGAAGAAGGCCATGTGGTCGGTGAGCGCCACGTCCACGTCGAAGGCGTCCACGCCGACGATCTTCTGGATCTGCTTGGGACCGGCCAGCGTGCCGGAGATGGCGATCTCCTCGCCGTTCGCGAGGGTGCCGCGCACGGTGATGACGTTGCGGTGCTCGGGGCTCTCGCTGGAGGTGGTCAGCCGGACCTCGACGCCGCGCTCCTGGGCGAACAGCGGGGCGTTGACGTAGGACACCGTCTCCGCCACGACGTCCTCGAACACGCCCTTGAGGGCCGACAGTTCGAGCACCTTGACGTCGTGCTGGGTGATCTCGCCGCGCACCTCCACGTCGAGCCGCACCGCCACCTCGCCGGCCAGCGCGGTGAAGATCCGGCCGAGCTTCTCGGCCAGCGGCAGACCCGGGCGGACGTCCTCGGCGATCACGCCGCCCTGGACGTTGACCGCGTCCGGCACCAGCTCGCCGGCCAGCGCCAGGCGCACCGACCTGGCGACGGCGATGCCGGCCTTCTCCTGGGCCTCGTCGGTCGAGGCGCCCAGGTGCGGGGTGGCCACCACGTTGTCGAGGGCGAACAGCGGGGAGTCGGTGCACGGCTCCTTGGCGTAGACGTCCAGGCCGGCGCCGGCCACCCGGCCGTCGCGCAGGGCGCTGAGCAGCGCCTCCTCGTCGACGATGCCGCCGCGGGCGGCGTTGACGATCCGGACCGACGGCTTGACCTTGTGCAGCGCCTCGTCGCCGATCAGGCCGATGGTCTCCGGGGTCTTGGGGAGGTGGACGGTGATGAAGTCCGAGACCTCCAGCAGTTCCTCCAGCGAGACCAGCTTGACGCCCATCTGCGCGGCGCGGGCGGCCTGGATGTAGGGGTCGTACGCGACGATCTTCATGCCGAACGCGGACATCCGCTGGGCGACCAGCACGCCGATCCGGCCGAGGCCGACGACGCCGAGGGTCTTCTCGCTCAGCTCCACGCCGGTGTACTTGTTGCGCTTCCACTCGCCGCCCTTGAGCGCGGCGTTGGCCGGCGCGATGTTGCGGGCGACCGAGATCAGCAGGCCGCAGGCGAGCTCGGCGGCGGTGACGATGTTGGAGGTCGGGGCGTTCACGACCATGACGCCGGCCTTGGTGGCGGCGGAGACGTCCACGTTGTCGAGACCGACGCCGGCCCGGGCGACGACCTTGAGCTTGCGGGCGGCGGCCAGCGCCTCGGCGTCGACCTTGGTGGCGGAGCGGATCAGGACGGCGTCGACGTCCGCGATGGCGGTCAGCAGCTCGGTGCGGTCCGCGCCGTTGCAGTGACGGATCTCGAAGTCGGGGCCAAGGGCGTCGACCGTGGCGGGCGAGAGCTCTTCGGCGATCAGAACTACGGATTTGCTCACGACAGTGTGTCCTTAACTGTCCGGTTCCCCCGAGCACGAAGGTGGCGTGGAGGGCGGGGGAAGGTGGCATGCCGCGTAGGTAGACGCACGACGCTGTGGGCCTGACGCGCACTCGGAGTGTATCGGCGGGCTGGGTAGCGGGCTGCTCCCGTCCGGCGAAATCACCCGGACGGGAGCAGCCTAGTTGTACAAGGGCGTTACAAAATCGAGAGGGTCCGATTCAGTGCGCCCCCGGCGTCGCTCAGGCCTCTTCCTTGACCCAGCTCATCAGCTTGCGCAGCTTCTTGCCGGTGGTCTCCAGCAGGTGGTCCTCGTCGGCCTTCTTGTACTCGTTGTACTTGGGCAGACCGGCCTTGTACTCGGCGATCCAGGTGTTGGCGAAGGTGCCGTCCTGGATCTCGGCGAGGACCTTCTTCATCTCGGCCTTGGTGGCGTCGGTGATGATGCGCGGGCCGGTGACGTAGTCGCCCCACTCGGCGGTCTCGGAGACCGACCAGCGCATCTTCTCCAGGCCGCCCTCGTACATCAGGTCGACGATGAGCTTCAGCTCGTGCAGGCACTCGAAGTAGGCGATCTCCGGCTGGTAGCCGGCCTCGACCAGGGTCTCGAAACCGGCCTTGACCAGGGCGGCGGTGCCACCGCAGAGAACGGCCTGCTCGCCGAACAGGTCGGTCTCGGTCTCCTCGGTGAAGGTGGTCTTGATGACGCCGGCCTTGGTGGCGCCCAGGCCCTTGGCGTAGGACAGCGCCAGGTCGAAGGCCTTGCCGGAGGCGTCCTGCTCGACGGCGACGATCGCGGGGACGCCGCGGCCCTCCTCGTACTGGCGGCGGACCAGGTGGCCCGGGCCCTTCGGGGCGACCATGCAGACGTCGACGTCGGCCGGCGGCTTGATGAAGCCGAAGCGGATGTTCAGGCCGTGGCCGAAGAACAGGGCGTCGCCGGCCTTCAGGTGCGGGGCGATGTCCGCCTCGTAGACGTCGGCCTGGATCGGGTCCGGCACCAGGATCATGATGACGTCGGCCTCGGCCGCGGCCTCGGCGGGGGTGACCACGCGCAGGCCGGCCTCCTCGGCCTTCTGGCGGGACTTCGACTCCGGCTTCAGGCCGACGCGGACGTCCGCGCCCGAGTCGCGCAGGGACAGCGCGTGGGCGTGGCCCTGGCTGCCGTAGCCGATCACCGCGACCTTGCGGCCCTGGATGATGGACAGGTCGGCGTCGTCTTCGTAGAACAGCTCGGCCACGGGGGCACATCTCCTTGCGAGTGGTTTGCCTGGGTCTGCTTCGGTTCCTACCGTATGCGGACCCGGTGAAGGGGTGGGGCAGTAGTCAGGGTTTGAGATGGGGCGCGGGTCAGGCGCTGCGGTCGAGGGCGCGCAGCGAGCGGTCCGTGATCGAACGGGCGCCGCGTCCGATGGCGACCAGGCCGGACTGGACCAACTCCTTGATGCCGTAAGGCTCCAGCATCCGGAGCATGGCCTCCAGCTTGTCCGAGCTGCCGGTGGCCTCGATGGTCACCGCGTCCGGGGACACGTCGACCGTCTTGGCGCGGAACAGCTGGACGATCTCGACGATCTGCGACCGGGTCTCGTTGTCGGCGCGGACCTTCACCAGGACCAGTTCCCGCTGGATCGCAGCGGACTGGTCGAGTTCGACGATCTTGATCACGTTGACGAGCTTGTTGAGCTGCTTGGTGACCTGCTCCAGCGGGAGGTCCTCGACGTTGACCACGATGGTCATCCGGGACACGTCCGGATGCTCGGTGGGGCCGACGGCGAGGGAGTCGATGTTGAAGCCCCGACGGGAGAACAGCGCGGCGATCCGGGCGAGCACGCCGGGCTTGTTCTCGACCAGGACGGAGAGGGTGTGCTTGGACATGGGTCGTGGGTTCCCTTGGTCGTTCCGGAAGGGGCTCAGTCGAGGTCGTCGCCGAAGTCGGGGCGCACCCCGCGGGCGAACTGGATCTCGTCGTTGCTGGTGCCGGCCGCGACCATCGGCCAGACCATGGCGTCCTGGTGGACGATGAAGTCGATGACCACCGGGCGGTCGTTGATCGCCATCGCCTGCTCGATGACCGCGTCGAGGTCCTCGGGGCGCTCGCAGCGCAGGCCGACGCAGCCCATCGCCTCGGAGAGCAGGACGAAGTCGGGGATCCGGGTGCCCTGGGCCGGCGGCTCGATGCCGTCGTGGCCGGGGCCGGAGTGCAGCACGGTGTTGGAGTAGCGCTGGTTGTAGAACAGCGTCTGCCACTGCCGGACCATGCCCAGGGAGCCGTTGTTGATGACCGCGACCTTGATCGGGATGTCGTTCAGGGCGCAGGTGACCAGCTCTTGGTTGGTCATCTGGAAGCAGCCGTCGCCGTCGATCGCCCAGACCGCGCTCTCCGGACGGCCCGCCTTGGCGCCCATCGCGGCCGGCACGGCGTAGCCCATGGTCCCCGCGCCGCCGGAGTTGAGCCAGGTGCCCGGCTTCTCGAAGCGGATGAACTGCGAGCTCCACATCTGGTGCTGGCCGACGCCCGCGGCGTAGATGGCGTCCGGGCCGACCAGCCGGCCGATCCGCTCGATGACCTGCTGCGGGGAGAGCTGGCCGCCCGCCGCGGGCTCGTAGCCCAGCGGGTAGGTCCGCTTCCACTCGTCGAGCCGCTCCCACCATTCGCTGTAGTCGCCCTTGTGGCCGGCGTCGAACTCGGCCTGGACGGCGACGATCAGGTCGGCCAGCACCTCACGGGCGTCGCCGACGATCGGCACGTCGGCCGGGCGGTTCTTGCCGATCTCCGCCGGGTCGATGTCGGCGTGGACGACCTTGGCGTACGGCGCGAAGCTGTCCAGCTTGCCGGTGACCCGGTCGTCGAAGCGGGCGCCGAGGGTGAAGAGCAGGTCCGCCTTCTGCAGCGCGGTGACGGCCGGGACCGAGCCGTGCATGCCGGGCATGCCCAGGTGCTGCGGGTGGCTGTCCGGGAAGGCGCCGAGCGCCATCAGGGTGGTGACCACCGGGGCGCCGGTCAGCTCGGCGAGGATCCGCAGCTCGGCGGTGGCGCCGGCCTTGATGACGCCGCCGCCGACGTACAGGACCGGGCGCTTGGCGGTGACCAGCAGCTTCGCGGCCTCGCGGATCTGCTTGGCGTGCGGCTTGGTCACCGGGCGGTAGCCGGGCAGCGAGGTCTCGACCGGCCAGCGGAAGGTGGTGGTGGCCTGCAGGGCGTCCTTGGCGATGTCGACCAGGACCGGGCCGGGGCGGCCGGTGGCGGCGATGTGGAACGCCTCGGCGATCACCCGGGGGATCTCGGCCGGGTCGGTGACCAGGTAGTTGTGCTTGGTGATCGGCATGGTGATGCCGCAGATGTCCGCCTCCTGGAAGGCGTCCGTGCCGATCGCCTGGGAGGCCACCTGGCCGGTGATCGCGACGATCGGCACCGAGTCCATGTACGCGTCGGCGATCGGGGTGACCAGGTTGGTGGCACCCGGGCCGGAGGTCGCCATGCAGACGCCGACCCGGCCGGTGGCCTGCGCGTACCCGGTGGCGGCGTGACCGGCGCCCTGCTCGTGGCGGACGAGGATGTGACGCACCTTGGTGGAGTCCATCAGCGGGTCGTACGCGGGAAGGATGGCCCCGCCGGGGATGCCGAAGACGGTGTCCGCACCGACGGCCTCCAGCGAGCGGATGAGCGACTGGGCGCCGGTCATGGTCTCGACGACGTGCTGCGGAGCGGGAGCGTGGGCGGCCGGGGTGTCCCCGCGGCGGGGGGCTGCGGCGTGCTCAGTCATCTGCCTGTCTCTTCTCGGTTCTGGCCGGCCCGGTGGTTGCGGGCCCCGGGGGGTCGAGGGGTGGGGTCCCGCTTGCGGGCCGATCGCCGGCTCTGCCCCAATCGTCCCTTTCGCGGGGCCACGGGGCCAGGGGTCTTGCAGTGGTGGAACGGCGTCGGTGCAACAAAAAACCCCTCGTGCCCAAGGGCATGCGAGGGGTGGCGCGTCGGTCTGTCACGAGCGGGGCATGGCCCGCTCAGCCGACGCGCCCGCCAAGTACGAGAATTCGGGTGCGCATGGCAACGACCTTCCTCCCGTCAAGGCCCGACTGTCAAGCAGGTGGGATGACAGTCTCGCCATGCGGACCCGTTCCCGGGCCCGCCACGGCCGGATGTTCGGGCAGGTCGGAGGGGCTGCGGTGAGCTGCGACACGTCCCCTTCCGCCCTCCGCGCGCCCACTCGTCCGAGTGTCCGCGGTCAGGTACACCCGCCGGACCGGCGGCGGGCCGGGCGGCCTCGGCACCGGGTAGACGCGGCGGGCCAGCGCGCGCCGCAGCCGGGCCTCCTCCAGCGGTGCGGAGAAGGCCGAGCCCTGCACCTGGCGGCAGCCCAACTCCTGCAGCACCGCCACCTGGCGGGGCAGGTCGACGCCCTCGGCTCCGGTGACCAGTCCGAGGTCCCGGCCGAGCCGCAGGGCGTGCCCGGCGAGCGTGCGGGCGAGCGCGGAGTCGCCCAGGTCGTGGACCAGCGAGCGGTCCAGCTTGAGGCCGTCGAAGGGCAGCCGGGCGAGCGCGCCGAGCGAGCCGCCG
The DNA here is from genome assembly GCF_042800875.1 of Kitasatospora sp. NPDC057595. Taxonomy (NCBI): domain Bacteria; kingdom Bacillati; phylum Actinomycetota; class Actinomycetes; order Kitasatosporales; family Streptomycetaceae; genus Kitasatospora; species Kitasatospora sp. NPDC057595. Next base: position 178,786 of record NZ_JBHVGL010000019.1, on the reverse strand, counting down.
CCGGCCCCGAAGCCGGCCAGCGCGGTGGAGACGCCGAGCCGACGCAGCGCGGCGAGCCGGCGGCCGAGTTCGTCGGCCAGCTCGTCCGGGCCCATCCGGGCCACCTCGACGATCAGTTGGCCGCCCGGCAGCCCGCTGTCGCGCAGCGCGGCGGCCACCGTCTCGTACAGGCCGGGCGCGCAGAGCCGCTCGGCGGAGAGCCGGACCGAGACCGGGACCGGCGGCGGGTCCGGACGGCCGCGGGCGGGCAGGGCGCGGCGCAGCGCGGCGGCGGTGACCGCCTCGCGGACCAGCCAGCGGGAGAACCGGGCGGCGGCGTCGCGGTGTTCGGTGGAGCGCAGGAACTCGGCGGGGGTGAGCAGCAGCCCCTCGGCGGAGCGCCAGCGGGCCTGCGCCTCGACGGCGGTGACCGCTCCGCTCGCGAGGTCCACCACCGGCTGGTGGAGCAGGGCGAAGCCGCCCTCCCGGACGGCCGCCCGCAGCCGCTCGTCCAGTTCGGTGCGGCGCTCCAGGTCGGCGCGCATGGCCGGGCTGTAGAGCATCACCCGGCCCTTGCCCTCGGACTTGGCGCGGTACATCGCGAGGTCGGCGTTGCGCATCAGCTCGTCGGCAGCGGCGCGCGGATCGGCGGCCGGGCCGCGTTCGGGGCTGCCGAAGGCGATGCCGATGCTGGCGGCGACGCTGAGTTCGCTGCCGCCGATCCAGTACGGCTCGGAGAGCGCGGTGCGCAGCCGGTCGGCGAGTTCCTGGACCTGGAGACGGCCGAGCGGGCCGCAGACCAGCGCGGCGAACTCGTCGCCGCCGAACCGGGCGACGGTGTCGCCGCAGCGCACGGCGCCCTGGAGCCGGCGGGCGGCCTGGACGAGCAGTTCGTCGCCGACCTGGTGGCCGGCGGTGTCGTTGACCGCCTTGAAGCCGTCCAGGTCGAGGAAGAGCACGGCGACCCCGGCACCGGCCTCGTCCTGCGGACCGCGGATGGCCAGCGCGGTGCGCAGCCGCTGGGTGAACAGCGCCCGGTTGGGCAGGTCGGTGAGCGGGTCGTGGAACGCGTTGTGCTGCAACTGGGCCTGGAGCATGACGCGTTCGGTGACGTCGCGGCTGTTCAGGATGAGGCCGTCGCGGTACCGGTCGACGGTCGACTCGACGTGCAGCCACTCGCCGGCGCCGGAGCCGATCCGGCACTCCACCCGGGCGGCGGGCAGCGGCTCGCCGCCCGGGTCGCGATGGGCGGCGAGCCGGCCGCGGGCCAGGAAGCGGCGGACCTCCAGCAGCACCCGGTCGACGTCCTCGGGGTGGATGAGGTCGAGCAGGTTGCCGCCGACCAGCTCCTCCGGATCGCGCCCGTAGACGCCGAGCGCGGCCGGCGAGACGTAGGAGAGCACGCCGTTGGCACCGGCGATCATGATGACGTCGCTGGAGCCCTGCACCAGGGAGCGGAAGTGCGCCTCCTTGTGGGCGAGTTCCTGGGCCAGCGAGAGGTTGTCGAGCAGCATGATGCCCTGCCGCAGGATCAGCGCGAGGCCCACGGTGCAGGCGGCCGAGGCCACCACCCGGTCGAGCGAGCGCCCGCCGAGGGCGTTGTAGAGGATCCCGGCGGTGCAGACGGCGGCGGCCGCGTACGGGGTGAGCGCGCTGAAGGTGGTGGCCACCCGGCGGCGCGGCAGCCCGCCGACCGCGGGGTGCTCGCGCAGCGGGCGGCGCCAGCGCGGGGACCACGGCGCCCAGGCGAGCAGCAGACTGCCCGCGAACCAGCCGGCGTCCAGCAGTTCGCCGGAGTGGTAGCTGCTGCGCAGCTCGGGCGAGGTGAACAGGGCGTCGCAGAGCACCGTGACGGCGAGGCCGACCATGGCGGTGTGGACGGCGGCCCGGTTGCCGTCCCGGCCGCCGAAGCGCAGGCCGACGACCAGCGAGACGAGCAGGATGTCCAGCACCGGGTAGGCCAGGTTGAGCGCGAGCCGCAGCGGGGAGCCGGCCTCGCCGGCCGCGGTGCGGCCGAGCGCGAGGCTCCAGCTGAGGGTGAACAGCGAGCCGGCCACCAGCCAGCCGTCGAGCAGCAGGCAGAGCCAGCCCGCGGCGCTGCGCGGGCGCTGGGCGAGTACCAGGACGCCGGTGATGGCGAGCGGGGCGAAGAGCAGGAAGGCGTACTCGGCGAGCGAGTTCGGCGGCAGCGGGGTGCGTTCGACCAGCTCGTACCAGCCCCAGGTGCCGTTGCCGAAGGCGACCATGAGCGAGGAGAGGCCGAACAGCAGCCAGGCCGGGCGGGCGTGGCCGCCGACCGTGCAGCCGTAGGCGAGGCAGGAGAGCGCGGCGGCGAGGGCGGCGGCGGCCAGGCCGAAGTCGCCCATGAAGACGGCGATCCGGCGCGATCCCCAGCCGAAGGCCGCGCCGAGCGTGTAGGCGAGGCAGAGCACGCCCAGCACGGCCCCGGGCAGCTTGCGGCTGTAGAGCGCCCGGCGCAGCGCCCCGGGTCTGCCGCGTCCGGGCGCCGGTGGGGCCGGTGCGTGGACGGCGTGCCGGGACGCGCCGCGCGGGGGCGGGCCCGACGGGAGCGGGACGCCGACGGGCGCACCGGTCACCGGCGGACCGCTCACGGGCGGCGGTCCGCCCACGAGCAGGTCGGCGTCCGGCGCCTCCGGCCGTCCGGCTCCGGGCAGCACCGCGTCGGTGGAGCTCACTCGGCCTCTCCCCCTCCGGCCCGGGACCTCGCGCCCCGGTCACGGACCACCGGCCGCGCGCCTGGTGGCCGTGCGCGGTGACCTGGCGCCCCGTCAGGGCGGTGGCCCAGGGGGCGGGGGGCCTGCCGGCCGTCCCGCCACACCGATGTTCCCGTTCGGGACCCTACACCACTTTGGTCACTCAATGACACGCACACTCAACTTAGAGTAATGGCCTCCGGGTGGGGAATTACGCCCGATTCCACCGGAACGGGCCGGTTGGCGGGGGCGCGCGGGCGGGGGCTCACGCGGCGCGCACGGGAGCACGGGGCGGCGCCCGGGCGGTACCGGCCGGGCCGGCGACGGGGCGGCCGGGGCCGCGACGGCGGACGGGCGGGCGCCGGGCGGCGGCGCTCAGCCGGCGGCCGGCGCCAGATCCTCCGGGAACAGCCGCAAACGGTGGGCCAGCGCGGCGGCTTCGACCCGGCCGCCCACCGCGAGCTTGCCGAGGATGTTGGAGACGTGCACGCTCGCCGTCTTCGGCGAGATGTACAGCTCCTCGGCGATCTGCCGGTTGGTGCGCCCCCGCGCGAGCAATCGGAGCACGTCCCGCTCACGGGGGGTGAGGCCGAAGGACCCCCCGGCCGGCGGCGCCGCGGACGGTGCGGGACGGCCCGCGACGAGCGTCAGGCCCGCCCGCTCGGCCAGCGCGTCGATCTCGGCCCGCAGCCCGGCGTCGCCCCGCGCGGAGGCCAGTTCCCGCGCCTCGCGCAGCAGTCCGGCCCCGGCCTCACGGCGCCCGGCCAGCACCTCGGCCTCGCCGGCCCGCAGCAGCGCGAGCGCCAGCGGGTGCGGCAGCCCGGTCCGGCGCAGCCACTCGATCGCGGCGGCCCAGTGCGCCGGGGTGTCCGCCCCCTCGGCCCGGGCCAGTTCGCCCTCCAGCAGCCGGGCCCAGCCGTGGTGCAGCGGCGCCGCCGGGTGCAGCCCGGCCGCCGCCCCGGCGATCCGGGCCAGCACCGCGGCCCGGCCCGGCCCGGCCTGCGGCAGGCCCCGGCTGTCGGCCTCGACGCCCGCGCCGTCGACCAGCAGCGGGTAGTAGTCGGCCAGGTAGCCGCGCGGGACCTCCTCCACGAGGGCGGCGAGCAGTTCGGCGCGGGCCTCCAGCGGGCGGCCCGCCAGGGCGGCGATCCGTACCGCGAGCCGGCTGATCGGCACCGAGTGCTGGATCTGGCCGACCCGGTTGGCGGCCCGGGCCCCGGCGAGCAGCGCGGTGGCGCCGGCCAGGTCGCCGCGGAGCAGGGCGAGGTCGCCGCGCAGCCGGTCCAGGAACTCGGCGTGGGTGCCGGTCGGGCTGGTCAGGTCCCCCTCGGCGAGCACCAGTTCGGCCTCGTCGATCCGCCCGAGGTCCAGCAGCGCCTCGGCGAGGTTGCCGGTCAGGATGGCGCCGATGTTGCGCTGCAGGCCGTTGCGGCGGGCCGAGTCCAGCCCCTCGCGGGCCAGCGCCACGGCCTCCTCCGGCCGGCCGAGGCCGCGCTGCACCGAGGCCAGGTTGTTGAGACCGCGCAGCAGCAGGTCCGTGGCGCCGAGCCGGCGGGTGGCTTCGACCGCCGCGGCCAGCTGGGCCACCCCGGCCTCCGGGTCGGTGTCCAGGTCGTTGCGCAGCCCGCCGAGCGTCATCAGGGCGTGCTGCTCGACCGTGTGCGCCCCCACCTCGCGGGCGATCCGGGCGGCCCGTTCGGCGAGCGCGATCAGCTCGGGGCGGGAGTTGGAGAGCATCCCGGCGCCGGCCCCGAGGGCGAACACCTCGGCCTGCACGGCGGACGGCGGCAACGGCTCGACCAGCCGGTGCGCGTAGGCGATCTCCGCCTCGTCGCCGGAGCGGCGCAGATGGCCGAGCATCCGGGCGCGGTTGATCCGGAACCAGGCGGCGCGGGCCGGGTGCTCGGTCTCGTCGACGAGCTGGAGCGCCCGCTTCGCCAGGCTCAGCCCGCGCTCCCGGTCCCCGCTGCGGCGGGCCGCGACCACCGCCTCGGCCAGCACGTCGATCAGGCAGAGCCGGTCGCAGTCCTCGTCGTGCCGGTCGTCGTCGCAGGAGCACGGCGGGTAGGTCTCGGCCCAGTCGTACGGGCGCAGGGTGCCGGCCAGCTGCTCGGCGGGGACCTCGTCCCACAGCTCCAGGGCCCGTTCCAGCATGCGCAGTTGCTCGGCGAAGGCGTTGCGGCGGCGGGCCGCCCGGGCGGCGTCCAGCGCGGTCGGCAGGGCCCGGACCGGGTCGTGCGCGTGGTACCAGTAGTTGGCCAGCCGGGCCGGGCGGGCGTCGGCGCCGACCAGCTGCGGCTCGGCCTCCAGGGCTTCGGCGAACCGGCGGTTGATCCGGTGCCGCTCGCCGGGCAGCAGGTCGTCCGAGACGGCCTCGCGGACCAGCGCGTGCCGGAACCGGTAGCCGTCACCGTCGGGGTCCGGGCGCAGGATGTTGGCGCCGACCGCGGCGCGCAGCGAGGCGATCAGCTGCTCCTCGTCCTCCAGGACGGCGGCGAGCAGGGCGTGTTCGACGCAGGACCCGCCCTCGGCGGCGATCCGCAGGACCCGCTGGGTCTCCTCGTCCAGCGCCTCGACCCGCACCAGCAGGATGTCCCGCAGGGAGTCGGTGAGCCCGGCCGAACCGCCCTCCCGCAGGGCGGTGGCCAGTTCCTCGACGAAGAACGGATTGCCCTCCGAGCGGCGGTGGACCCGCTCGACCAGCTGCCGGTCGGGCACGGCGGTGCCGAGGATGCCGGCCAGCTGCGCGGCCACCTCGCCGGGGCCGAACCGCTCCAGCTCCAGCCGGCGGACGGTGCGCAGCCGCTCCAGCTCGGCCAGGAAGGGCCGCAGCGGGTGGCGGCGGTGCAGGTCGTCGCTGCGGTAGGTGGCGACCAGCAGGACGCGGGCCCGGTGCAGGGTGCGGACCAGGTAGGCGAGCAGCTCCCGGGTGGAGCGGTCGGACCAGTGCAGATCCTCGACGGCGAGCACGAAAGTACGGTCCGTGCCGAGTCGTTCGAACAGCCTCGTGGTGTGCTCGAACAGCCGGGCCCGGCCGTACTCGTCGTTGGGTTCGCCGTCGGCCTCGCCGAAGTCGGGCAGCAGCCGGGCGAGATGGCCCTCCATCCCGGCGGCGGCGTGCTCCAGGTCGGTGCCCAGACAGCGGTGCAGCCGGCGCAGCGCGGTGGCCAGCGGCGCGTACGGCAGTCCTTCGGCGCCGATCTCCAGACAGCCGCCGTCGGTGGTGAGCACGCCCCGGTCGTCGGCGCGGCGGAGGAACTCCTCCAGCAGCCGGGTCTTGCCGACGCCCGCCTCGCCGCCGATCAGCACGGTCTGCGGCTCGCCGCGCCCGGCCCGGTGCAGCGCGTCCATCAGGTCGGTGAGCTCCGGATCGCGGCCGACGAAGACGGGACTCACCGAGGTCTGCTGCATGGAGGCGAGCATGCCACAGAGGCCCGGCCGGCTCCGAGGGGTTATCGCGCCCGGCGAACGCCCCGAGAGGCCCGGCGAACGCGCTGAGAGGCCCGGCAGAAGCCCGGAGGGGGAGGCGCACCCCCGTGCCGCCTCCCCCTCCGTTGCCCGCTCGGCACCCGGGTGCCGGTCCGTCAGCATTCGCCGGGACGCACGGCGCGCCGCCGGGTGCGCCGGCCGGCGCTCGGCCGCCGGCCCGCGCGCTCGGCGGTCCGCGCCGCCCGGACCAGCCGCTGGTGCTCGGCCTCGGCCCGGAGCTCCCGCCCCTGCTGCTTGATGAGCTCGTACTCGATCACGGTGGTTCCCCTCGTGGGTTCTTCGTCTCTTCCGTCTACTGAGGAGAGACTCCTCCCCCAGGGGGGTGGCCGGCATCGGCAGGCTTGCGGATCTTCCGGGGCGCGATCTCCTTAGGGACCCTGCCACGGGGACGACGAAGGCCCGGCCCCACCCCTGGCAGGGGGTAAGACCGGGCCTCGGACGGGCCTCTGACGACTAAGGGGGCCTTAGACCGCCTTAGACACCTTGGAAACTCAGGCGGAGACGCCCAGCTTCTCCAGGATCAGATCCTTCACGCGGGCCGCGTCGGCCTGACCGCGGGTGGCCTTCATGACCGCGCCGACCAGCGCGCCGACCGCGGCGACCTTGCCGTCACGGATCTTGGCGGCGATCGCCTCGTTCTCGGCGATGGCCTGGTCGACCGCGGCGCCCAGCGCGGAGTCGTCCGAGACGACGGCCAGGCCGCGCTTCTCGACGATCTCGTCCGGCTCGCCCTCGCCGGCCAGCACGCCCTCGATGACCTGGCGGGCCAGCTTGTCGTTCAGCTTGCCCTCGGCGACCAGCGCGGTGACCCGGGCGACCTGCGCCGGGGTGATCGGCTGCTCGGCCAGCTCGGTGCCGGTCTCGTTGGCCCGGCGGGCCAGCTCACCCATCCACCACTTGCGGGCCTGGTCGGCCGGGGCGCCGGCGGCGATGGTCTCCTGGATCGGCTCGACGGCACCGGCGTTCAGCACCGACTGCATGTCCTTGTCCGACAGGCCCCACTCGGCCTGCAGCCGGGCCCGGCGCACCCGGGGCAGCTCGGGCAGCGCGGCACGCAGCTCCTCGACCCACGCGCGGGCCGGGGCGATCGGCACCAGGTCCGGCTCCGGGAAGTACCGGTAGTCCTCGGCGTTGTCCTTGATCCGGCCGGAGGTGGTGGAGCCGTCCTCCTCGTGGAAGTGCCGGGTCTCCTGGACGATCGTGCCGCCGTCGGTCAGCACCGTGGCGTGCCGCTGGATCTCGAACCGGGCGGCCCGCTCGACGCTGCGCAGCGAGTTGACGTTCTTGGTCTCCGAGCGGGTGCCGAAGGTCTCGGTGCCGTTCGGGCGCAGCGACAGGTTGACGTCGCAGCGCATCTGGCCCTTGTCCATCCGGGCCTCGGAGACGCCCAGCGAGCGGATCACCTCGCGCAGCTCGGCGACGTACGCGCGGGCGACCTCGGGGGCCCGCTCGCCGGCGCCGGTGATCGGCTTGGTGACGATCTCGATCAGCGGGATGCCGGCCCGGTTGTAGTCCAGCAGCGAGTGCGTGGCGCCGTGGATGCGGCCGGTCGCGCCGCCGACGTGGCTGGACTTGCCGGTGTCCTCCTCCATGTGGGCGCGCTCGATCTCCACGCGGAAGGTCGAGCCGTCCTCCAGCTGCACGTCGAGGTAGCCGTTGAAGGCGATCGGCTCGTCGTACTGCGAGGTCTGGAAGTTCTTCGGCATGTCCGGGTAGAAGTAGTTCTTCCGCGCGAACCGGCACCACTCGGCGATCTCGCAGTTCAGCGCCAGGCCGATCTTGACGGCCGACTCCACGCCCACCGCGTTGACCACCGGCAGCGAGCCCGGCAGCCCCAGGCAGGTCGGGCAGACCTGGCTGTTCGGCTCGGCACCCAGCTCGGTCGAACAACCGCAGAACATCTTGGTCTTGGTACCCAGCTCGACGTGGACCTCCAGGCCCATCACCGGGTCGTACGACGCGAGAGCGTCCTCGTAGGAGACCAGGTTCTTGACGCTCACAGCGTCCCCTTCACTCAAAAGTCTTCGGTGGTGCGGGCGCCCGGCCCGTACCCCTCCGTACGGCGGGTACGGGCCGGGGCCCCACGGCTGGGTCAGCCCAGCAGGACGTCGTCGTCGCCGAGGCGGCGCAGCTCGCGCACCAGCAGGGCGGTGCCGGTGACCAGGGCGGCGGCGCCGATCAGGGCGTTGACGAGCTTGAGGGTGTCGCTCTCGTCGCGGGCCTTGCGCACGTCCTTGACGATGGAGATCGCGCCGAACGTGCTGGTCCCGATGGACAGCCACAGCCCGGGCTTCGAGTGCTTGAAGCCCTTGGCCTTCTCGATCTTGCTCACAGTGCCGGTGCCTCCTCCAGCAGGGTGTGCCCCCACTTGTCGTTGAGTGCGGCCTCGACGGCGCCGCCCACGCGGTACAGGCGGTCGTCCGCCATCGCGGGTGCGATGATCTGCAGGCCGACCGGGAGATTGTCCTCCGGGGCCAGGCCGCAGGGCAGCGACATGGCCGCGTTGCCCGCCAGGTTGGACGGAATCGTGCAGAGGTCGGCCAGATACATCGCCATCGGGTCGTCGGCGCGCTCGCCGATCGGGAAGGCGGTGGTCGGGGTGGTCGGCGAGACCAGGACGTCCACGCCGGCGAAGGCCGCGTCGAAGTCGCGGGAGATCAGCGTGCGCACCTTCTGGGCCGAGCCGTAGTAGGCGTCGTAGTAGCCCGAGGAGAGCGCGTAGGTGCCGAGGATGATGCGGCGCTTGACCTCGGGGCCGAAGCCGGCCTCACGGGTCAGCGCGGTGACGTCCTCGGCGGAGCGGGTGCCGTCGTCGCCGACCCGCAGGCCGTAGCGCATCGCGTCGAACCGGGCCAGGTTGGACGAGGCCTCGCTGGGCGCGATCAGGTAGTACGCGGGCAGCGCCAGGGTGAACGACGGGCAGGAGACCTCGACGACCTCGGCGCCCAGCTCGCGCAGCAGCTCCACCGACTCGTTGAAGCGCTGCATGACGCCGGCCTGGTAGCCCTCGCCCGCGAACTCCTTCACCACGCCGATCCGCATGCCCCGGACATCGCGCATCCGCGCCGCCTCGACCACGGCCGGGACCGGCGCGTCGATCGAGGTGGAATCCAGCGGGTCGTGGCCGGCGATGGCCTCGTGGAGCAGCGCCGCGTCCAGCACGGTGCGGGCGCACGGGCCGCCCTGGTCCAGGCTGCTGGAGAAGGCCACCAGGCCGTAGCGGGAGACCGAGCCGTAGGTCGGCTTCACGCCGACGGTGCCGGTGACGGCGCCGGGCTGGCGGATCGAGCCGCCCGTGTCGGTGCCGATCGCCAGCGGGGCCTCGAAGGCGGCCAGCGCGGCCGCCGAGCCGCCGCCGGAGCCGCCGGGGATCCGGGAGAGGTCCCACGGGTTGCCGGTGGTGCCGTAGGCGGAGTTCTCGGTGGAGGAGCCCATCGCGAACTCGTCCATGTTGGTCTTGCCGAGGATGACGACGCCGGCGTCCTTGAGCCGCGAGGTCAGGGTGGCGTCGTACGGCGGGATCCAGCCTTCGAGGATCTTCGAGCCGCAGGTGGTCGGCACGCCCTTGGTGGTGAAGACGTCCTTCAGCGCCAGCGGGACACCGGCCAGCGGGCCCAGCTCCTCGCCCTTGGCGCGCTTGTCGTCGACGGCCCGGGCCGCGCTCAGCGCGCCCTCGGTGTCGACGTGCAGGAAGGCGTTGACCTTCTGGTCGACGGCCTCGATGCGGTCCAGGTGCGCCTGCGCGACCTCGACGGCGGAGACCTCGCCCTTGGCGATGGCGGTGGCCGTCTCGGCGGCCGTGTAACGGATCAGGTCGGTCATCTCGGTCAGTCCTCCCCGAGGATCTGGGGAACGCGGAAACGCTGCTCCTCGGCGGCCGGGGCGCCGGCCAGCGCCTGCTCCGGGGTGAGCGACGGCCGGACCTCGTCCGCGCGCATGACGTTGGTCAGCGGCAGCGGGTGGGAGGTGGGCGGGACGTCCTGTCCGGCGACCTCGGAAACGCGGGCGACCGCGCCGATGATCACGTCGAGCTGCTCGGCGAAGTGGTCCAGCTCTTCGGCCTGCAACTCAAGACGCGACAGCCGAGCGAGGTGGGCGACCTCCTCGCGCGTGATGCCAGGCATGCAGCGATCCTCAGGGTGAGTTCTGGTGAGGCCCGGATCCGCCTTCCGGCGGCCCGGACCCGGGCCGGGAGCGGCCGGTCCGGCGCTCCCGTCCTCGTGGTCTGTGGCCCCATCCTATGGGGCGCGGCCCGGCCACCGGCCAACGACCAGCGGCGGTCCGGGGTCACCCCCGCCGCACGGGGCCGCGCGCGGCCGCCCAGGGCGGCTCCACCGCCGGGTCACGGCCGCTCCACGGCCGCTCCGGTGCCGGTCCGATGCCGTTCTACTGCGGGCGGGTCGGCGCCCAGCTCTGCTGCTTGGGCACCTGGACCTCCACCGCGGCGGCCTGCACCGCCTGGACCACCGGCGGCAGCGCGGGCTTGGCCACCGGCGGCAGCCGGTCGGCGGAGGCCGCGGCGAACCGCTCCACCGGCGGGGCGCCGGTGCGGTGCACCCGCAGCCAGGCGGTGGCCTGTTCGGCCGGCAGCGCCGCGGAGACCAGCCAGCCCTGCACCGCGTCCACGCCCATGCAGTTCAGCCGCTCCCAGGTCTCGTCGTCCTCGACGCCCTCGGCGACCACGGTCAGGCCGAGCGAGTGGGCCAGCTCGACCGAGCAGCGGACCACCGCCGCGTCGTGGTCGTCGGCGACCATCCGGGAGACGAAGGAGCGGTCGATCTTCAGCTCGCCGACCGGCAGGCTGCGCAGCCGCACCAGCGAGGAGTGGCCGGTCCCGAAGTCGTCCAGGGACATCCCGACCCCGTAGCCGCGCAGTTCGGCGAGGGTGTCGGCGGCCCGCCGGGAGTCGTCAAGCAGCAGCCGCTCGGTGATCTCCAGCTGGAGCGCGTGGGCCGGCACCTGGTGGCGCACGAGGTGGCCGGCGACCCGCTGGGCGAAGCCGGGGTTGAGCACGTCGCGCGGTGAGACGTTCACCGCGACCTGCACCTGCAGGCCCTGCTCGCGCCAGTGGGCGAGCTGGCCGACGGCGGCCTCCAGCACGTAGTCGGTCAGCCGGGGCATCAGCCCGCTGGACTCGGCGAGGCCGACGAACTCGTCCGGCGAGACCCGGCCCTGGCCCGGGCGCTCCCAGCGCAGCAGCGCCTCCAGTCCGACCACCCGGCCGTCGAAGGCCACCTTGGGCTGGTAGTGCAGTTGCACCTCGCCGGTCTCCAGGGCCCGCCGCAAGTCGCCCAGCAGTCCGATCCGGTACGGGGTGTCGGCGTCCTGCGCCTCGTGGTACTGCTCGACCGAGGTACGTCCGCGCTGTGCGTGGCCCATCGCGACATCGGCGCGGCGCAGCAGCGACTCGGCGTCCTGGGCGTGCCGGGGGAAGACGCAGACGCCCGCGCTGGCCTCCAGGACGAGCAGCAGCCCGTCCAGCCGGATCGGCGCGGCCAGTTCGGCGATCAGCGCCTTGGCCACCTTCTCCAGCGAGTCCGGGCAGCCGATGCCGGGCAGCAGCACGGCGAACTCGTCGCCGCCCATCCGGGCCACCATCGGCCGGCCGCGGTAGTGCCGGGGCAGTCCGGCGAAGACGTCGTCGATGGACTCGCGGGTGGCGCTGCCGGCCGCCCCGCCGGAGCGCAGGGCCCGGTGCAGCCGGCGGGCGATGTGGACGAGCAGCCGGTCGCCGGCGGTGTGGCCGAGGGTGTCGTTGAGCGACCGGAAGCGGTCGAGGTCGAGCAGGATCAGCCCGACGCTGTACCCCTCGGAGTGCTCGGCGATGGCCTCCTGGGCGGCGAGGAGTAACGCCTGGCGGTTGGGCAGATCGGTCAGCGGATCGGTCAGCTGGTCGCGGGCCCGGTCGCGGGCGATCCGCCAGGCGGCGACCAGGACGGCCAGCGGCACCGCGAACAGCGGCAGCAGTTCGGCCTCGTAGCGGTAGACCAGCACGGCCAGCGGGATCAGCGGCGCCGCGCCGGCCAGCAGCACGCCGAGCAGCAGGACGGCCCCCGCCACCCCGTGCGGCGGGCGTGTGGGCGCGCCGCCGGTCGTACGATCCATAAGCCCTGTCCTCCGTCGGGCCCGCCCCGTCGGGCCGCCTAGCGGTGAGGCACCGTACCGGTACCGGCAGCCTGCCGGGCACGGAGCGACCCCGCGGAGTCCGGCTCAGCCGGTCCCCCCACCCCTGCTGACACTCTGTTGCGCTCCAGGGTATGCGTGGCTTCACCCGACGGGCAGACTTTCAGACAACCGGACATACGCCACCGTGCCCCGGTGCCGCACAGTGTCACGATGCCCGCTAACACTGTGCGGCACCCGATGACGTTGCATCAGGACGATAACAAGCCGGATTCGGGGCTTCCGCGCGCGGGTCAGTCCCCGGCGGGCTCCTCCCCCGGCTCCTCGGCGGACGCTTCGACGGATTCCGCGGCGGGCGCCTCGGTGGGCTCCCCGGCCGGCGCCTCCGCCTCCGCCTTCGTGGCGGCCTTCTTCCTCGCGGGCGCCTTCTTCACCGGCGCCTCCTCCGGCTCCGGCGGCAGCCCCAGGTGGACCCGGGCGGCGGCCGACCCCTGCTCCAGCAGGATCGCGAAGCCCTGGTCGTCCAGGACCGGCAGCCCGAGCTGCACGGCCTTGTCGTACTTGGACCCGGGGTTGTCGCCGGCGACCACGAAGTGGGTCTTCTTCGACACCGAGCCGGTCACCTTCGCGCCCCGCGAGGTCAGCGCCTCCTTGGCGCCGTCCCGGGTGTGCCCGGCCAGAGTGCCGGTGACGACGACCGTCAGGCCCTCCAGCGGACGCTCGCCCTCCTCCTCCGCGGCCTCCTCGGTGAAGCGGACGCCGGCGGCGCGCCACTTCTCGACGATCTCCCGGTGCCAGTCCACCTGGTACCACTCGATGATCGAGCGTGCGGTGCCCGCGCCGACGCCCTCGGTGGCGGCCAGCCGCTCCTCGCTCGCCGCGAAGATCGCGTCCAGGTCGCGGAACTCCCGGGCGAGGTCCTGGGCGGCCACCGGGCCGACGTGCCGGATCGAGAGGCCGTTGAGGAAGCGCCAGAGCGGGCGGTCCTTGGCCTTCTCGATGTTCTCCAGCATCAGCCCGGTGTTCTTCTTCGGCGCACCGGCGGTGGTGGCGAAGAAGAACACCTCCTTCTCCTCGCCGGTCTCGTCGTCGAGCTTCGGCATGCCGGTCTTCTGGTCGCGCACCAGCACCTTGATCGGGAGCAGCTGCTCGACCGTCAGGCCGAAGATGTCGCCCTCGTTTCCCACCGGCGCCTCGGCGGGCTGCAGCGGCTGGGTCAGCGCGGTGGCCGCGACGTAGCCGAGCCCCTCGATGTCCAGCGCCGAGCGCCCGCCGAGGAAGGCGATCCGCTCCCGGATCTGGGCCGGGCAGAACCGGGCGTTGGGGCAGCGCAGGTCGATGTCGCCCTCGGCCATCGGCCGCAGCTCGCTGTCGCACTCGGGGCAGTGCGAGGGCATCACGAAGGCCTGCTCGGTGCCGTCCCGCAGGTCGTACACCGGGCCGAGGATCTCCGGGATCACGTCGCCGGCCTTGCGCAGCACCACGGTGTCGCCGAGCAGGACGTCCTTGGCCTTGACGACCTCCTGGTTGTGCAGGGTCGCGTACTGCACCATCGAGCCGGCCACCTTCACCGGCTCGGCCAGCACCGCGTACGGGGTGGCCCGGCCGGTGCGGCCGATGCCGACCTTGATCGCGGCCAGCTTCCCGGTGACCTCCTCCGGCGGGTACTTCCAGGCGATCGCCCAGCGCGGGGACTTCGAGGTGGAGCCGAGCCGGCCCTGCAGGGCGATCTCGTCCACCTTGACGACCACGCCGTCGATCTCGTGCTCGACCGAGTGCCGCTGCTCGCCGAAGTTCTTGATGAACTCCCGCACCTCGGCCAGCGTGCCGACCACCCGGTTGTGCCGCGCGGTCGGCAGGCCCCACTCGCGCAGCAGGTCGTAGGCGTGCGACTGGCAGTCGATGTCGAAGCCGGAACGCGCCCCGATGCCGTGCACCACCATGTGCAGCGGACGGGAGGCGGTGACCAGCGGGTCCTTCTGCCGCAGCGAGCCGGCGGCGGCGTTGCGCGGGTTCATGAACAACCGGATCATCGCCCGGGGCCGCTTGCCCTCCTTGGCGCGCTCCTCGTTCTCCACCCGGCGGCGCTCGTTCTCCTCCGCGAAGGAGGCGTTGAGCGCCTCGAAGGCCTCGGTCGGGAAGTAGACCTCGCCGCGGATCTCCACCAGCTCCGGGACGTCGTCGCCCTGGAGCCGGTGCGGGATCTCCTTGATGGTGCGGACGTTGGCGGTGATGTCCTCGCCGACCCGGCCGTCGCCGCGAGTCGCCGCCTGCACCAACTGGCCGTTCTCGTAGGTGAGGTTGACGGCCAGGCCGTCCACCTTGAGCTCGCACAGGTAGTGGTACTCGATGCCGGCCAGCTCGGTGGCGACCCGCTCGGCCCAGGCGGCGAGCTCCTCGTCGTCCATCGCGTTGTCCAGGCTGAGCAGCCGCTCCCGGTGCTCGACCGGGGCGAACAGCAGGGTCGGCGCGCCGCCCACCCGCTGCGTGGGCGACTCCGGGGTGACCAGCGCCGGGTGCTCCGCCTCCAGCCCCTCCAGCTCGCGCATCAGCGCGTCGAACTCGGCGTCGCTGACGACCGGCGCGTCCTGCTCGTAGTAGCGGGCCCGGTGGTCGGTGATCTCGGCCGCCAGCTCCGCGTGCCGCTTGCGCACCTCCGCCGGAACGTCCTCCCAGCCCTCGACAGCCACCACCGCAAGCCCTCCGTCAATCTCTCATTCCGGGTTGTCCACCAGGCTCTGGGCCGCCTTCACGCTGAGTGACAACGCGGTACGGGCGTAGGACGGGGAGGCCCCGGCCAGCCCGCAGGTGGGCGTCACCAGCACACGGCGGCCCAGCAGCTCCGGGGCGAACCCGAGCCTGCGCCACAACGTCCTGACACCCTGGACACTACCGGCCGGGTCCGACATCGCCCTTGATTGAGCAGGGGCCTGGTCGGTGGAGGGAACGACACCGGCGAGGAGCACGGTGCCGGCCTCGACCGCCTCGCCGAGGTCGTCGTCCTCACGCTCGGTCAGCAGCGAGAAGTCCAGCGAGACACCGGCCACCCCGGCCCGGCGCAGCAGCGGCAGCGGCACCCGGGGGGCGCAGCAGTGCACCACGACGGGTGCGTCCAGGGCGCCGATCAGGTCCCGCAGCGCCTCCTCGGCGAGCTGGCGGTCGACCGCGCGCAGCCGCTGGAAGCCGCTGGCGGTCTTCACCTCGCCGGCCAGCACGGCGGGCAGCGAGGGCTCGTCGAGCTGGAGCACCACCTGCGCGCCGGGCACCCGCCGGCGGACCTCGGCGAGGTGGCGGCGCAGGCCCTCGGCCAGCGAGCCGGCGATGTCCCGGCAGGCGCCGGGGTCGGCGAGGGCCTTCTCGCCGTGCTTGAGCTCGACGGAGGCGGCCAGCGTCCACGGGCCGACCGCCTGCACCTTGAGCGCGCCGGTGTACCCCTGGGTGAACTCCTCCAGCGCGTCGAGGTCCTCGCCGAGCCAGGAGTGGGCGCGCCGGGTGTCCCGGCCGGGGCGGTCGGCGAACCGCCAGCCGCTCGGCTCGGTCTGCGCGAACAGCTCCACCAGCAGACCGGCGGAGCGCCCGATCATGTCGGCGCCGGGCCCGCGGGCGGGCAGCTCCGGGAGGAACGGGAGGTGCTCCAGCGCGCCGGTGGAGGTCTTGGCGGCCTCCCGGGCGTCGGTGCCGGGCAGCGAGCCGACGCCGGTGGCGGCGCCGACCAGGTCGGGGAAGGGGTGTCCGTTGCTCACCCGCCCGAGCCTAGTGCGCGCGCCGCCGCGGCTCGCTCAGCGCCCGGGGCGGACGGTGATGTCGGTGATCTCCGCGTCCCGGGAGGCGTCCAGCGCGGCCAGGACCGCCTTCGCCACCGACTCGGGCTCGATCCACTGCCCGGCGTCGTACTGCTTGCCCTCCTGCTGGTGCACCTTGGCCTGCATCGCCGTGGCGGTGCGGCCCGGGTACACCGAGGTGACCCGCACGCCGTTGCCGTGCTCCTCCAGCCGCAGCGCGTCCGCGAGCGCCTTCAGCCCGTGCTTGCTCGCCGCGTACGCCGACCACTCGGCGCTCGCGCGCAGCCCGGCACCGGAGTTCACGAACACCACGTGCCCCTTCACCAGCCGCACCGAGGGCAGCAGCAGCCGGGTCAGCTCGGCGGGGGCGACCAGGTTGACGTTCAGGGTGTCCTGCCAGGCCTTGACCGGCAGATCGCCGACCGGGCCCAGCTCGACCATGCCCGCCACGTGCAGCAGCGAGTCCAGCTCGACCGGCAGCGCCTGGTGCCCGAAGGCCCAGGACAGCTTGGCCGGGTCGCCGAGGTCGCCGACCAGGGTCCTGGCGCCGGGGAAGCGCTCGCGCAGTTCGGCGGCCCGGCGCGCGTCGCGGGCCAGCAGCCAGAGCTCGTCACCGCGCTCGGCGAGACGTTCGGCGAGGACGGCGCCGATGCCGGAGCCGGCGCCGGTGATCAGATGAGTGGCCATGGTCCCGATCCTCTCAGGCCTTCAGCTGCTCGAAGACCTGGGCCGGGGTGTCGGCGAAGGTGATCAGCTCGGCCAGCGGGCGCGGCAGGAAGCCCTCCGTGTCCATCCGCTCCAGCTGGGTCCGCAGGCCCGCGTAGAAGCCCTCGGTGTCCAGCACGACCACCGGCTTGTCGTGCAGCGCGTGCTTCTTGAGCTCCAGCACCTCGGTCACCTCGTCCAGCGTGCCCAGCCCGCCGACGAGGACGACGACCGCGTCCGCACGCGACAGCAGCAGCGCCTTGCGCTCCGCGAGGTCGGCGGTGACGACCAGCTCGTCGGCGCCCTCGTACGACTTGTGCTTCAGGAACTCGACGGAGATCCCGACCAGCTGCCCGCCGGCCCCCTTCACCCCGTCCGCCAGCTCCCCCATCAGCCCGGTGTTCGAGCCACCCCAGACCAGGGTGTGCCCGCCCTCCCCGAGGAGCCGGGCGAACTCGGCGGCGGGGGCGGAGTAACGGTCGTCGAGCGAGGCAGCGGAGCAGAAAACGCAGATATTCATAGTGGAATCCGGTCTATCACGCCCCGCCGCTCTCCTTCACCACCTTTGTTCCTCAGCCCTTGTACGGCACGAGCGCCGCCAGGCTCAGCGTGAACCCGAAGGGCTCCGGGATGTGGATCTCGTCGCCGAACTTCCGGTCGCTGCGGGTGTGGTACCGGTCGTGGTCGGGCTCGGAGAACAGCGTCACGGTCTGCTCGCGCGGGTCCACGATCAGGTAGAGCGGGACGCGCATCACGGCGTAGTCGTGCAGCTTGTCCATCCAGTCGTTGCCCGGGTTGGACGGCGAGACGATCTCGACGGCGATCAGCGCCTCGGAGGCCGGCGCCCGGTTGCCCGGCTCGGAGAGGACCCCCACCGGCAGGTAGGTGAGGTCCGGCTCACGCCCCTTGGAGACGTCCGGGCTGACGATCCTGGTGCGTTCGCTGGGGAGGTGCCCATCGGGGGCATGCCGCTCGAACTGCCCGCGCAACAACGCAAGGTTGAGCTGGTGCACGTTCGGCGGCGACGCCTGCATCATCAGCACGTCCCCGGACCACTCGATCCGGACGCCTTCCGGTGCGATCCGCTCCAGCTCCTCGACGAAGTCGCCGTACCGCTCGTAGAAGCTCATGCCACGCGCCCTCCGGGCAGCTCGCGACCGTCAGCCAAGCACCTGCCGCCCGTCATGGGCTCGCACGCACGGTTCGACGCTGTGCCGCAGCGCGTCCAGCACGCGCACCGCGTACACCTCGGCCATGCGGTCGCAGACCTCGCCCGGCGTGAGCCAGTCGACGGCGGTCGACTCCTCCGAGAGCCGCTCGCTCCCGCCCTCCGGCCCGCAGCGGAACACCAGGGCGACGATTCCGCGGCTCACGTTCTTGTAGACACCGGTCAGCCGCTCCACGCCGACCTTGATCCCGGTCTCCTCGAACACCTCGCGGCGCACGCCGTCCTCGACGGCCTCCGCCACCTCCAGCACCCCGCCCGGAGGCTCCCACGTCCCGTCGTCGGCCCGCCGGATCGCCAGCACCCGGCCGTCCTCCCGCACCACCACCCCTGCGACGGACACCGAGTGGAGCGGCATTGACTCGGACTTCCCGGCGCTGTTACTCATGGGCAGGAGAATAGGAGCCTTGAAGGGCCGTTCACGTCGAACCGGCGATGATCCGGTGAGACCGTCGAACGATGCTCCCGTGCCCGGCCCGGGCTCAGACGGTCACGGCCGGGCGCCGGGTGGTGGCGATGGTGGCGGAGCCGACGACGCGGGTGCCGTCGTAGAGCACCACGGCCTGGCCGGGGGCGATGCCGCGGGCGGGGTTGTCGAGGGTGACGTGGAGGGTGTCGTCGACGACCGAGGCGTCCACCGGGACCTCCTCGCCGTGGGCGCGCAGCTGGGCGGTGTAGCGGCCGTCGGCCAGCGGCTCGGTGCCGCACCAGCGGGGGCGGACGGCGGTGAGGGCGGTGACGTCCAGACCCTCGACCGGGCCGACCGTCACGGTGTTGTTCACCGGGGAGATGTCGAGCACGTACCGCGGCTTGCCGTCGGCGGCCGGACGGCCGATCCGCAGGCCCTTGCGCTGGCCGATGGTGAAGCCGTACGCGCCGTCGTGCTCGCCGAGCTTGGTGCCGTCGACGTCCAGGATGTCGCCGGTGGCGGTGCCGAGGTGCTGGGCCAGGAAGCCCTGGGTGTCGCCGTCCGCGATGAAGCAGATGTCGTGGCTGTCCGGCTTCTTGGCGACGGCCAGGCCGCGCCGCTCGGCCTCCTCGCGGATGACGTCCTTGGTGGTGTCGCCGAGCGGGAAGAGCGAGTGGGCGAGCTGCTCGGCGTCGAGCACCCCGAGGACGTAGGACTGGTCCTTGGCGGCGTCGACGGCGCGGTGCAGCTCGCGCGAACCGTCCGGGAGGTCGACGATCCGGGCGTAGTGGCCGGTGCAGACGGCGTCGAAGCCCAGCGCGATCGCCTTGTCCAGCAGCGCGGCGAACTTGATCTTCTCGTTGCAGCGCAGGCACGGGTTGGGGGTGCGGCCGGCCGCGTACTCGGCGACGAAGTCGTCGATGACGTCCTCGCGGAAGCGCTCGGCGAGGTCCCAGACGTAGAACGGGATGCCGATCACGTCGGCGGCGCGGCGCGCGTCCCGGGAGTCCTCGATGGTGCAGCAGCCGCGCGCGCCGGTCCGGAAGGACTGCGGGTTGCTGGAGAGCGCCAGGTGCACGCCGGTCACCTCGTGGCCGGCCTCGACGGCGCGGGCGGCGGCGACGGCGGAGTCCACCCCGCCGGACATCGCCGCGAGCACACGCAGGCGGCCGGTGGCGGACGGAGCGGTCGGGGCACCCGGGAAGTCAGTCATGATGAGTCCAAGCGTACGTGGTGCCGCCCGGCATTCCACCGGGGTTTCCCCGGTGCCCGGACCCTAGCGCCGGACGGCCGCGAGACCCGCGTTGCGGGCGCGCTGGACGGCCGGCGCGATGGCGTCGGTGAGGGCGGTGACATCGGCCCGGGTGGAGGTGTGGCCCAGCGAGAAGCGCAGCGAGGCGCGGGCCAGCAGCGGGTCGACGCCCATCGCCAGCAGCACGTGGCTGGGCTGCGGGACGCCGGCCGAGCAGGCCGAGCCGGTGGAGCACTCGATGCCCTGGGCGTCGAGCAGCATCAGCAGGGCGTCGCCCTCGCAGCCGGGGAAGGAGAAGTGCGCGTTGGCGGGCAGCCGCCCCTCCGCCGCCGGGTCGCCGTTGAGCACCGCGTCCGGGACAGCGGCCAGCACCGCCTCGACCAGCTCGTCGCGCAGCGCGCCCAGCGTGACGGCGTGCTCCGCGCGCCGCTCGACGGCGACGGCCGCCGCGGCGGCGAAGCCGGCGGCACCGGGCGCGTCCAGGGTGCCGGAGCGCACGTCGCGCTCCTGGCCGCCGCCGTGCAGCAGCGGGACCGGCGCCGCGCCGCGCGACAGCAGCAGGGCGCCGATGCCGAACGGGCCGCCGATCTTGTGACCGGTGACGGTGAGCGCGGTGAGCCCGGAGTCGGCGAAGGAGACCGGGACCTGGCCGAGCGCCTGCACCGCGTCGGCGTGCATCGGGATGCCGTACTCGGCCGCCACCGCGGCGAGTTCGGCGACCGGCTGGACCGTGCCGACCTCGTTGTTGGCCCACATCACGGTGACCAGCGCGACCGAGGCCGGGTCGCGCTCGATCGCCTCGCGCAGCGCCGTCGGGTGGACCCGGCCGAGCGCGTCCACCGGCAGGTAGTCGACGGTGGCGCCCTCGTGCTCGGCGAGCCAGTGCACCGCGTCCAGCACCGCGTGGTGCTCGACCGGGCTGCACAGCACCCGGGTACGGGCCGGGTCGGCGCCGCGGCGGGCCCAGAACAGGCCCTTGACCGCCAGGTTGTCGGACTCGGTGCCGCCACCGGTGAGGATGATCTCGCTGGGCCGGGCGCCGAGCGATTCGGCCAGCGACTCGCGGGCCTCCTCGACCACCCGGCGGGCCCGACGGCCGGCCGCGTGCAGGGAGGAAGCGTTGCCGACGACCCCCAGGTGCGCCGTCATCGCGGCGATCGCCTCGGGCAGCATCGGCGTGGTCGCCGCATGGTCCAGGTATGGCATAACCATCCGATTGTAGAGGTCCCCCGGCTCGCACCGGACCGATCAGGCCACCGGACACCGCGCACCGCGGCGCTGCCCGTCCGGGCAACCCGGTACGGGGCGCGGCCCACGAGCGGTTAGCCTGACGGCCACCACCACGCGGCCGGACCGGAACCAGGACTCAGGGGGCGGAATGTCGCAGTCGGTCGATCGCGCCCTGACCCTGCTCGGATCCCTCGGCGACGGCCCGGCCACCCTGGAACAGGCCGCCACCTCGATCGGCGTGCACAAGTCCACCGCGCTGCGCCTGCTGCGCACGCTGGAGGAGCACGGATTCGTCCACCGGCTGTCCGACCGGCGCTACCGGGTGGGTGGCCGGGTGCTGTCGCTGGCGCAGCGGGCGCTGCAGGAGATCGACGTCCGGCAGGTCGCCGCGCCGTACCTGGCCTCGCTGCACGAGCGCTTCGGCTGCACGGTGCAGTTGGCGGTGCTGCAGGACGACGAGGTGCTGTACCTCGACGAGCTGGCCGGGCGGTGGGGCGGCGCGGCGGGCCGGCCGACCCGGATCGGGCGGCGGGTGCCGGCCGCCGGGACGGCGATCGGCCGGGTGCTGCTGGCCGGGCTGCCGCAGGACGGCCGGGCGGAGGACGAGCTGTCGGCCGATCTGGCGGCGGTGCGCCGGCGGGGCTGGGCGGCGGAGTCGACCCAGCACCCGGAGGCGGGGACCTGCGTGGCGGCGCCGGTGGCGGGCAGCGACCGGCGGGCGGTCGCGGCCTGCGCGCTGTCGGCGCCGACCGACCGGGTGTCGCCGGCCGAGCTGGTGAAGCTGGTGCCCGAGCTGCTCTGCACAGCGGAGGCGATCTCGCTGGCGTACGGCGGCTCGCCTACTCCTCGCTGGTGCGAGAACCGTTGCGGCGCCAGGCCCGTGGTGCGCGCCAGCCGTACTTGAGGGCGAGCATCCGCAGACCGAACGCGGTGAGCGCGGCGGCGGTGCCGGTGACGGCCGTGAGGCCGTCGAGGGCGATCAGGACGGCGACCAGCGCGGCGCCGACCAGGGCGGGCACGGCGTAGATCTCGCGGTCCCAGCGCAGCAGCGAGGGGATCTCGCCGGCCAGGACGTCGCGCATGACGCCGCCGCCGGCCGCGGTCACCATGCCGAGGGCGACGGAGGGAACCGCGCCGAGGCCGAAGTCGTGGGCCTTGGCGGTGCCGGTGACGCAGAACAGGCCGAGGCCGAGCGCGTCGAGGGTCTGCACGGACCGGTTGATCCGTTCGACCTCGGGGTGCAGGAAGAAGACGACCACGGCGGCGATCAGCGGATCGACGAAGTAGCCCAGGTTGGTGAAGGCGGCGACCGGGGTGGCCCCGATGACGAGGTCGCGCATGACGCCGCCGCCGAGCGCGGTGACCTCGGCGAGCACACAGATGCCGAAGATGTCCATGTTCTTGCGGACGGCGAGCAGCCCCCCGGAGAGGGCGAAGACGAAGATGCCGACGAGGTCCAGCGACTGCTGCACGTCGGAGGGGAAGATCTGCGAGGTCACCGCACCAGTGTGACCCGGCCGAGCCTCCCCTCCGATCGGACGGTCACGCGGAGGCGAGCGCCTTGTCCTCGGAGACGGGGAAGTGGCAGGCCACCTGGTGCCCCGCGGTCGCCGCGGTGAGCGGCGGCTCCTGGCTCGCGCAGATCTCCTGGGCCTTCCAGCAGCGGGTGCGGAAGCGGCAGCCGCTGGGCGGGTTGATCGGCGAGGGCACGTCGCCCTTGAGCAGGATCCGCTCCCGCCCGGCGCGCTGCCGGCGGCGCGGGTCGGGCACCGGCACGGCGGACATCAGCGCGGTGGTGTACGGGTGCCTCGGGCTGCGGTAGAGCGAGTCCCGGTCGGCGATCTCGACGATCTTGCCGAGGTACATCACCGCGACCCGGTCGGAGACGTGCCGGACCACCGAGAGGTCGTGCGCGATGATCAGGTAGGTCAGCCCGAGCTCCCGCTGGAGGTCGTCGAGCAGGTTGACCACCTGGGCCTGGATGGAGACGTCCAGGGCGGAGACCGGCTCGTCCGCGACGATCATCTTGGGCCGCAGGGCGAGCGCTCGGGCGATGCCGATGCGCTGGCGCTGGCCGCCGGAGAACTCGTGCGGGTAGCGGTTGTAGTGCTCGGGGCTGAGCCCGCACAGCTCCAGCAGCTCCTGGACGGCCTTCTTGATCCCGCCCTCGGGCGCGGCGTTCTGCAGCTTGAACGGCGCGCCGACGATGGTGCCGACGGTGTGCCGGGGGTTCAGCGAGGAGTACGGGTCCTGGAAGATCATCTGGATGTCGCGGCGCAGCGGCCGCATCGCCCCGACGCCCAGGTGGGTGATGTCGACGCCCTCGAACTCGACCGTGCCGCCGGTGGGCTCGTCGAGCCGGGTGACCAGCCGGCCCATCGTCGACTTGCCGCAGCCGGACTCGCCGACGACGCCCAGGGTCTCACCGGCGTGGACGGCGAAGTCGATGCCGTCGACCGCCCGGACGGCGCCGGTCTGCCGCCGCAGCAGGCCGCTGTGGATCGGGAAGTGCCGGGTCAGTCCGGTCACCTTGAGCAGCGGCCGCCGGTCCGCGGCGGGCGGCTGCGCAGGCACCTTCTTCAGGGGTTCGGGGCTCGCCGCCTGAGTGTCCGTCATCGGTTCTCTCCAGAAAGGTGGTACGAGGCCGGGCTCACAGCCGGGGCGCGATCTCTTCGGCGAAGATGCGGTGCCGCTCGGCGAGCGCGAGGTGACAGGCGGCGTGGTGTCCGGGCGCGACCTCGGTGAGCGTCGGGGTCTCCTCGGTGGAGCGCCCGCCGGTCAGCTCCGCGTAGGGGCAG
The DNA here is from genome assembly GCF_042800875.1 of Kitasatospora sp. NPDC057595. Taxonomy (NCBI): domain Bacteria; kingdom Bacillati; phylum Actinomycetota; class Actinomycetes; order Kitasatosporales; family Streptomycetaceae; genus Kitasatospora; species Kitasatospora sp. NPDC057595. Next base: position 155,080 of record NZ_JBHVGL010000019.1, on the reverse strand, counting down.
CGCGGGTGGAAGGCGCAGCCGGACGGCACGTTGATCAGGCTGGGCGGGGTGCCCTTGACCGGGACGAGGCGGTCCTGCAGCTCGCGGTCCAGGCGCGGCATCGAGCCCAGCAGGCCCCAGGTGTAGGGGTGTTCGGGCGCGTCGAAGAGGGTCTCGGCCGGGCCGCGCTCGACGCACCGGCCGCCGTACATGACGAGGATGTCGTCGGCGAGCTCGGCGACCACCCCGAGGTCGTGGGTGATGATGATGACGGCCGAGCCGAACTCCTCCTGGAGGTCCCGGATGAGGTCCAGGATCTGCGCCTGGACGGTGACGTCCAGGGCGGTGGTGGGCTCGTCGGCGATCAGCAGCGAGGGGTCGTTGACCAGCGCCATGGCGATCATGGCGCGCTGGCGCATGCCGCCGGAGAACTGGTGCGGGTAGTCGTCGACCCGGCGGTCGGGCTGCGGGATGCCGACCCGGTCGAGCATCTCGACGGCCCGGGCGCGCGCCTGCCGCTTGCTCGCCTGCGGGTGGTGCACCCGGTAGGCCTCGACGATCTGCTGCCCCACCGTGTAGTAGGGGTGCATCGCGGTGAGCGGGTCCTGGAAGATCATCGCCATCTTCTTGCCCCGCAGCTCGCGGACCCGGTCGGGTCCGGCCGCGATGAGGTCCTCGCCGTCGAGCCGGATCTCGCCGGTGATCCGGGCCCGCTTGGAGCGGTGCAGGCCCATGATGCCCAGCGAGGTGACGGACTTGCCGGAGCCGGACTCGCCGACGATGCCGAGGGTGCGGCCCTTGGCGAGGTCGAAGCTCACCCCGTCGACGGAGCGGACCAGGCCGTCGTCGGTGTCGAAGTGGATCCGCAGGTCCCGCACCGAGAGGAAGGCCTCCTCGCCGCCCGGGGCGGCCGCGCGGGCCGGGGTCTTCTGGAGCTCGGTCACGACAGCCTCACCCGGGGGTCGACAGCGGCGTACAGGAGGTCAACCACGAGGTTGCAGAGGACGATGAAGAAGGCGGCCAGCAGGGTGACGCCGAGGATCTTCGGCAGGTCGTTGTCGGTGATCGCCTGGACGGCGAACTGGCCGACGCCCTGGAGCGAGAAGACCTGCTCGGTGATCAGCGCGCCGCCGAGCAGCAGGCCGAGGTCCATGCCGAAGATGGTGACGATCGGGGTGAGCGCGGCGCGCAGCCCGTGCCGGGTGACGACCTTGGACTCGACCAGGCCCTTGGCCCGGGCGGTGCGGATGTAGTCCTCGCTCATGGTCTCCAGCATTCCGGCGCGGGTGAGCCGGGCGTAGAGCGCGGAGTAGAGGAAGGCCAGCGAGATCCACGGGAGGATCAGGTTGCGGGCCCACATCAGCGGGTTGTCGGTGAAGTTGGTGTACTCGAGGTTGTCGAGGATCGGCCACTCGTAGCTGAACACCGTGAGCAGCAGCGCGCCGGTGAAGAAGACCGGCAGCGAGACGCCGGCGAGCGCGATGCCCATCGAGATCCGGTCGAAGATCGAGCGCGGCTTGAGCGCGGAGACGACGCCGGTGGCGACGCCGGAGACCAGCCAGAGCACCGCGGCGCCGATGGCCAGCGAGAGCGTGACCGGGATCCGCTTGGACAGCTCGGGCCAGACCTCCAGGTGGTTCTTGAAGGAGTAGCCGAAGCAGGGCACGTGGCAGGTGGCCGGTTCCGGACCGAACTTGTACTCGGCTCCGGTGACCAGCGCCTTGAGGAAGTTCCAGTACTGCGTGTACAGCGGCTGGTCGAGGCCGAGGTTCTGCTTGACCGCCTGGACCGCCTCGGGCGAGGGGTTCTTCCCGATGTACTGGGTGGCCAGCTGGTCGACCGTCTCGCCGGCGAGACGCGGGAGCAGGAAGAAGATCGCGAAGGTGACGGCGCTGACGACCAGCAGCAGCACCACGGCCGCGAAGATCCTGCGGATGATGTAGGCAAACACAGTTGGTCGGCTCCGGCCGCCCGCCTCCGTCCGGGATCCTCCGGACGGCGGCGGGCGCCGCTGCCTTCACCTGCCTTCAGGGATGCGGAGCCAGGCTCTTACTTGGTGCCGATGTTCAGGTAGTCGTACTCACCCGAGAAGGCCGGCGTGGACGCGAGGTTGGTGGCGTTGTCCGGGCGGTAGAGGAAGACCTTGAAGTAGGTCAGCGGGACGTAGACCGCCTGGTCCATGACCTTCTTGTCGATGTCGCCGTAGATCTTCTCGCGGGCCGCCTTGTCCGGGTTGGTCGCGGCGTCGTCGAGCAGCTTGTTGACCGCGGCGTCGTTCAGCGAGGCCAGGTTGCTGTTGCCGGAGGCCTTGATCGCGCGGCCGTCGACGATCTGCTGCAGGAAGCCGTAGCCGGTCGGCCAGTCGGCGCCCCACTGCATCATCATCAGGCCGATGTTGTGCTCCTTGGCGAACGCCGGGGCGCCCGCGCTGTCGGCCAGGTACTTGCCCTGCGGGTACTGCTGGATCTCGGCGCTGATGCCGACCTTCTTCAGCGCGGCCTGGATCGAGGTCGCGGCGGCGACCTCGGTGGCGCGCTCGGTGCGGGCGGAGAGCACGGTGCTGAAGCCGCCGTCCTTGCCGCAGGCCTTCAGGGCCTCCTTGGCCTTGCCCTCGTCGCCCTTGTTGTCCTTGGTCTCCCAGGCGTTGAAGTCCTGGTGGCCCGGGATGTCCGGCGGGAGCACGGTGTTGGCGACCTGGCCGCGGATCGGGCCACCGAGCGAGGTCTGCACCGAGACCTTGTCGACCGCGTACTGCACGGCCTTGCGGCACTCGATGTTGTCGAACGGCGCGACGTCGGTGTTGATCGCCATGTAGACCAGGCGGCCGCCGTAGGCGTTGTCGGTGTTCGCCTTGAGCTTCGGGTTCTGCAGGATCTGCGCCTGGGTCTGCGGGTCGACGCCGCCGCCCACCAGGTCGACCTGGGCGTTGCCGGCCAGCAGGTCCTTGTCGATGGTGGACTGGTCGATGTTCATCTTGAGCACGATCTTGTCCGGCAGCTGCTTCCGGATCGGGTCGGTGCTCTGGTCCCAGTTGGTGTTCGGGACCAGGACGGCCTGCTTGCCGTCCTCGTAGGACTCGAACTTGAAGGAGCCCGAGGAGACGATCTTCTTGACGTAGTCGGCGCCGGTGTCCTTGGCCTGCGGGACCGGGACCGTCTGCGGGGCGCTGACCAGGTAGTCGAAGTCGGCGAAGGCGTGCTTCAGGTGGAAGACGATCGTGGTGTCGTCCGGCGTCTCGATCGACTTGAGGTCGCCGGTCTTGTCCTTGTACGGACCCGCGTACGGCGTGCCCTCGTTGTCGACCAGCAGCTCCTTGAAGTACGTCGGACCGTTGGAGTTCACGTCCGGCGCGAAGTTGGAGCGCTCGACGGCGTACTTGACGTCCTTCGAGGTGATCGGGGTGCCGTCGTCGTACTTCAGGCCCTTGCGCAGCTTGTACGTCCAGGTGAGGCCGTCCGCGCTGACCTGGCCGAGCGACTCGGCGAGGTCCGGGACGAGCTTGTTGCCCGCCTCGCCGGCGCCCGGCTGGAAGGTGGTGAGCGGGCGCCCGTACAGACGCGAGAAGTTGTAGATGTAGGCGTAGTACGTGTTGCCCGGGTCGAGCGAGTCCGGGGTGCCCTTCATCTCGAAGGTGACCGTCCCGCCCTTCTTGTCCGAGGCGTTGACGATGTTCTTGGTGGCCGCGTTGGCCCCGGAGCCGCCGGCGGCCTCGGAACCGGTGGCGGCGGAGGTGGACTTGGTGTCGTCGCTCTTCTTGCTCGACGAGCAGCCGGTGACGACCAGGACCGCGGCGGCGGCCATGGCGGTCAGCGCGACGGTGCGGGACCTACGCATGGGTGAGATCAACCCCTTGAGGAAGTGATGGCTGAACGAGGGATCCTGACGTGTGGTCAGTTGCTCTTGGGATCGAGGGCGTCACGCAGCCCGTCGCCGAGCAGGTTGAAGGCGAGCACGGTGATGAAGATCGCCAGACCGGGGACCACCATGTACTGGGGGTCCACCTGGTAGTACCGGATCGCGTCCTGGAGCATCCCGCCCCAGGAGGCCTGCGGAGGCTGGATGCCGACGCCGAGGAAGCTCAGGCCGGCCTCGAAGAGGATGTTGGTCGGGATCAACAGGGTCGCGTAGACCAGGATCTGGCCGACCAGGTTGGGCAGCAGCTCCTTGAACAGGATGAACGGGCCCCGGGCGCCCAGGCTGCGGGCCGCGTGGACGAACTCGCGCTCGCGCAGCGAGAGGGTCTGTGCGCGCACGATGCGCCCGATGTAGGGCCAGTTGAAGAAGCCGATCACGAAGATCAGCACCACGATGTGCAGCGGCAGGCCGTGCAGACCGAACGCGCCGCCCTGCAGCGAGGTGGAGATCGCGATGGCGAAGAGCAGCAGCGGGAAGGCGAGGAAGACGTCCATCACCCGGCTGATCACGGCGTCCACCCAGCCGCCGTAGTAGCCGGCCATGATGCCGAGCACGGTGCCGATGGTGTTGGACAGCACGGTCGCCCCGAAGGCGACCAGCAGGGAGACCCAGGAGCCCTCGATCACGCGGGTCAGCAGGTCACGGCCCTGCAGCGGGTCGACGCCGAGCGGGTGGTCCCAGCTCATGCCGCCCCAGTCGCCCAGCGGGAGGCCGCCGAGGTCGGCGTCCAGCAGGTCCTGGTTGAGGGCGTCGGGGTCCAGGCCGAAGATCGACTCGATCGGCTTGGCGAGCACGGCGAGCAGGATCAGCAGGATCACCACGACACCGCCGGCGACGGCGGCCTTGTCCCGCTTGAAGCGGGTCCAGGCGATCCGGCCGAGCGAGCGGCCCTCGATCTTCTTGGCCGGGCTCGCGGCGGCGTCTGCCTCCGGTGCGTTGCCGGCGGTCTTGATGGGTGCGGTCATGGTCAGTTCGGTCCCCTCGCCGACGGTGGCCGGCCCACGGGTGCCGGACGCCGGGATCGGCGGCTCGGCTGGTGCGGACGTGCTTGGGTGCGGACGTGCGGAGGTGCGGAGGTACGGGAGTACGGGTGGGGTGCTTCCCCAGCGGTACGACGTGCTCAGTGCTGCGGCCACGCGGGATGGGCGTCACGTGGATCATGCGGTCCGCCAGCGCGTTCGCCTTTGTGGGACGCCAACCACGCGCTGTGGGCTGTTGCAGAACTCTCTGCCATCCGAACTGGCTTGCGCCAGCCCTGCCAACCGACAGATGCCCAACTGTGATCTGTGCGCATGCACCTCCCCGATCTTCGGCATAGCCCTCTTCACACAGCTGTAACAGCCATGTCAAGATGTCTGCCACCCACTTCACCGGGAACGTCCGGAAAAGCACCGAGACCGGCCTGACATCGTGTCAAGCCGGCCTCAGGGACGGGTGTTGAGCGCGCCCGGGACGGTCCGGGAAGGGCGGAGGAGGGTCAGCGACCGGGGTAGCCGGGCCACGGCTGCTGCGGCGGTGGCTGCTGCGGCGGTGGCTGCTGGCCCGGCCAGCCCTGCGCCGGCGGATGCGTGCCGTAGCCGAAGCCGTGCCCCTGGGCCGGCCCCTGCTGCGCGGTGTACGGCGGCGGCACCGGCGGGTACGGCCCCGTCGCCGGCCGGCCCTGCCCGGCGGCCTCCCGGTCGTAGAACGGGCGCGCGTTGGCCCGCATCCACAGCGCCACCGGGTCGTACTCGTCCGCCATCGCGACCGTCGAGACCGCCAGCCCCTCCGGCGCGACCGCGATCGCCCGCTGCATCAGCGCCCGCACCGCCTCCACCGTGGGCGGCGAACTCTCGTACAGGTCCAGGCCGATCGCCAGGTACGGTTCGCCCACCGACGGCCGCACCCAGGCCCGGCGCAGCGCCTTCACCGCGCGCACCTCGACCGCCTGGCGCTCCAGCAGCGCGAAGAACTGCTGCGCCGGCACCTGCGGCTCGCTCAGCTTCAGCGGACCGGCCGGCAGCCGGTCCAGGCCCGCGGCGACCCGGCGCAGGTCCGCCCACGGCACGCCCACCCCGCCGCCCGGGGCGTGCGGGTTCAGCCACAGGCCCCACCGGGTCCGGTACAGCGAGGCCGCGATCTCCCGGCCGGAGATCACCTCGTGCGCCCGCGCCCAGCCGGACGCCGCCAGCTGCTCGGGCGAGGTCACGGCCGGCGCGTAGCCGTGGCCGCTGATCTCCATGTTCCCGTACTGGGCGTCCGCGCTGCCCGGCGTGCCGTGCCAGAGCAGCATCCAGACCCGGCCCTCGGCGAGCGCGTGCAGCATCGTCTCGTAGGCCTCGTAGCGCTCCGGCGCCACCTCGCGCAGCGCGCGCTCCAGCGCGCCCGGATCCGGGCGTCCGGTGGGCGCCTGGCCCCAGGGCCCCGGTGCACCGCCAGCTACCGATCCCGCACTCATGCGCCCACCTCGCTGCGCTTCTTCGTTCCTCGTCCGTCACCGGCGGCCCGGCGGCCGTCAGCACGCACCCTATGGGGCGGCCACCGACCGCCGCCACGCCGACGTGCCACGGTCCGCACCGCCTCCCCGCCCGCGCCCCGTCCGACGGCTGCCGGACGGACGGCCGGGGCCGGGTCAGCCCCGCACGTAGAACGGCGCGACCCGGGTCACCAACCAGTCGACCACCGGATCGTCCGCGAGGTCGAGCAGTACGAGGTGGACGCCTCCGGGAAGCGGTGCGGTTCCCAGGGCGCGGCCCAATCCCTCGTTCACCGCAGCCGGGTCGGCGGGGGCCCCCGGATCCAGCTGGACGCCCACGAACATCACGGTCGGTTCGCCCTCGACGCTCGCCAGCGCCCGCCGGGCGGTCAGCACTCCCGGCAGCGCCGCGAGTTCCGCGCGGCAGGCGGCCAGGAACGCCTCCGGGTCCTCCCCCGGCACCGGCTCGCGCAGCGCCACCCGGCCGCCGTCCGGAGCCCGCACGGCGTCCGGGGCGTCGGCCCAGCGGTCCTCGCGCGGCCCGCGGCGCAGCTCCGCCACGCCCTCCGGCGGCACCGGGATGCCCACCGCCGCCTCGGGGTTGACGGCGATTCCCACGCCCAGCGGCAGACCGCGGGCGAACTCCCACACCGGCGCGACCGCGAACGCCATCCCGGGCGCCTGCTGGACGAACACCTCCTGCGAGGAGAACACCGGGACATAGGGGTCGCCGGCCAGTTCGATCGTCGGCAGGTCCAGCGACCGCCCCTGCGGGTCGCCGCCCGCCGGCAGCGGGATCCACACCTGGCTGCGCGCCAGCACCTCGATCACCCGGGGGGTCGCACCGGGGTCACCGAGCGCGGCGGTGAGCACCTGCTCCAGCTCGTTGGCCGGCCACGCGCCTCCCGGCGGCGCCGACTCGGCCCCGCCCCACCCCTGCTGCTCCACCGGGTACCCCATGCGCCGCCGTACCGTCCTCTGCTCGCCGATGCCCGCAGCCTAGCGTTCCGGCACCCCGCCCCGGGCCGTCAGGCCCGACGTGACGCAGCCCCCTCTCCCCTTGTCCCGGCGGACGTGCCATGATGTGCGCGTCTGCGGTGGCATCCACCCAGGCCCCGCCAACTCCATACCGGCCGCTCGAACCCGCGCGGGAGAGTCCGGAGTGCCCCCGTCCAGGCGGCACAGCCGGCGCCGAAGGAGCAAGTCCTCCCCGGAATCTCTCAGGCACCCCTACCGCACGGGTTAGGCACATCTGGAAAGCGGCGTACGGCCCTGCCGTCCGCCCACCCACGGTGCAAGCCGCCATGCTGTCCCCTACAGGGCAGTGGACGGTGAAGCTCTCAGGTACGACGACAGATGGGGAGACCCAGCCGCCGCATGCCCGCGCGCAGGGTCCGCCGCCCCCGAGACGGGGCCGGTCCCGGCGCGCGCACCCCTGAGTGCCCCGACCGAGGAGTTCCTGGCCATGTCGTCCCTCCGCCTCACCGCGCTCGACGCGCTGCACCGCGCCCTCGGCGCCACCATGACCGACTTCGCCGGCTGGGACATGCCGCTGCGCTACGGCAGCGAGCGCGAGGAGCACCTCGCCGTCCGCACCAAGGCCGGTCTGTTCGACCTCTCCCACATGGGCGAGATCACCGTCACCGGCCCGCAGGCCGGCGAGATGCTGGACCACGCCCTGGTCGGCTTCGTCTCCGCGCTCGGCGTGCTGCGCGCCCGCTACACCATGATCTGTGCCGAGGACGGCGGCATCCTGGACGACCTGATCGTCTACCGCCTGCGTGAGGACGCCTTCCTGGTCGTCGCCAACGCCTCCAACGCCCAGCTGGTCCTGGACGAGCTGATCGCCCGCGCCAAGGGCTACAACGCCGTCGTCTCCGACGACCGCGACGCCTACGCGCTGATCGCCGTGCAGGGCCCGGAGTCCACCGCGATCCTGGCCGACACCACCGAGGCCGACCTGCCCGGCCTGAAGTACTACGCGATCCTCCCGGCCCAGGTGGCCGGCCGCGACGTGCTGCTCGCCCGCACCGGTTACACCGGCGAGGACGGCTTCGAGATCTTCTGCAACCCGGGCGACGCCGAGCACATCTGGCAGGCGCTGACCGAGGCCGGCGCCGGGCGCGGTCTGATCCCCTGCGGCCTGTCCTGCCGCGACACGCTGCGCCTGGAGGCCGGCATGCCGCTGTACGGCCACGAGCTGTCCACCGACCTGACCCCGTTCGACGCGGGCCTGGGCCGGGTCGTCCGCTTCGACAAGACCACCAACGAGGGCGCCTTCGTCGGTCGCAAGGCCCTGGAGCGGGCCGCCGCCGAGGCCGAGGCCAAGGCGCCACGGGTGCTGGTCGGCCTGGTCTCCGAGGGCAAGCGCGTGCCGCGCGCCGAGTACACCGTGGTCTCCACCGACGGCGAGCCGATCGGCCGGATCACCTCCGGCGCGCCCTCCCCGACGCTGGAGAAGCCGATCGCGATGGCCTACGTGGACGCGGCCCACGCCGCCCCCGGCACCACCGTCGCGGTGGACGTGCGCGGCAAGCACGAGCCGGTCCAGGTCGTGGCGCTGCCGTTCTACAAGCGCGCCCGCTGACGCCCCTCCCCCACCGGTTTCCCCGCTGTTTCCCACGCGAGGCAGGTCCGCGCGCCGGGCCGCTTCGTCGTACCCGCTTCCCATCCTGGAGAATGACGCCATGAGCAACCCCCAGCACCTGCAGTACACCGACGAGCACGAGTGGCTGACCACCTCCGAGGCCGGTGAGGTCGCCACGATCGGCATCACCAAGCACGCCGCCGACGCCCTCGGCGACATCGTGTACGTGCAGCTCCCCGAGGTCGGCGACACCGTGACCGCCGGCGAGACCTGTGGCGAGCTGGAGTCGACCAAGTCGGTCAGCGACCTGTTCTCGCCGGTCACCGGTGAGGTCACCGAGGTCAACGAGGCCGTCTCCGACGACAACAGCCTGGTCAACAGCGAGCCGTTCGAGGGTGGCTGGCTGTTCAAGGTCCGCGTCGAGTCGACCGGCAAGCTGCTGACCGCCGACGAGTACACCGCGCTCACCAACCCCTCGGCCTGAGCCACCGCCGGGGCGGCCGTCGCACCGCGGCCGCCCCGCTGCCGGCCCCCCTCTGCCCCGCCTCCTCCCGGGAAGACCCCACCATGACGGTTCTGAACCAGTCCCTGCACGCCCTCGACCCGGAGATCGCCGCCGCGGTCGACGCCGAGCTGCACCGCCAGCAGACCACCCTGGAGATGATCGCCTCCGAGAACTTCGCCCCGGTGGCGGTCATGGAGGCCCAGGGCTCGGTGCTGACCAACAAGTACGCCGAAGGCTACCCCGGCCGCCGCTACTACGGCGGCTGCGAGCACGTCGACGTGGTCGAGCAGATCGCGATCGACCGCATCAAGGCGCTGTTCGGCGCCGAGCACGCCAACGTCCAGCCGCACTCCGGCGCGCAGGCCAACGCCGCCGCGATGTTCGCGCTGATCAAGCCGGGCGACACCATCCTGGGTCTGAACCTGGCCCACGGCGGCCACCTGACCCACGGCATGAAGATCAACTTCTCCGGCAAGCTCTACAACGTGGTGCCGTACCACGTGGACGACAAGACCAGCCAGGTCGACATGGCCGAGGTCGAGCGCCTCGCCAAGGAGCACCGCCCGCAGCTGATCATCGCCGGCTGGTCCGCCTACCCGCGCCAGCTCGACTTCGCCGAGTTCCGCCGGATCGCCGACGAGGTCGGCGCGCTGCTGATGGTCGACATGGCGCACTTCGCCGGCCTGGTCGCCGCGGGCCTGCACCCCAACCCGGTGCCGTTCGCGGACGTGGTCACCACCACCACCCACAAGACCCTGGGCGGCCCGCGCGGCGGCGTCATCCTCTCCAAGGCCGAGCACGCCAAGAAGATCAACTCCGCGGTCTTCCCCGGCCAGCAGGGCGGCCCGCTGGAGCACGTCATCGCCGGCAAGGCCGTCGCCTTCAAGGTCGCCGCCTCGGAGGAGTTCAAGGAGCGCCAGCAGCGCACCCTGGACGGCGCCCGGATCCTCGCCGAGCGCCTGCTGCAGACCGACGTCACCGAGGCCGGCGTCTCGGTGCTGTCCGGCGGCACCGACGTCCACCTCGTCCTGGTCGACCTGCGCAACAGCCAGCTCGATGGCCAGCAGGCCGAGGACCGTCTGCACGAGGTCGGCATCACCGTCAACCGCAACGCCATCCCGAACGACCCGCGCCCGCCGATGGTCACCTCCGGCCTGCGGATCGGCACCCCGGCGCTCGCCACCCGCGGCTTCCAGGCCGAGGACTTCCGCGAGGTCGCCGACATCATCGCCGAGGCCCTGAAGCCGGCCTTCGACGAGGGCACCGCCGACGCGCTCAAGGCCCGGGTCACCGCCCTGGCCGAGAAGTACCCGCTCTACCCCAACCTGTAGGTCCCGCCGTTCGGCGGCCGGTGACCGGGCTCACCCCGCCCGGACACCGGGGATTCCGGGGCACCGCGCACACTGGAGAGTGCGCGCGGTGCCCCGACCCGTGTCAGCCGCCCGCCCACGCCCGACCCACCCTCCCGCCACCGCCGTCCTCCCCTCCCTGCCGGCACCACCCACGAGACCAGACAAGGACGTCCCTCCGTGGCCATCAGCGTCTTCGACCTCTTCTCCATCGGCATCGGCCCCTCCAGCTCCCACACCGTCGGGCCGATGCGCGCAGCCCGGATGTTCGCCCGCCGCCTGAAGTCGGAGGGCCTGCTGACCGAGGTGACGGCCGTCCGCGCCGAGCTGTACGGCTCGCTGGGCGCCACCGGCCACGGCCACGGCACCCCGAAGGCGGTGCTGCTGGGCCTGGAGAACGCCTCCCCGCGCACCGTCGACGTCGACCAGGCCGACCGCGACGTCGAGCGGATCACCGCGGAGAAGCGGATCCACCTGCTCGGCGTGCACGCCATCGACTTCGACCCCGACACCCAGCTGGTGCTGCACCGGCGCCGCTCGCTGCCGTACCACGCCAACGGCATGACGCTGTGGGCCTTCCGGGCCGACGGCTCCACCGTGCTGGAGAAGACCTACTACTCGGTCGGCGGCGGCTTCGTCGTCGACGAGGACGCGATCGGCGCGGACCGGGTCAAGCCCGACGACACCGCGCTGAAGTACCCCTTCCGCACCGGCGAGGAACTGCTGCGGCTCACCCGGGAGACCGGCCTGTCGATCTCCGGTCTGATGCTGGAGAACGAGAAGGCCTGGCGCACCGAGGAGGAGATCCGCGCCGGACTGCTGGAGATCTGGCGGGTCATGCAGGAGTGCGTCCGGGCCGGCATGTCCCGCGAGGGCATACTCCCCGGCGGCCTCAAGGTGCGCCGCCGCGCCGCCGCGGCCGCCCGCGCGCTGCGCGCCGAGGGCATCGGCCCGGCCAACGCGATGGAGTGGGTGACCCTCTACGCGATGGCGGTCAACGAGGAGAACGCCTCCGGCCGCCGGGTGGTCACCGCCCCGACCAACGGCGCGGCCGGCATCATCCCCGCCGTCCTGCACTACTACCTGAACTTCATCCCGGGCGCCGACGAGGACGGCATCGTCCGCTTCCTGCTCGCCGCCGGCGCGATCGGCATGCTCTTCAAGGAGAACGCCTCCATCTCCGGCGCCGAGGTCGGCTGCCAGGGCGAGGTCGGCTCGGCCTGCTCGATGGCCGCCGGCGGCCTCGCCGAGGTCCTCGGCGGCAGCCCGGAGCAGGTCGAGAACGCCGCCGAGATCGGCATCGAGCACAACCTCGGCCTCACCTGCGACCCGGTCGGCGGCCTGGTCCAGATCCCCTGCATCGAGCGCAACGGCATGGCGTCGGTCAAGGCCGTCACCGCCGCCCGGATGGCCCTGCGCGGCGACGGCCGCCACCACGTCTCCCTCGACAAGGCGATCAAGACCATGAAGGAGACCGGCGCCGACATGAAGATCAAGTACAAGGAGACCTCGCGCGGCGGCCTCGCCGTCAACGTCATCGAGTGCTGATCCCGCACCCGGCCGGTACGGCGCCCCCGCCCTCCCGGCGGGGGCGCCGCCGTCTCCGGACTCAGCCCGCCGTCACGATCGCCCGCACACCGGGCAGGTCGGCGAAGGCCGCCGAGGCGTCGGTGGTCACCACCGTCCGAGCGGTTGCCAGTGCCGTGGCCGCGATGATCAGGTCGTGGGCGCCGCGAGGACGGCCCTGTCGGCGGACGTGTGCCATCAGCCGCGCGTGGATCCGGGCCGTGTCGGGCGTGTAGTCCTCCACCGGAACGACCGCGAGCACCGCGTCCACGAAGCCCTGCCGCCCGAGCCGGCGCGAGTCGCTCGCCAGTTCTACGCCCAGATGGAGCTCGGCCGCCGTGACGGCGGCGACGGCCACATCGTCCTCCGGATCGAACAGGATCCCCCCGCCGCTCCGCTCCGCCTGGATCAGTACACCGGTGTCGAGGATCAGTCGACGGGCCACTCGGCCACCTTGTCTTCGAGCAGGGAACGCGCGGACTCGACGTCCGCGGCGAAGTCGTCGTCCGGGCGGAAGCGCCGCAGCACGTCGTTGAGGGCCGCCCCGTTGCCGGACGGGGCCGGCCCGATGACGGCGATCCTCCGACCGCCGCGGGTCACGACGATCGTCTCACCGTGCTCCGCCGAATCGAGAACGGCGGCAAAGCTTCTGGAAGCCTCTGTTGCGGTCATCAGCCTCATGGAATCAGATTATCTGAGGCAGGTGTCCCGCGTCGATGCTCTCACCGCTTCCCCGCACGCGCCGAAGCGCACCGGACGTCACGCGCTCGCTCGCAGGGGTGAACCACCGCCCATCCAGGCGGCGGGGGTCCGCGGTGACTGCCATCGTGGCCGCAACACCACCCCCACGAGCCCCCGGAGCGCGGATGAAGCACACCCGAACCGGTGTCCGCACCCTCACCACCCTGCTGCTGGCCGCCGTCCTCGGCGCGGCCGCCACCACCCCCGCCGCGGCCCGCGCCGCGCTGCCGGACGCCACCGACGCGGCCTTCGCCGACGACTGCCTGCGCGCCCACAACGAGTACCGCGCCCGGCACGGCGTCCCGGCGCTGACCCTGGACCCCGCCGTCCAGGAGTACGCGAAGAGCCGCGCCGCCCGGCTGTCGACGTACGAGCGCCTCTCCGGCGGCCACGCCGGGCTCGACCCCGCGTACGGCGAGAACCAGTCCTGGTTCGCCTCCAGCACCCCCGACCGCGCCGGCTGCCGCCGGGCCGTCGACGCCTGGTACGCGCAGGCCGGGAACTACGACTACGGCAACCCCGGCTACTCCTCCGCCACCGGCCTGTTCACCCAGGTGGTCTGGAAGTCCTCCACCCGCCTCGGCTGCGCCCGCGCCTACGGCCGCGGCGACACCTGGTACGAGACCTACGTCGTCTGCGACTACAACCCGCCGGGCAACGTCTCTCCCGAGTACGCCGACAACGTGCCGCCGCCGCGCGGCTGACCCCGGCGCCGGCCCGCCGCCGCGGCCGTCAGCCGGCGGCCAGGCGGCGGTGGAGCTCGTCCGGCGAGGGGTCCTCCAGGTGGGTCAGGAAGACCCACACATGGCCCGAGGGATCCCTGAGGACGGCGGTGCGGTCGCCGTGGAACATGTCCGTCGGCTGCTGGAGGACCTCCGCGCCGGCGGCCCCGGCGCGTTCGGTGAGGGCGTCGACGTCCGGGACGAAGACGTGCAGGGTGACGCTGGTGCCGCCGAGCGCGGTCGGGGCGGTGAACGGGGCCCGATCGCCGGCGTCACCCAGCATCAGGACGGACTGCCCGATGCTGATCTCCGCGTGCAGGATGCCGCCGCCGGGCGCGTCGAGCCGGAAGTCCTCGCGGGCCCCGAAGGCCTTCACGTAGAAGTCGATCGCGGCGGCGGCGTCGCCGACCATGATGTGCGGGACGACGGCGTAGCGGTAGCGGTCGGGAACGACGCTGTCGGTGGCGGTCATGACGGATCCCCCTCGGTGGGCGCCGCCGGCCGTTCACCGGCGGTCTGAAGAGGACCGTAGGAGCTGAAGTCGGCTTCAGGTCAAGAGCCGCGGACCGAGCACGGCGGCGAGCAGGCCCGGGAAGGCCGCGTCCGTCTCCGCCCGCCGCAGGGACATGATCCTGGCCTTGCCGTTCGCGCGGGTGTCGGTGAGGCCGGCCTCGCGCAGGATGCGCCAGTGGTTGGAGAGCGTGGAGCGCGGCACGTCCAGGCCCTCGGGGCTGCACGCGCACTCGCCGTCGGCGGCCATCCGGCGGACCAGCTCCAGCCGGACGGGATCGCCGAGGGCGTGCAGAACGGTGGCCATCTCCATCGGGCACTCCCTTCCGCCGCTCCTCCTACGCCCCGTAGTATGCGGCTCGATTCGTCGTTTCGGGAAAATCGAAATGATCAAGGAGCCCGCGATGCCCGTCCTCCGGACCTTCACCCGCGTCTACGTCGACGAGCTCGACGCCGCCCTGCCCACCTTCGTCGAACTCACCGGCGAGCAGCCCTCGTTGCGCTTCCCCTACCTCGACCTCGAACTCGCGGCGGTCGGCCCCCACCTGCTCGTCGCCGGCACCCCGGAGGCCCTCGCCCCCTTCCGGGCCACCCACGCCACCGCGATCGTCACGTCCCTGGACGAGATCCTCGCGCTCCTGGGCACCCACGGCGGCGAGATCCTCGACGGCCCCAATACCGTCCCCACCGGCCGCAACCTCACCGCCCGCCACCCCGGCGGCGCGATCGTCGAGTACGTCGAGCACCACGAGGAGGCCCGGGCGAGCCTGGGCATCGCCCAGGGAAAATAGTGTCGATCATGAATAATCTCAGGCGCCGACGTGAACCTATGCAAATTCCCAAGGTGAACTAAGTTACAAACCTTGAAATCGAAGCCGCCTGGTTTGCCCACATGCTGAGATCCGTGCGATAGTCGAGTTGTCCGACGGCGGACGCCAGCGACTGGCGCGCGCCCTGGGCGACGATGACTTCGGCTGGCCCGACCTGGCACGGCCGACGCCCATCGCGCGGCACGCACCCCCTTGGCCGGCGCGATGACCTGCAGGGGCCCCCAGCCACCGGACCACGGTGAATTCGGGGGCCCCGCGTGTTTTCCCGGAACCTTCCGGACCGCCCGGGGCCCTCCCCGGACCGGGCGGCTCAGACCGCCCGGTCGCGGACCTTCAGCTCGAACCAGACGCCCTTGCCGCGCGGCAGCAGGTCCGCGCCCCAGCGGTCCGCCAGGTCGTCGACCACCTGGAGCCCGCGCCCGCGCTCGTTGGCCGGCAGCGGCTCCGCCAGGATCATGCACGGCAGCGCCCGCGAGGAGTCCCGCACCTCCACCCGGACCCAGCCCGGCTTGCGCGCCACGTGCAGTCCGATGGTCCGACCGGCGGCATGCCGCAGCGCATTGGCGACGAGCTCGCTGGTGAGTAACTCACCGACCTCCAGGTGCTGGTGCAGGTCCCAGTTCTCCAGGGCCGCGAGCACCAGCCGCCGCGCCAACGGGCCGGTCGCCGGCCGGGACGGCAGCCGCACCTCGTGCGGCGCCTCCCGGTCGCACAGCTTCCCGACGTACAACTGCTCCAGCTCGTCGGAGCTGAGCCGCTCCAGGGCCGCGAGGGCGTCCTGGAACGGTGCCCACGACGCGTCAGCGACCAAGCTGGATCCCGGAAGTGATGACTGATCTGTTTCGCCCCAACCCGCCATGCGCCCCATCATTGCGGAACGCAAGCGGCCGCGTACGGACAATGAGCAAACGATCACGGGTGTTTCGGCATATGCCGCGTGCAACCCGAACCCGCGTTCGGGCAGGTCCGGGTCACGCGGGTCGCGATTGGGCGGGCGCTGCGGCTACCAGGCGCTCCAGTCGAGGTTCCAGCCGCTGAGACCGTTGTCCGGCGCGACCTGGCCGCGGCTGGAGTTCTGCACGGTGACGACGTCCCCGACCAGCGAGCCGTCGTAGAACTTGCCGGCCGAGGTGCCCGAGCCGCCGCCGTTGACGTCCTTGAGGCCCACGCAGCCATGGCTGACGTTGTCCTCGCCGAAGGCGTTGCTCCAGTAGTTGCCGTGCACGTAGGTGCCCGAGTCGGTGAGCCGCATGGAGTGCGGGACCTGGAGGTCGTAGGGATCGCCGGTCATCCCGGGCAGGGTGCTGGACTGCATCCGCACCACGCCCTCCTTGGACATGACGACCATGGTGCCGTTCCAGGTCGGGTGCTCCGTCGAGCCGGAGGTGATCTCGACGACCGAGCTCTGACCGCCCTGGACGACCGTCATCCGGTGCGTCTTGGCGTCAACCGTCGAAATCTGGGATCGCCCGATAGTGAAGGGCTCGTCCCGGTCGACTCCCCCGTAGACGCCCGGGGCGATCTCCACGCTCTTCAGCCGGTACTGGACGGTGACCTTGGTGCCCGGGTTCCAGTACTTCTCGGGACGGAAGTCCAGCCGGCGGTCGCCGAACCAGTGGCCCTTCACCGCGGTGCCGTCGCTGGTCCTGAAGGTGATGCCGCGCGCCACCGCGTCCTTGTTCTTCACGTCCTTGTCGAAGGCGACCGAGACGATCATCCCGACGCCGTAGGTGGCGTCGTCCTCGATGTTGTCGCTCGCCTTCGCCTCGCGCTCGGGCGTGAGCGTGGTGAAGCTGCTGTCCGCCGAGGCGACCAGGCCGCCGGCGTCCGCCGCCAGCGCGCTCACCCGGTAGGCGGTGCCGACCGCCAGCGGAGCGGACGGGGTCCAGCTCGACCCGTCGGCGGCGATGGTGCCGGCCACCTCGGCGCCCGCCTTGTCGCTCACCTTGACGGTGGTCAGCCTGCCGCCGGAGACCGCGACCTTGAGCGCGCCGTCCGGGGCGACGTCCACCGCGCCGGCCCTCGGCTCGATGTCCACCACGGCCTGCGACACCTTGGGGGCCGCGCTGGTGGCGGGCGCGCCCGTGGGCGACGCCGACGGGACCCCCGCGGCCCCGCCCAGCTCCGCCTTGGCCGCCCCCGCGTTCCCGCCGCCCCCGTCCCCGCTCGCGCCGCCGCAGGCGCTGGTCAGCACCAGCGCTCCCCCGACCAGCCCCGCGGCCACCGCCCTGCGTATCGCTCCCACCGTCGGTATCGACTTCACCGTCGTCTCCCTCCCTCGTGTCCGATGTCCGACAGTTACACGCGCTGTCCCCCGGACGAGGTTGCGCCGTCCGGGGCACGACCCGCCCGGAGAATGCGAGCGGCCCGACCCTCACGAGTGAGGATCGGGCCGCTCGTCGCCGTACGGGACGGACGTGCCTTCCGGCGGGCAGGGGCTACCAGTTGGCCCAGCCGATGTTCCAGCCGCTCAGGCCGTTGTCGGGGGCGACGGTCTTCTCCTTGGAGTTCTTGATGACGACCACGTCTCCGATGATCGAGTCGTTGAAGAACTTGCCCGCCACCGAACCGTCGCTGCCGCCCTTCTCGTCCTGCATCGAGATGCAGCCGTGGCTGGCGTTGGTCTTGCCGAAGGGGCTGGCCCAGTAGTTGCCGTGCACGAAGGTGCCGGAGGTGGTCAGCCGCATCGCGTGCGGCACGTCCGGGATGTCGTACTCGCCGCCGAGACCGACGGTCTGCGAGTTCATCCGGGTGACCTTCTCCTTGCTGGAGATCACCATGGTGCCGTTCCAGGACGGGTTCTTCTCGTCGCCGAGGGTCACCGGCACGGTGTGGCTCGCGCCGTCCCTGGTCACGGTCATCTGGTGGGTGGCCGAGTCGGCGACGGAGACCTGCGAGCGGCCGATGGTGAACGGCTCGTCCTTGTCGATGTCGCCGTAGACGCCCGGGGCGACCTCGACGTTCTTCAGCCGGTACTTGATGGTCACCTTGGTGCCCGGCGCCCAGTACTTCTCGGGGCGGAAGTCCAGGCGGCGGGCGCCGAACCAGTGGCCCTTGACCGTCGTGCCGTTGTTGGTCTCGAAGCTGATGCCCTGGAGGACCGCGTCCTTGTTCTTGATGTCCTTGTTGAAGACCACCGAGACGATCATGCCGACGCCGTAGGTGGCGTTGTCGGCGATGTTGTCGTTGGTGGAGACCTTCTTCGCGGGCGTCAGCGTGGTGAACGAGGTGGTCGACGCGGCGACCAGGCCGTCGGCGTCGGTGGCCTGGGCGTTCACCTTGTACGCCATGCCGACGGCCAGCGCGGCGTTGGGCTTCCAGCCGCTGCCGTCCGCGGCGAGGGCGCCCTCGACCGGCTTGCCCTCCTTGTCGGTCACCTCGACCGTGGTGAGCTTGCCGTTGGCCACCGAGACCTTGAGCGCCCCGTCCGGGGCGACGTCCTGGGACCCGTCCTTGGGCTCGACGGTCACCACGGCGGCCGAGGTCTTCGGCGCGGCCGAGGACTGGCCCGGCGCCGGGTTGCCGGTACCGGCGTCCCCGCCGGTGGCACCGGCCGTGGCGGCGGTCTCGCCGCCGGCGTTGCTCTTGTCGTCGTTGCCGCTGTTGCAGGCCGCGGTGAGCAGCAGCACCCCGCCCATCGCCAACGCCACCGCGCTCCGACGGACGCGGCGGCGGGTGACGGTGGTGCGTATCGCGGCGTCGGCCGCCCTAACCTGCTTCACGGTTTCTCCCCTCCCGGTGTACATCCTTGTGGACGCCCTGTTCGCCCGGACGGGTTGCACCGGACCGGCGATCTTTCGCGCCGGTCTTCGGCGCGGCAAGTCAGGATAGCTGGGCCGAACGAGTGAATCCCGGGGAGGCCACCGGTGAACACCGGTGAAGATCATCCGTAGCCGGCGGTCGCGGCGCCGGCGTTGACGAGGGCGCTCCCGGCCACCCACTGCGCCCAGGGCAGGTTCCACCCGTTCAGACCGTTGTTCGGCGGCACCACCTCGCCCGTCGCGGCCCTCACCTCGAACACGTCCCCCGGGATCGTGTGCTCGAACAGCCAGCCCGCCGGGGTCTCGGCACTCGCCCCGCCCTTGACGTCGGCCAGCCCGATGCAGCCGTGGCTGGTGTTGTCGCTGCCGAACACCGCCGGGTTCGCCCAGTAGTTGCCGTGCACGAAGGTGCCCGAGCCGGTCAGCCGCATCGCGTGCGGCACGTCCTTGATGTCGTACTCGTCGCCCATCCCGACCGTCTGCGAGTTCATCCGGGTCACCCGGTACTTCTCGGAGACCACGAGCACGCCCCGGTACGTCGTGTGCCTGGCGTCCCCGCCGGACACCTTGAGCGTGCGCACCGGCCGGCCGCCCTGGCCCGCCCGGACGGTCAGGGTGTGGGCGTCCAGGTCGACGGTGGACACCTGGGCGCGGCCGACGGTGAACCGGACCTCCTTGTTCTGGGTGCCGAACTCGCCCGGCGCGCCCCGCACGCCCCCCAGCCGCAGCGCGACCGTGACCCTGGTGCCCGGCGCCCAGTACTCCCGGGGCCGGAAGTCCAGCCGCTGACCGCCGAACCAGTGCGCGGCCACCTCCACCGGCGGGTCGGCGGTCACCGCGACAGCGCGCTCCACCGCGGCCCGGTCGGTGACCGGGCGGCTGAACCGCAGCGAGACCGGCATGCCGACGCCGACCGTGGAACCGTCTTCGGGGGTGAAGAAGGCGACGAAGGTGTGGGCGCGGGCGGTCGTGGAGAAGTCGGTGTGCTGGACCGCGCGCTGGCCCCGGTCGTCCTCGGCGACGGCGTCCAGGGTGAAGGCGGTGGCCAGTGGCAGCGGACCGTTCGGGGCCCAGCCGGTGCCGTCCGCGGCGAGCGTGCCGGGGACCTCGGCGCCCCGGGTGTCGGCGAGCCGGACGGAGACCAGCCGGCCCTGGGTGACCGTCACCCGGACCGGGCCCTCGGCCGGCAGGTTCTGGGTGTCGTCGGCGGGCAGCACGGTGATCGACGCCCGCGAGGGCGGCGGAGGACCGGCCGGACCGGCCCCCACGGCGTCGGCGCCGGGCTCCTCCGGCGCACCGCCACCGCCGGAGCACCCGGCCAGCACCGCCAGGCAGCAGCCCAGCGCCGCCAGCCGCCGTACCCACATCCGGGGCCTCCCGCCCTCGCCGTCCGCCATCCCCCACAACGAGACCGGTCCCACCAGGACACGCCGGACCCGTCCCGCGGCCGCTCCGGGCGGACCGGCCCGCGGACCGCCTCCCCCGGAGCGGAAAGCCGGACCGGCCGGCTTCCGGGGTGCGCGCCGGGGCGCCATCTGCCGGTAAGACGGCGTTCAGCCGCTTCCGTCCGGTGCGAACAGGGAATGAGAGACCGCACGGGGTCCGGGACACCCCGCCAGGGAGGGCACCGCCATGGCGTCAGGGCAGGAGCCGGCCACCGCCGTACGCACACAGCCCGGCGGCGCGGTGCCGTGGCCGGGCAGCCGGCAGCCGCTGGGCGCCCGCTTCCACCCCGGCCCGGACGGCCGCCCCGGCACCAACTTCGCGCTCTGGGCCGCCGGCGCCGAGGCCGTCGACCTCTGCCTCTTCGACGAGGACGGCCGCGAGACCCGGCTGCGCCTCACCGAGCAGGACGCCCGGACCTGGCACGGCTTCGTCCCCGGTGTCCTCCCCGGCACCCGCTACGGCTACCGCGTGCACGGCCGCTGGGACCCGTGGACCGGCGCCCGCTGGAACCCGGCCAAGCTGCTGCTCGACCCCTACGCCCGCGCCGTCGACGGCGGCTACACCTCCCACGGTGCCGCCTGCGCCGCCGTCCGCGGCTGGCCCGAGGCGGACGTCGCCGACACCGTCCGGGACAACCGCGACTCGGCCCCGTACGTGCCCAGATCCGTCGTCGTCCGGGACGACGACGACTGGTCCGACGACCACCGTCCCAAGACCCCCTGGGCCGAGACCGTCCTCTACGAGCTGCACGTGCGCGGCTTCACCCTGCGCCATCCCGACGTCCCCCCCGCACTGCGCGGCACCTACGCCGGCCTGGCCCACCCCGCCGCCCTCGCCCACCTCACCGGTCTCGGCGTCACCGCGGTCGAACTGCTCCCGGTCCACCACCACGTCAGCGAGGACCACCTCCAGGCCCGCGGCCTCGTCAACTACTGGGGCTACAACACCGTCGGCTACTTCGCCCCGCACGCCGGCTACTCCGCCTCCGGCTCGCGCGGCGGCCAGGTCGGCGAGTTCAAGCGGATGGTCCGCGCGCTGCACGCCGCCGGCATCGAGGTGATCCTCGACGTCGTCTACAACCACACCGCCGAAGGCGCCGAGCTGGGCCCCTCGCTCTTCCTGCGCGGCATCGACAACGCCGGCCACTACCGCCTGCCGCCCAACCGCCCGCGCGGCTACGCCGACTACACCGGCTGCGGCAACACCCTGGACACCCGCCGCCCCCAGGTGATCCGGCTGATCACGGACTCGCTGCGGTACTGGGTGCACGAGATGGGCGTGGACGGCTTCCGCTTCGACCTTGCCGCCGCCCTCGCCCGCGGCGACGACGACGTCACCACGGACCACCCGCTGCTCTCCGCCATCGCCCAGGACCCCCTGCTGAGCCGGGTGAAGCTGATCGCCGAACCCTGGGACGTCGGCCCCGGCGGCTACCGGGTGGGCGGCTTCCCCCCGCCCTGGGCCGAGTGGAACGACCGCTACCGCGACACCGTGCGCGACTTCTGGCGCGGCGCCCGCCCCGACGTCCGGGAGCTCGGCTACCGCCTCTCCGGCTCCTCCGACCTCTACCAGCACGCCGGGCGGCGCCCGTACGCCTCCGTCAACTACGTGACCGCGCACGACGGCTTCACCCTGCGCGACCTGGTCTCCTACGACCGCAAGCACAACGAGGCCAACGGCGAGGCCAACCGGGACGGCACCGACGACAACCGCTCGTGGAACCACGGCGCCGAGGGCGACAGCGCCGACCCCGATGTCACCGCCCTGCGCCACCGCCAGCTGCGCAACCTCCTCGCCACCCTGCTGCTCTCCGCCGGCGTCCCGATGCTCACCGCCGGGGACGAGTTCGGCCGCACCCAGCGCGGCAACAACAACGCCTACTGCCAGGACAACGAAGTCAGTTGGCTGGACTGGTCGCTGCTCGACGACCCGGCCTGGCGCGCCCTGCGCGACTTCACCGCCGCTCTGGTGCGGCTCCGCCGCCGCCACCCCGTGCTCCGGCAGCGGGCGTTCTTCTCCGGCCGGGCCACCACCGCGGGCGGACGGCCCGATCTGCTCTGGTTCACCCCGCTTGGCCGGGACATGACCGAGACCGACTGGTTTGCGCCGTCCGCGGCGCTCGGCATGCTCCTGTCGGGAACCGCGATCTCCGCACGCGACGCGTGCGGCCGTCCGCTGCTCGACGACAGCTTCCTTCTGCTCCTCAACGCCGGTGCGCGCCCACTTCCCTTCGTCCTGCCGGGCGCCCCCTGGACGGCCGACGGCACCCGCTACGAGAGCGTCGTCGACACCGCCGCGGAGGTCTACGCCACCCCCACCGGTCTACACCTTCCGAAGGACACGGTGCTGCTCACCGGCCGCTCCCTGCACCTTTTCCGGGTGACGCCCTGATCCGGCCGTGCACTTGGCCGGTAATCGACGGTGCGTTCGATACCTGACTGAGCGATAGAGGGTATCCGGCCTATTCTCGCCACGATGGCCAAGAACCCAGTCCTTGACACAGCCACCGATTCCGTCGCAGTGCCCGGCACCGCGCCTCCCGCGCCGGGCCGTTCGACAGTGCGATCGCTCCTTCGGCTGTGGCCCTACGTCCGTCCCGTCCGCACGCGCCTGGTCGTCTCGGTGGCCGCCGCGATGCTCGCCTCCCTCAGCACCCTCGTCATACCGATCGTACTCGGATGGATCGTCGACGGTCCGATCGCCGAGCACGACCTCGAAACCCTCTGGCCCTACGCGGCCCTCCTGCTCCTGCTCGGCCTCTCCGAGGCCGTCTTCTTCCACGCCCGTCGGGTCGTCCTGGCCCGGCCGCTGGCCGGCGTCGAATCGACAATGCGCGGCGAGCTGTTCGGCAAGCTGCAACGCCTGCCGGTCTCCTTCCACGACCGTTGGGGCTCCGGCCAGTTACTCTCCCGCGCGATGTCCGACCTGTACGTCGTGCGGACTTACCTGGCGTTCCCCCTGATCTTCCTCGTCGTCAACTCGCTGACCTTCCTGGCCGGCATCGCGCTGATGTTCACCCAGGACTGGCGGCTCGCCCTCATCACCCTCGCTCCGACCCTCCCGCTGTTCCTGCTCACCCGCCGGTTCGAGTCCCGCTACTCCCGCGCCACCCGCATGACGCAGGACCGGAACGGCGACCTCGCCACCCTCGTCGAGGAGTCCGTCCTCGGCATCCGGATCCTCAAGGCCTTCGGCCGCCATCGCTCGATGTCGGAGCGGTTCCACGAGCAGTCCGCCGTGCTCCGCCGGACCGAGCTGGAGAAGGCGGGCATGCTCGCCAACCTCTGGTCGATCGTCATCGGTCTGCCCGAGCTGGCCCTCGGCTGCTCCCTCGCGGTCGGTGCCTACCTGGTCGCGCACGACGAGATGAGCGCCGGCGCGCTCGTCGCCTTCCTCTCCACCGCGCTGACCATCCGCTGGCCGATCGAGTCGCTCGGCTGGCTGATCGCCTACTCCAACGAGGCCGCCACCGCGGCCGACCGCTTCTTCGAGGTGCTGGACGCGCCCGACGCCGAACCGGCCGAAACCGTTCGCACGACCACACCCTCGACCACACCCTCCGCCGTACCCTCGACCACGACCACGGCCGTGAAGACCGTCACCACCCCCGACGGCATCCGGCTCACCGGCGTCCGCTTCCGCTACCCCGACGCCCCCGCGGACACCCCCGACCTGCTCCGCGGAATCGACCTGCACATCCGCAGCGGCGAGACGATGGCCCTGGTCGGCGCCACCGGCAGCGGCAAGACCACGCTGACCGCCCTCCTCCCCCGCCTCTACGAGGCCACCGCCGGCACCATCACCCTGGACGGCCGGGACATCCGCGAGCTGGACCGCTCGCGGCTGCGCGAACTGGTCGCGGTCGCCTTCGAGGACCCCACCCTGTTCTCCGCCACCATCCGCGAGAACGTGCTGATGGGCGCACCCGGCGCGGGCGAGGACCGGCTGCGCGCCGCCCTCGCCACCGCCCAGGCCGGGTTCGTCGACCACTTGCCCGAGGGCGTCGACACCGAGGTCGGCGAGCAGGGCCTGGGCCTGTCCGGCGGCCAGCGCCAGCGGCTCGCGCTGGCCCGCGCGGTGGTCGGCGACCCGTCGTTCCTGATGCTCGACGACCCGCTCTCCGCACTGGACGTGCACACCGAGGCGCTGGTCGAGCGCGCCCTGCGCGAGGTCCTCGCCTCCACCACCGCGCTGGTGGTCGCCCACCGTCCGAGCACCGTGATGCTCGCCGACCGGGTCGCCGTCCTCGCCGACGGCCGGATCGAGGCGGTCGGCACCCATCAGGAACTGCTGCAGAGCTCGGCGCGTTACCGCGCACTCATGTCGGGCGAGGCCACCCTCGCCCCCGAGGGGAGCACCGCCCGATGACCACCACCTGCGAGCCCGTCGACACCCGGACGAAGGACGTCCACCCGCACGCCGACCTGCCCGAGGACGAGCCGGCGGCCCCGCCGGACGACGAGGAGGACATCCCCGTCCCGCCCGGCGCGCCCAGCGCCCTGCTGCGCTCGCTGCTCGGCCCGCACCGGCGCCGGATCGCCACCGCGATGACGGTGATCCTGCTCCAGCAGGCCGCCCTGCAGGCCGGGCCGCTGATGGTCGCCCTCGCGCTGGACCGCGGCATCCCGGCGCTGCGCGACGACAACGCCGGCCCGCTGATCGCGGTGGTCGTCGCCTACCTGGGCTGCGCGCTGCTCGGCACGCTGCTCCAGTGGTCCTTCATCAGGATCAGCGCCCGGGTCAACCAGGACGTCCTGTTGGACCTGCGCGGCCGGATCTTCCGGCACGCCCAGCGGCTCAGCCTGGACTTCCACGAGCGGTACACCTCGGGCCGGATCATCTCGCGCGCCACCAGCGACGTGGAGGCGCTGCGCGAACTGCTGTCCGAAGGACTCCAGGAGCTGCTGACGGTCACCCTGTCGGTCTGCTCCATCTCGGTGATCCTGCTGGTGCTGGACTGGAAGCTCGGCCTGGCCGCGCTGGTCGCCTTCCTGCCGCTGTGGCTGATCACCCAGTCGTTCCGGCACCGCTCGCAGCCGGTCTACCGGCGCTCGCGCACCGCGGCGGCCTCGCTGATCGTCCGCTTCACCGAGACCATGAACGGCATCCGCCCGGTGAAGGCGTTCCGCCGCGAGCGGGCCAACGACATCGCGTTCGGCGCGGTGAACCGGCAGTCGGCCGCCGCCACCGCGGACGGCCTGCTGGAGGTCGCCCGCTACGGGGGCCTGTCGCGGACCACGGCCAACCTCTGGACCACCGCCGTGGTGGTGCTCGGTGCCTACCTGGTCACCGACGGCTCGGTCGAGCTGGGGGTGCTGACCGCCTTCGTGCTCTACCTGCACCGGCTGTTCGAGCCGATCGACCAGCTGGCGATGTTCCTGAACAGCTACCAGTCGGCGGCCGCCGCGCTGGAGAAGATCGCCGGCCTGCTCGCCCACGAGCCCACCGTGGCCGATCCGGCGGAGCCCAGGGAGCTGCCGGCCTCGACCGTCAAGGGCCGGGAGGTGCACTTCGAGAAGACCCGGTTCGCCTACCGGGCCGGCAAGGAGGTGCTGCCGACGTTCGACCTGCTGCTGCCGGCCGGGCAGACCGTCGCCGTGGTCGGCGCGACCGGGGCCGGCAAGTCGACGGTGGCCAAGCTGCTCGCCCGGTTCTACGACCCGACCGAGGGCCGGATCACCCTGGACGGGGTGGACCTGCGCGACCTGACCGGCCCGGAGCTGCGGCGCGGGGTGGTGATGGTGACCCAGGAGTCCTTCCTGTTCTCCGGCACGGTCGCCGAGAACATCGCCATCGGCCGGGCGGGCGCCGAGCGCGCCGAGATCGAGGCGGCCGCCCGGGCGATCGGCGCGCACGACTTCATCGCCGAACTGCCGGACGGCTACGACACCGACGTGCGCAAGCGCGGCGGGCGGATCTCGGCCGGCCAGCGGCAGCTGGTCGCCTTCGCCCGCGCGCTGCTCGCCGACCCGGCGGTGCTGATCCTGGACGAGGCCACCAGCTCGCTGGACGTGCCCGGCGAGCGGGCGGTGCAGCAGGCGATGCGCACCGTGCTGGCCGGCCGGACGGCCGTGATCATCGCCCACCGCCTCTCCACCGTGGAGATCGCGGACCGGGTCCTGGTGATGGACCAGGGCCGGATCGTCGAGGACGGCTCCCCGCGCGAGCTGATCAACGGCGCCGGACGCTTCGCCCAGCTGCACCAGGCCTGGCGCAGCAGTCTGGTCTGACGCCGACACCACCGGTCGTAATAACCCCTAGGCCCTTTCGTCCATTACCGAAAGGGCCTAGGGTCGTTCCCAGGACTCATCGATCCCGGCCCACGAAGGGGAGCGACCATGGTCGACCGTCACCACTGGGAACAGTGGCAGCGCAGCTGGGACCGCCAGCAGGAGTGGTACCTGCCCGACCGCGAGGAGCGGTTCCGGGTGATGCTCGACGTCGTCGAGGCGGTGACCGGGCCCGCCCCGCGCGTGCTCGACCTCGCCTGCGGCACCGGCAGCATCACCGAGCGCCTGTTCGCCCGGCTGCCCGGCGCCACCAGCGTCGGCGTGGACCAGGACCCGGCGCTGATGACCATCGCCCGCGGCGTCCTCGGCGAGGACGAGCGGTTCACCCTGGTCACCGCCGACCTCAAGGACCCGCGGTGGGCCGACGCCCTCCCGCCCGGCCCGTTCGACGCGGTGGTGACCGCCACCGCGCTGCACTGGCTGCCCGGGACCGCCCTGGTCCGGCTGTTCGGCGACCTGGCCGGCCTGGTCCGCCCCGGTGGGGTGTTCCTCAACGCCGACCACATGCCCGACCCGGAGGTCCCGCTGCTCAACACCGCCGAACGGGCCCTGCGGCACGGACGGCAGGAGCGCGAGAAGGACGCGGGCGTCCTGGACTGGGAGGGCTGGTGGCTCGCCGCCGCGGCCGACCCGCTGCTCGCCGAGCAGGTGGCCGCCCGCCACCGGCTGTACGGCTCGCACGCCGACGGCGAGTCGCACCCGGCCGGCTGGCACCTCGAACGGCTGCGGGAGGCCGGCTTCGCCGAGGCCGGGGTGGCCTGGCGCTCGGTCACCGACGCCCTGGTGGCCGCCGTCCGCTGAGGGAAACGGGAGGGGCACCGGTGCCACCGGTGCCCCTCCCGCCCGCGTTCAGCGCAATAGTCCGGCGTCCATCCCCGCCGTCTCCGGCGGCAGCGCCACCAGGCCGGGCTCGGCGGGCGAGGCCAGCCGGGGATGGGCGGGCAGCACCCGCACGGTGTAGCCGAACGGCCCGGTGCGGCCGAGCTCCAGGGAACCCTCGTACCTGGTCCGCCCGTCGAGGTCGGGCCCGCCGACCGGCTTGAGGGCGAGCAGCGCGGCGTCGGAGATCCGGTCCGACTCGTCGACCCGGCCGGAGACCACCTGCACCTCGACGTCGGCCGGCTCCAGCGGGCCGAGCGCCACCTGCACCCGCAGGGCCAGCGCGCTGCCCAGCTCCTGCGCCTCGTCCGGACAGTCCGCCTCGACGTGCTCCACCCGGACGGCCGGCCAGGCCTCGCGCACCTTCGCCTTCCATTCGGCCAGCTCGTGCGCGGCCCGGAACGCCCCGGTCCCGGCCAGCTCGCGCTGGGCCCGGGCGGCCGGGGCGTAGAGCCGTTCGACGTACTCGCGGACCATCCGGCCGGCCAGCACCTTGGGCCCGAGGGTGACCAGGGTGTGCCGGACCATCGCGATCCACCGGTGCGGCAGGCCGTCCGAGCCCCGGTCGTAGAACCGGGCGGTCACCTGCTCCTCGATCAGGTCGTAGAGCGCGGCGGCCTCGATGTCGTCGCGCCGCTCGGCCTCCCGGCTGTCCGGGTCGAGCACGCCCTCACCGGTGTCGGCGGTGGGGATCGCCCAGCCGTTCTGGCCGTCGAACCACTCGTCCCACCAGCCGTCCAGCACCGACAGGTTCAGGCAGCCGTTGAGGGCAGCCTTCATCCCGGAGGTGCCGCAGGCCTCCAGCGGGCGCAGCGGGTTGTTCAGCCAGACGTCGCAGCCCGGGTAGAGGTGCTGGGCCATCGCCATGTCGTAGTCCGGCAGGAAGACGATCCGGTGCCGGACGGCCGGGTCGTCGGCGAAGGCGACCATCTGCTGGATCAGCCGCTTGCCGCCGTCGTCGGCCGGGTGGGCCTTGCCGGCGACCACGATCTGCACCGGCCGGGTGGGGTGCAGCAGCAGGGCGCGCAGCCGCTGCGGGTCGCGGAGCATCAGGGTGAGCCGCTTGTAGGAGGGCACCCGGCGGGCGAAGCCGATGGTGAGCACATCCGGGTCGAGCACCGAGGAGACCCAGCCGAGTTCGGCCTCGCCGGCCCCGCGCTGGCGCCAGGAGGCGCGCAGCCGTCGGCGGACCTCGTCGACCAGCTGGGCGCGCAGGGTGCGGCGCAGCTCCCAGACCTCGGTGTTGCCGATCCTCTCCAGGCCCGTCCAGCGCTGGGTCTCGCCGGTGGTCATGGCCTCCTCGGCGCGCTCGGCACCGATCTCGGCGGCGCCGAGCCGGACGACCGCCGGGTCGATCCAGGTGGCGGCGTGCACGCCGTTGGTGACGGAGGTGATCGGGATCTCGGCGGCGTCGAAGCCCGGCCAGAGACCGTTGAACATCGAGCGGCTGACCTCGCCGTGCAGGGTGGAGACGCCGTTGGCGCGCTGGGCGAGCCGCAGGCCCATGGCGGCCATGTTGAACAGCTTGGGGTCGCCGCCGCGCCAGGTCTCGGCGCCGAGCGCGAGCACCTGCTCGACCGGGACGCCGGGCAGCGCGGTGTCACCGCCGAAGTGCCGGGCGACCAGCTCGCGGTCGAAACGGTCGATGCCGGCCGGGACGGGCGTGTGGGTGGTGAACAGGGTGCCGGCCCGGACCGCCTCCAGGGCGGCGGCGAAGTCGAGGCCGGTGTCCGCGACCAGTTCGCGGATCCGTTCGACGCCGAGGAAGCCGGCGTGGCCCTCGTTGGTGTGGAAGACCTCGGGGGCGGGGTGGCCGGTGAGCCGCTGGTAGGCGCGCACCGCCCGGACGCCGCCGATGCCGAGCAGCATCTCCTGGAGCAGCCGGTGCTCGCTGCCGCCGCCGTAGAGGCGGTCGGTGACGTCGCGCTCGGCCGGCGAGTTGGCCTCGATGCCGGAGTCGAGCAGCAGCAGCGGGACCCGCCCGACCTGGGCCTTCCAGATGTGCGCGGCGAGGGTGCGGCCGCCGGGCAGGGCGAGGTCGACCCGGCTGGGGGTGCCGTCGCCCTCGCGGAGCAGGGCGACGGCCAGCTCGTCCGGATCCAGCAGGGGGTAGCGCTCCTGCTGCCAGCCGTCCCGGTCGAGGGACTGCCGGAAGTAGCCGTGCCGGTAGAAGAGCCCGACGCCGATGACCGGGACGCCGAGGTCGCTGGCGGCCTTGAGGTGGTCGCCGGCCAGGATGCCGAGGCCCCCGGAGTACTGGGGCAGTGCGGCAGCGATCCCGTACTCGGGCGAGAAGTAGGCGATGGCGGCGGGCAGCGGGGCGGCGCCCTGTTGCCCGGCGCTCTGGTACCAGCGCGGGCCGGCCAGGTACTCCCGCAGGTCGTCGGCGAGGTCGCCGAGCCTGCGCAGGAAGCGGCGGTCGGCGGCGAGCGCGGCGAGCCGGGCGGCGGGGACCTCCCCGAGCAGCCGCACCGGGTCCTCGCCCGTCGCGGCCCAGACGTCCGGGTCCACGGACCGGAAGAGGTCCCGGGTCTCGGGGTGCCAGGACCAGCGCAGGTTGAGGGCCAGCTCGTGCAACGGCTGGAGTTGTTCGGGCAGGACGGTGCGGACGGTGAATCTGCGGATTGCCTTCACGGCGTGAAGCGTAGCCTCGACGGGTGGCATGATGGTGCGTCAGTTGGGCTATTCGGCATCCGTTCGGCCTATTGATGAGATCGCATTCGGCGCATTGGTCTGCACGGGGGGCGCGCGAGGCGCACTTTCCGCGGCGCCGCGCCACCAATACGTGAACACCGTGGAACAGATCCATTTCCACCGGCGGACCCGCGCCCGATCGTCGTTGAAACTCCTGGCGTACCGCTGCGGAATCGGGGTCACCGGTGCGAGGATGAAGCACGGTCGTTGATGCTGCGGGGTGTGCGGAGACGGGTGGCGTTCCCCCGCGAAGCAGCACGTCCGAATCCTTTTCGCGTTGACCGTTCCTCATCCTGATTGGTCCATTCGGCGCCCATCGCGGACCGCCGCGTGTCCTCGGTCCCGCCCTGATCGTTCACGGGTGGGCTGGGGCACCCGGAGGCGCGCCCCGAGAGGCGTGCGCCGGAACGCGCGCGGGCTCTCGGGCTCTCCGCCACGGGCCGAGCGGGAGCGGGGCAGGTTGCCCGGAACGGCGGCGCGGGCAGGCTTCCGGTCGCACGTCCTCCCCACCCAGCAGTCCTCCCGGTACTCCCCTGGCCGCGCCGGCCCGCGGGAGCTGCCGCCGATCTCGGGCAGGAGTTTGGCATGCACGGCGATACGCGGGACCAGTCCACACCGGTGGCCGACACCCTCGACGCAGCGGTCGCGGAATCCGCCGGACGGATGGATTCTGACACTCGGACAGACGCGGCGATGCCGGGGCCCCGGGGTGCCGGGGCTATCCGTACGGAGCGACCCGACGAACCGGCCCGGCAACCCGGGGCCGACGAGAGCCGGGCCGCACCAGGGCCCGGCCGTGCCGAGGCCCCGCGCAAGCGCACCACCACCCGTCGCAGCGCGAGCACCGCCGACCCCTCCGCCCCCCGGGCCGAGGGCGCCGGACCGGCCCGGGCCGCCGCCGCGCGTCCCGCCGCCGGACGCGCCCGCGCGACGCCCGCCGCCGCCCGCAAGCCAGCCGCCCGCAAGACGACAGAGAGCGACACCGTGATCGGCCGCATCCCCGTCCTGGACGTCAGCCCCCTCGTAGACGCCGGCCGCCGCCCGGCCAAGGCCGTGGTGGGCGAGACCTTCCTGGTCTGCGCGACCGTGTTCCGCGAGGGCCACGACGCGGTCAACGCCAACGTCGTGCTGCGCGACCCGCGCGGGCGCGGCGGCCCGTGGACGCCGATGCGCGAGCTGGCCGAGGGCACCGACCGCTGGGGCGCGTACGTCACCCCGACCGCCCCCGGCCGCTGGTCGTACCTGGTGGAGGCGTGGTCCGACCCGGTGGCCACCTGGCGCAGGACCGCCTCGGTCAAGCTGCCGGCCGGGATCGACACCGCGCTCGTCCTGGAGGAGGGCGCCCAGCTGCTGGAGCGCGCCGCCGCCGGGGTGCCGAAGAAGGAGGGCCGGGCGGTGGTGCTGGCCGCCGCCGAGTCGCTGCGCGACCCGGGCCTGCCGCCGCTGTCCCGGCTGGCCGCCGCGCTCGCCCCGGAGGTGCAGGAGCTGCTCGGCCGCTTCCCGCTGCGCGAACTGGTGAGCGCCTCCCGGCCGGCGCCGCTCCAGGTGGACCGGGAGCGGGCGCTGTTCGGCTCCTGGTACGAGTTCTTCCCCCGTTCGGAGGGCGCGGTGGTGGACCCGTCCGGGGTGGAACCGCCCCGCTCGGGCACCCTGCGGACGGCGGCCGAGCGGCTGCCGGCGGTCGCCGCGATGGGCTTCGACGTGGTCTACCTGCCGCCGGTCCACCCGATCGGGCGAGCCTTCCGCAAGGGGCCGGACAACACCCTGACGGCCGGTCCGCACGACGTCGGCTCGCCCTGGGCGATCGGCTCGCCGGAGGGGGGCCACGACGCCGTCCACCCGGATCTCGGCACCATCGAGGACTTCGACCACTTCGTCGCGGAGGCCACCGCGCTGCACCTGGAGGTGGCGCTGGACTTCGCGCTCCAGTGCTCGCCCGACCACCCGTGGGTGAACAAGCACCCGGAATGGTTCAGCCACCGCGCGGACGGCACCATCGCCTACGCCGAAAATCCGCCGAAAAAATACCAGGATATTTATCCGATCAACTTCGACCAGGACATGGACGGAATCGTCAAGGAGACCGTCCGGATCCTCCGGTTCTGGATGGCGCACGGCGTCCGGATCTTCCGGGTCGACAACCCGCACACCAAACCGGTGGTCTTCTGGGAGCGGGTGCTCGCCGACATCGCCCGCACCGACCCGGACGTCCTCTTCCTCGCCGAGGCCTTCACCCGCCCCGCGATGATGCACACCCTGGGGAAGATCGGATTCCACCAGTCGTACACGTACTTCACTTGGCGCAACAGCAAGGCGGAACTCACCGAGTACCTCACCGAGCTGACCGGCGAGGCGGCCGCCCACATGCGGCCCAACCTCTTCGCCAACACCCCGGACATCCTGCACGCCTTCCTCCAGCACGGCGGCCCGGCCGCCTTCGCGATCCGCGCCGTGCTGGCCGCCACCCTCTCCCCCAGCTACGGCGTGTACGCCGGCTTCGAGCTCCACGAGAACGAGCCGGCCCACCCCGGATCCGAGGAGTACCTGCACTCGGAGAAGTACGAACTGCGCCCCCGGGACTGGAGCCGCACCGACACCCTCGCCCCGCTGCTCACCGTCCTGAACCGGCTGCGCCGCCGTCACCCGGCCCTCCAGCAGCTGCGTTCGCTGCGCTTCCACCCCACCGACAACGACCAGGTGCTCGCCTACTCCAAGACCGCCCTGACACCCGACGGCCTCACCGACCACCTCATCACCGTGGTCAACCTGGATCCCCACCACGCCCAGGAGGCCACCGTCACCCTGGACGGGGACGGGCCCTTCGCGGTCCACGACGAGCTCACCGGTGCCGCCTACACGTGGGGCCGGCACAACTACGTCCGGCTCGACCCCTCAGCCGAGCCGGCCCACCTCCTCACGGTTCGGAGGAACCCAGCGTGACAGTGAACGAGCCCGTCCCCGACACCTTCCCCGAGACCTCGAAGAAGAACCTGGACCCGGAGTGGTTCAAGCGTGCGGTCTTCTACGAGGTGCTGGTGCGGTCCTTCCAGGACAGCAACGGCGACGGGGTCGGGGACCTCAAGGGGCTCACGTCCAAGCTCGACTACCTGCAGTGGCTCGGCGTCGACTGCCTCTGGCTGCCGCCGTTCTTCGCCTCGCCGCTGCGGGACGGCGGGTACGACGTGTCCGACTACAAGTCGGTGCTGCCGGAGTTCGGCGACCTCGCCGACTTCATGGAGTTCGTGGACGCGGCGCACGCCCGCGGCATGCGGGTGGTCATCGACTTCGTGATGAACCACACCAGCGACCAGCACCCGTGGTTCCAGGCCTCGCGGGAGGACCCGGACGGCCCGTACGGCGACTTCTACATGTGGGCCGACGACGACAAGCAGTACCCCGACGCCCGGATCATCTTCGTCGACACCGAGACCTCCAACTGGACGTACGACCCGGTGCGCAAGCAGTACTTCTGGCACCGGTTCTTCTCCCACCAGCCGGACCTCAACTACGACAACCCGCGGGTCCAGGACGAGATGATCGCGGGCCTGCGGTTCTGGCTGGACCTCGGCATCGACGGGTTCCGGCTGGACGCGGTGCCGTACCTGTTCGCCCGGGAGGGCACCAACTGCGAGAACCTGCCGGAGACGCACGAGTTCCTCCAGCGGGTCCGCAAGGAGATCGACGCCAACTACCCGGACACCGTGCTGCTCGCCGAGGCCAACCAGTGGCCGGAGGACGTCGTCGACTACTTCGGCGACTTCGCCTCCGGCGGCGACGAGTGCCACATGGCGTTCCACTTCCCGGTGATGCCGCGGATCTTCATGGCGGTCCGCCGGGAGTCCCGCTACCCCGTCTCGGAGATCCTCGCCAAGACGCCCAACATCCCGCACGGCTGCCAGTGGGGGATCTTCCTGCGCAACCACGACGAGCTGACCCTGGAGATGGTCACCGACGAGGAGCGCGACTACATGTACGCCGAGTACGCCAAGGACCCACGGATGCGCGCCAACGTGGGCATCCGCCGGCGGCTCGCCCCGCTGCTGGAGAACGACCGCAACCAGATCGAGCTCTTCACCGCCCTGCTGCTCTCGCTGCCGGGCTCCCCGGTGCTCTACTACGGCGACGAGATCGGCATGGGGGACAACATCTGGCTGGGCGACCGGGACGGCGTCCGGACCCCGATGCAGTGGACCCCGGACCGCAACGCGGGTTTCTCCCACGCCGACCCGGGCAGGCTCAGTCTGCCGCCCATCATGGATCCGGTGTACGGCTATCAGGTGACCAACGTCGAGGCGCAGCAGAGCAGTTCGAGTTCGCTGCTGCACTGGACGCGTCGCATGATCGAGATCCGCAAGCTCAACCCGGCGTTCGGCCTCGGCAGCTACACCGAACTGCCCTCCAGCAACCCCGCGGTGCTGGCCTTCGTGCGCGAGCACGAGGGGGACCTGGTCATGTGCGTGAACAACTTCTCCCGGTTCGCGCAGCCGACCGAACTGG
The DNA here is from genome assembly GCF_042800875.1 of Kitasatospora sp. NPDC057595. Classification (NCBI taxonomy): domain Bacteria; kingdom Bacillati; phylum Actinomycetota; class Actinomycetes; order Kitasatosporales; family Streptomycetaceae; genus Kitasatospora; species Kitasatospora sp. NPDC057595. The sequence goes on along the minus strand of NZ_JBHVGL010000019.1, from coordinate 120,354 downwards.
ACCTGAGGCGGTACGGCGGACGGTATCCCGTCGAGCTGATCGGCGGGGTGCGCTTCCCCTCGATCGGCGAGTGGCCGTACCTGCTCACCCTCGCCGGCCACGGCTTCTACTGGTTCCAGCTCCGCCGGCCCCCCAGGCTGAGCGGAACCGGGCGATCGAAGTAACGATCCGGCACCGCCGCAGGCCCCACCGAAGCCTCCGGGGGCGCGAGTTCGCACCCCGCGCCCCCGGTCGTCTCTGCACCACCGCGTACGGAGAACAGCCCAACGGCCACCCACACGAAGGCGTGACACCCGGGCCAACCGCTCGCGTGCCGCCGCCGCCGCGCCGCCGCAATCCGGAAGACTGACGGACCCGGCCAGACCCGTCGGGCGATCCGCCCAGCTCCTCCGGGGAAAGGGAGTCATGTCCGAAACCTCCCGTTCGCAAGCCCCCCTGCACCGTGACGCCCCCGCCGGGCCCGCCACGGCGGCCGCCCCGCGGGGCACCGGGGTCCGGAGGACCGCCCTGGGGGTCAGCGAACTCGTCCAGGCGGCGCTGCCGCTGATCGCCGAGTGGCTCCCCACCCAGCGCTGGTACGCCGGGAAGGGCCGGCCGATCACCGGCCTGGTCCCCCTGGTCGGCACCCCCCTCCAGGTCGGCGACCCCGCCCTGCTGCACCTGCTCCTCCGGGTCGAACACGCCGCCACCGCCGGCGCGCCGCACGGCGACCTCTACCAACTGCTGCTCGGCATCCGCTCGCAGGGCCCGGCCGGCATCGAGCCCGCCGCGGTCCTCGGCCGGCTCACCCAGGGCCCGTACGACGGCGCGGCGCTCTACGACGCGGTGCACGACCCCGAGCTCACCGGGCGGCTGCTCGAGCACCTGGCCACCGGCGACCGGTTCGGCTCGCTGTCCTTCCGCCGCACCCCCGGCTCCGGACTCCCCACCAACCTGCCCGGCCGCGCCTCCACCGCCGAGCAGTCCAACAGCTCGGTCATCTACGGCACCTCGTACATCCTCAAGCTGTTCCGCCGCGTCCACCCCGGCACCAACCCCGACCTCGAACTGTCGCTCGCGCTCTCCCGGGCCGGCTCGACCCGCATCCCCCGGGTCGCCGCCTGGTTCGAGAGCCGCCTGGAGCGCGCCGAGCCGGCCACCCTCGGGCTGCTCCAGCGCTACCTCCCCGAGGCCGAGGACGGCTGGGAGCTCGCCCTCGACCAGGTCGGCCGGCTGAAGGGCGACCCGTCGCCGGGCAACTTCGCGATCGAGGCGCACCGGCTCGGCCGGGCCACCGCCGAGGTGCACCGGGTGCTCGCCCGCTCGATGCCGGTCGCCCGGCTGGACCGCACCCAGACCCGGCAGCTGGCCACCGCGATGGCCGACCGGCTGGACAGCGCGGTCGCCGCCGTCCCGGGGCTGATGCGCTACCGGGGCGCGCTGCGCTCGGCCTTCCAGCAGCTGGCCGACGCCCACCCGGACGGCCTGCCGGTCCAGCGGATCCACGGCGACCTGCACCTCGGCCAGGCGATGCGCACCCCGCACGGCTGGGTGCTGCTGGACTTCGAGGGCGAGCCGGCCAAGTCGGTCGCCGAACGGCGCGAGCCGCAGACCGCGCTGCGGGACGTCGCCGCGATGCTCCGCTCCTTCGACTACGCCGCCGCCCACCTGCTGGCCGGCGGACCGCCCGACCCGGAGCTGGCGCACCTGGCCGCCGCCTGGGCGCAGCGCAACCGCACCGCCTTCTGCGCCGGCTACACCGCGGGCGGCGGCACCGACCCGGCCGCCTCGCCGGAGCTGATGCGCGCCCTGGAGATCGACAAGGCGGTGTACGAGGTGGTGTACGAGGCCCGGCACCGGCCGAGCTGGCTGCCGATCCCGCTGGCCGCGATCAACCGGCTGGCGCTCACCGTCTGACGTCCCTCGTTCCTCCGCCCCGCTCCAAGAGAGGTCCCCGCCGTGACGCCGCTCGACCCGCCAGGCCGCACCACCCGCTCCGTGCCGGCCACCTTCCTGGCCGGCACGGACTCCCCGAAGCGTGAGCCCGCGACCGTCCGGCGGGCCGAGCCGGTCCCCGCCGAACCCCTGCGCTCCGAGCCACTGCCCGCCGAGCCGCTGCCCGCCGCCGAACCGGCGCCCGTCCCGGGACCGGCCCCCGCCCCGGAGCCGGCGCCCGCCGGAGCGCTGCGGCTGCCCGAGGCGCCGCTGCCGCCCGGCGAGGTGGACCGGCTGGTCGGCGGCCAGCACCACGACCCGCACGCCCTGCTCGGCGCCCACCCCGTGCACGGCGGCACCGCGATCCGGGTGCTCCGCCCGTTCGCCGAGCGGGTCGTGGTGGAGACCGGCCAGGGCCCCGTCGAACTCACCCACCAGCAGGGCGGACTGTTCACCGGCCTGCTCGCCGCCCCGCAGGCGCCCGACTACCGGCTGCTGGTGAGCTACCCCGGCGGTGAGCCGATCCGCCAGCACGACGGCTACCGCACCCCGCCCACCCTCGGCGAACTCGATCTGCACCTCATCTCCGAGGGCCGGCACGAGCAGCTCTGGCGGGCCCTCGGCTCGCACCCGCGCACCGTGGCCGGCGTGCCCGGCACCGCGTTCGCGGTCTGGGCGCCGAACGCCGTCGGCGTCCGGCTGATCGGCGACTTCAACCACTGGGACGGCACCGGTCACCCGATGCGCTCGCTCGGCTCCTCCGGCGTCTGGGAGCTGTTCGTCCCCGGCCTCGGCGAGGGCACCCAGTACAAGTACGAGATCCACACCCGGCAGGGCTGGGTCCTGGACAAGGCCGACCCGCTCGCCCGCGCCGCGCAGGTCCCGCCCGGCACCGCCTCGGTCGTCACCGCGTCCACCCACCGCTGGCAGGACGGCGAGTGGATGGCCCGCCGGGCGCGCACGGCGCACCACCGCGCCCCGATGTCGGTGTACGAGCTGCACCTGCCGTCCTGGCGCCCCGACCTCACCACCTACCGCGCCATCGCCGCCGAACTCCCGATGTACTTGAAGGAGTTGAACTTCACCCACGTGGAGTTCATGCCGGTCATGGAGCACCCGTTCGGCGGCTCCTGGGGCTACCAGGTGTCCGGCTACTACGCCCCCACCGCCCGGCTCGGCAGCCCCGACGACTTCCGCTTCCTGGTGGACACCCTGCACCAGCACGGCATCGGCGTCATCGTCGACTGGGTGCCCGCGCACTTCCCCAAGGACGACTTCGCGCTCGCCCGCTTCGACGGCGAGCCGCTGTACGAGCCGGCCGACCCGCAGCGCGCCGAGCACCCGGACTGGGGCACCCTGGAGTTCGACTACGGCCGGGTCGAGGTGCGCAACTTCCTGGTCGCCAACGCGGTCTACTGGTGCGAGGAGTTCCACGTCGACGGCCTGCGGGTGGACGCCGTCGCCTCCATGCTCTACCTCGACTACTCGCGCGACAGCGGCGCCTGGACCCCCAACCGGTTCGGCGGGCGGGAGAACCTCGACGCGGCCGTCTTCCTGCAGGAGATGAACGCCACCGTCTACCGGCGCTGCCCCGGCGTGATCACCGTCGCCGAGGAGTCCACCGCCTGGGACGGCGTCACCCGGCCCACCGACCAGGGCGGCCTCGGCTTCGGCCTCAAGTGGAACATGGGCTGGATGCACGACTCCCTGGTCTACATGAGCAAGGACCCGGTGCACCGCAGGTTCCACCACAACGAGATCACCTTCTCGATGGTGTACGCCTACTCGGAGAACTACATCCTGCCGATCTCGCACGACGAGGTGGTGCACGGCAAGCAGGCGCTGGTCGCCAAGATGCCCGGCGACTGGTGGCAGCAGCGCGCCAACCACCGCGCCTACCTCGGCTTCATGTGGGCCCACCCGGGCAAGCAACTGCTCTTCATGGGGCAGGAGTTCGCCCAGGGCGCGGAGTGGCACCACGAGCAGGGCCCGCAGTGGTGGGTGCTCGACGACCAGTGGCCGGCCCACGAGGAGCACCGGGGCGTTCGCCGGCTGGTCGGCGACCTCAACCGGTGCTACCTCGACACCCCGGCGCTGTGGGAGCAGGACACCACCCCGGCCGGCTTCCGCTGGCTCGACGGCGGCGCCGCCGAGGACAACCTGCTCTCCTTCGTCCGCCACGCCGCCGACGGAACCCCGCTGGTCGCCGTCTGCAACTTCTCCCCGGTCGTGCGGCACGCCCACCGGGTGGGCCTGCCGGAGCTGGCCGGGCGCGACCAGTTGTGGGAAGAGGTCCTCAACACCGACGCCACCGAGTACGGTGGCAGCGGAACCGCCAACTCCCTTCCGGTGAAGGCGGATGCGTCCGCGTGGAACGGGCAGCCGCGCAGCGCCGAGCTGGTCCTGCCGCCGCTCGCGACCATCTGGCTCCGCCCGGCATGACGTTCTAGGCTCCCCGGCTGAGACGTCGACAGCGGGCGGGGGGCCTTCTGTGGGATTGGTGCTGGGCTGGGGCTACGTTCTGCTGCCACTGGCCTGTTGGGCCGCACTGGCCCGCACCCGGGCGGTCGGGGTGGCGGTCGCCGCCGTCCTGGCCGCCCTCGCGGTGGTCCCGGTCGGCCTGGAGCGGGGGTGGTTCCACAGCCGGGCGATCGCCGAGTCCCAGTCCGGCTACCCGCTCGCCGCCGGGCTGGTGGTCCTGCTCGGCACGCTGGCCGAACGGCGGCTGTGCGGACCCCGGCCCACCCGGGGGTCCGGACAGCCCGCCGCCGGGGCCACCATCGTGATCGCCGCCCACTCCCTGGTCGGCCTCGTCCTCGGCCTGCTCTACCAGCTCGCCGTCCACGAACCCTTCTCCCCGGAGCGCTCCGAGCTGTCGCTGCCGCCCGGCCTCTCCGTCCGGCAGGACAGCGGCCCCGACCGCAGCTGCGGACTGCACGCCTGCCGCCGCGACCTCGCGATCGTGAGCGCCGACGGCCTGCCCGGCGCCGAGGCCGCCCGCCGGCTGCGCGTCCGGCTGGCCGCCGACGGCTGGACCCCGGGCCCGGGCGGCTGCCTGGTCCACCGGCACGGCTGGCTGCTGGACAAGCGGATCACTCAGCTGTTCCTCATCGAGCAGCCGGACGGCGTGACCGTCCGGCTGGTCGGCCCCGACCGCACGCCGTAGGGCGTGTCCGGTGACCTTCGGCCCCTTGCCGCGAGCCGTCCCGTTCTGCTCGCGGACGGGCGTTCACGGTGCGAAGGTATGGTCGATATGACCACTTCCTGAGACGACGGGACGGAGAGAGCCACGTGGCGCGCAGCGTGTACGTGACCGGGATCGACCGCGGGGACGGCCGCCAGGCGGTGGAACTCGGTGTCATGGAGCTGCTCACCCGCCGGGTGGACCGGGTCGGGGTGTTCCGCCCCCTGGTGCACGCCCATGCACCGGGCGAGGCCGGCTCGGACCACGTGGTCGAGCTGCTGCGCGCCCGGTACCGGCTGGACCTGCCGGCCGCCGAGCTCTACGGCCTCACCTACGAGGAGGCCGCCGCGCTGCAGGCCGCGCACGGCCAGGACGAGCTGGTCTCGGTCCTGGTCGACCGCTTCCACGCGCTGGAGCGGCGCTGCCAGGCGGTCCTGGTGCTGGGCACCGACTTCGCGGACACCAACATCCCCGACGAGCTGGCCTTCAACGCCCGGCTGGCCAACGAGTTCGGCGCCGCCGTGCTGCCGGTGATCGGCGGGCACGGCGAGGACGCCGACACGGTGATCGCCGAGGTCCGCAACGCCCACCGCGCCTACACCGACCTCGGCTGCGAGACCCTGGCGATGATCGCCAACCGGGTCGCCCCGGCCGCCGAGCAGCCGGTCCAGCGCAAGCTCACCGAGAAGCTGCCGATCCCCGCCTACGTCATCCCCGAGGAGCCGGGGCTGGCCGCGCCGACCGTCGCCCAGCTGGTCGACGCCACCGGCGCCGAGGTGCTGCTCGGCGACGCGGCCGGCCTGGCCCGGGACGTCCGCGGCTTCGTCTTCGGCGGCGCCATGCTGCCGACCTTCCTGGACGCGCTGACCGAGGGCGCGCTGGTGGTGGCCCCCGGCGACCGCGCCGACCTGGTGATCGGCGCGCTGGCCGCGCACGCCGCCGGCGCCCCGCCGATCGCGGGTGTGCTGCTCACCCTCGGCCTGCGCCCCGGCCCGAACGTGATGGCGCTGGCCGCCCGGCTCGCCCCCGGAACCCCGGTCGCGGTCGTCCCGGAGGGCAGCTGGCTCACCGCCGCCGCGCTGACCCACCTGGAGGGCAAGCTCTCGACGGCCAGCCCGCGGAAGGCCGAGATCGCCCTCGGCCTGTTCGAACTGCACGTGGACACCGACGAGTTGACCAAGCTGATCGAGGTCGGCCGGTCCGAGCGGGTGACCCCGATGATGTTCGAGCACGAGCTGCTGGAGCAGGCCAGGGCGACCCGCCGGCACGTCGTGCTGCCGGAGGGCACCGAGGAGCGGGTGCTGCGCGCCGCCGAGATCCTGCTGCGCCGCAACATCTGCGACCTCACCCTGCTCGGCGACGCCGACGCCGTCCGCCGCAAGGCTGCCTCGCTGGGCATCGACCTGCCGGCCGAGATCCCGGCCGCCGACCGCGCCCAGGTGCGGATCGTCGACCCGGCCACCAGCCCGCTGCGCCGCCAGTTCGCCGAGCTGTACGCGAAGCTGCGCGCGCACAAGGGCATGACCGTCGAGCTGGCCCTGGACGTGGTCACCGACGTCTCCTACTTCGGCACCCTGATGGTCCAGGAGGGCATCGCCGACGGCATGGTCTCCGGCGCGGTGCACTCCACCGCCGCCACCATCCGGCCCGCCTTCGAGGTGATCAAGACCTCGCCGGGCGCGTCCATCGTCTCCAGCGTCTTCTTCATGTGCCTGGCGGACAAGGTGCTGGTGTACGGCGACTGCGCGGTCAACCCCGACCCGGACGCCCAGCAGCTGGCCGACATCGCCATCCAGTCGGCCGCCACCGCCGCCAAGTTCGGCGTCGAGCCGCGGGTCGCGATGCTCTCCTACTCGACCGGCACCTCCGGCTCCGGCGCCGACGTCGACAAGGTCCGCAAGGCCACCGAGCTGGTGCGCGAGCTGCGCCCGGACATCCTGGTCGAGGGGCCGATCCAGTACGACGCCGCGGTGGACGCGCACGTCGCGGCGACCAAGCTGCCGGGCTCGCCGGTGGCCGGCCGGGCGACCGTGCTGATCTTCCCGGACCTCAACACCGGCAACAACACCTACAAGGCGGTCCAGCGCTCGGCCGGGGCGGTTGCCGTCGGGCCGGTGCTCCAGGGGCTGCGCAAGCCGGTCAACGACCTGTCGCGCGGCGCGCTGGTGCAGGACATCGTCAACACGGTGGCGATCACCGCCATCCAGTCGCAGGAGCGCGGGTCCCAGCCGCGCGGTGAAGGGGGCACGGCATGAGTGGCGGCACTCGGGTCCTGGTGCTGAACGCCGGCTCCTCGTCGGTGAAGTACCAGCTGATCGACATGCTGGACGGCGACCGGCTGGCCTCCGGGCTGGTCGAGCGGATCGGCGAGGCCGGCGGCCGGCTGGTGCACACCCCGCGCGGCGGCGCGGAGCGGGAGACCGTCCAGGCCTTCCCCGACCACGGCGCGGCGCTCAAGGCGGTCTCCGAGGAGCTGTCCGCCGACGGCCTCGGGCTGGACTCCCCCGAGCTGGCCGCGATCGGCCACCGGGTGGTGCACGGCGGCCTGCGCTTCACCGAGCCGACCGTGGTCACCGACGATGTGCTCAAGGAGATCCGCCGGCTGATCCCGGTGGCGCCGCTGCACAATCCGGCCAACATCACCGGCATCGAGGTGGCCCGCGCGCTGCGGCCGGACCTGCCGCAGGTGGCCGTCTTCGACACCGCCTTCCACGCCTCGATGCCCGAGCACGCCGCCCGGTACGCGATCGACAAGGCGGTGGCCGACGAGCACCGGGTCCGCCGCTACGGCTTCCACGGCACCTCGCACCAGTACGTCTCGCGGGCCACCGCGCGGCTGCTCGGCAAGGACCCGGCCGAGGTCAACGTGATCGTGCTGCACCTGGGCAACGGCGCCTCCGCGTCGGCGGTGAGCGGCGGGCGCTGCGTGGACACCTCGATGGGCCTGACCCCGCTGGAGGGCCTGGTGATGGGCACTCGTTCGGGTGACATCGACGCGGGCGTGGTCTTCCACCTGCACCGGGTGGGCGGGCTGTCGATCGACGGCATCGACAACCTGCTCAACCGCCGCAGCGGCCTGCTGGGCCTGTGCGGCGACAACGACATGCGCGAGATCATGCGCCGCGCCGACGAGGGCGACGCCGACGCGAAGCTGGCCTTCGACGCGTACATCCACCGGCTGCGCAAGTACATCGGCGGGTACTACGCGGTGCTCGGCCGGGTGGACGCGATCGCCTTCACCGCCGGTGTCGGGGAGAACGCGGCCCCGGTGCGGGCGGCCGCCACGGCCGGGCTGGAGGAGCTCGGCATCGCCGTCGACCCGGAGCTCAACTCGGTACGCTCGCGCGAGCCGAGGATCATCTCCCCGGCGCTGCTGCCCTCCGGCGGCAGCGCACGGGTGGCCGTCGCCGTCGTCCCCACCGACGAGGAGCTGGAGATCGCCCGGCAGGCCTTCGCCCTGGTGCACCGGTCGTCCGAAAACTGACCCCCCGTCGTCTCGCTCCGCGGACTCCCGGGCGTCGTTTCCTCTCCATTCGGGCCGAATGCACCAATAACACGAACGGATAGACTGATCGATATGCGCCGAGCGAAAATTGTCTGCACCCTGGGTCCCGCGACGGACTCCTACGAACAGCTCAAGGCCATCGTCGAAGCGGGCATGAACGTCGCCCGACTGAACATGAGCCACGGCTCCCACGCGGAGCACGAGGAGCGGTACCGCAAGGTCCGCCAGGTCTCCGAGGACACCGGCCGGACCATCGGCGTTCTGGCCGACCTCCAGGGTCCCAAGATCCGTCTGGCGACCTTCGCCAACGGCCCGGTGACCGTCGACAACGGCGACGAGTTCACCATCACCACCGAGGACGTCCCCGGTGACCAGCACATCTGCGGAACCACCTACAAGGGCCTGCCGGGCGACGTCAAGCCCGGTGACCCGGTCCTGATCAACGACGGCGTCATCGCCCTGGAGGTCGTCAGCGTCGACGGCCCGCGGGTGAAGACCGTGGTCGTCGAGGGCGGCGTGCTCTCGAACAACAAGGGAATCAACCTCCCCGGCGCGGCCGTCAACGTGCCCGCCCTGTCCGAGAAGGACAAGGAGGACCTGCGCTTCGCCCTGCGTCTGGGCGTCGACATGGTCGCCCTGTCCTTCGTCCGCAACGCCGCGGACATCAAGGACGTCCACGCGGTCATGGACGAGGTCGGCATCCGGGTGCCGGTCATCGCCAAGATCGAGAAGCCGCAGGCCGTCGAGGCGATGGAGGAGATCGTCCTCGCCTTCGACGCGATCATGGTGGCCCGCGGCGACCTGGCCGTCGAGTACCCGCTGGAGCGGGTGCCGCTGGTCCAGAAGCAGCTGATCACCCTGGCCCGCCGCAACGCCAAGCCGGTCATCGTCGCCACCCAGATGATGGAGTCGATGATCCACGCCTCGCGTCCGACCCGCGCCGAGGTCTCCGACGTCGCCAACGCCATCCTGGACGGCACCGACGCGGTCATGCTGTCTGCCGAGTCCAGCGTCGGCAAGTACCCGGTCGAGACCGTCCGCACCATGAGCCGGATCTGCGAGAAGGCCGAGGAGGAGCTGGTCTCCCAGGGCCTCCAGCCGCTCAACCCGGGCCGCAAGCCGCGCACCCAGGGCGGTTCCATCGCCCGCGCCGCGTGCGAGCTGGGCGACTTCCTGAACGGCAAGGCGCTGGTCGCGTTCACCAAGTCCGGTGACACCGCGCGCAGGCTCTCCCGCTACCGCTCGCCGATCCCGGTGATCGCCTTCACCCCGGACCACGCCACCCGCAACCAGCTCTCGCTGAGCTGGGGCGTCGAGGCGCACGTGACCGAGCAGGTGGAGACCACCGACGAGATGGTCGCGCAGGTCGACCGCGAGCTGCTGCGGATCGGCGAGCTGGGCGAGGGCGACACCGTGATCGTCACCGCCGGCTCCCCGCCCGGCATCCCCGGCAACACCAACATGGTCCAGGTGCACCACCTGGGCACCCGCAAGGCCTGAGGCAGCGCGGAACACGCCCGTGGGGCGGTCCCTCCGGAGGGAGGGGCCGCCCCACGGGCGTCGGGGGGCGGGCTCAGGCGTTCCCGGGGTAGGGCTGGTCGTCGTTGGACAGCCGCATGCCGGGGATCTTCAGGGTGCCGCCGAACTGACCCGACTGGATCGCGGTCACCCCGGTCAGCTCGATCCACAACGGCAGCTGGAGCTGGCCGATCAGGTCGTACAGCCACTGCGGCAGCGGGCCGTCGGGGGTGAGGGTGAGCTCGCCCAGGTCGATCGGGACCGGCAGGCCGAGCACCTTGGACAGGTGGCCGGAGAGCCGTTCCACGTACATGACGACCGGGCCCTTGCGCATGGTCGAGACCGAGCCGGGCGCGCCCTTCACGTGGAAGGTCTTGCCGTTGCCCTGCAGCGTCGACATGTGCAGGTTCTCGATGTCGACGCTCTCCACCTCGAACTTCAGCACCCGCTTGGTGCCGGTGGGGGTCCGGACGTCGACCACGCCGAGCAGCACGGCGTGGTTCAGGGCGAGCCGGGTGGTCTGCAGGGTCCAGTTCTGGTCCGGGACCAGGATCGGGTTGTCGGCCGGCTTGCCGTTCGGGGCGAGCGCCTTGGTGTCGACCAGGCAGTTCGGGTCCTTGGACGGGGTGGCCGAGGGGCTGCCGGACGCGGTCGGCTTCGCGGCGGAGGCCGCGGAGCCGGAGGCGGTGGCGCCGGCGGACGGCTTCGCCCTGCTGGACGCGGTGGCGGAGGGCGTCGTCGACGCGGCCGGAGCGGTCGGCGTCGTCGACGCGGCCGGTGCGGTCGGCGTGGGCGTTCCCGGGGTGGCGGAGGGCGTGGGCGCCGCACCGCCGGTCGGCACGGCCGTCGGCTCGGTGGCCGGGGTGCCGGCGGCGGGGGGCTCGGTGGCCGGCGCGGGGGCGGCCGGGGCTGCGGCACGCACCCCGGCGGACGGGCTCGCGGTGGCGGTGGGGCTCGGCGAGCCGCCCGGGGTGACCAGGCGGGTGACGCCGCCGACGAGATCGTCGATGAGGCCGGCCCGGACGACGCCGCCGTCGGGGGTCGCGCTCGCCCCGGCGGTCGGGGTCGCGGTCGCCGTCGCGCCGGCCGTCGGCTCGGGCACGGCCGTCGGGGCGGCGGTCGGGGCACCCGTCGGCGCGGGCGTCCCGGTGGCCGGGGCCTCGGGCAGCGGCACGGACGGGCCGGGGATCGGCGGCGGCAGCTCGCCCCTGGGCACCGGCGTCTCGGCCACCGCGGGCGGCTGCGGCACGCTGTCCGGGGCGGTGGCGCACGGCTTGCCGGCGGTGGACTCGGCGATCGCCGGGTTCGGCGTGTAGGCGGCGGCCATCAGCAGCGCGGTCGGCACCGCGGCCATCGCCAGCGCCCGGCCGCGCAGCCGTGCCCGGACCGGTGTGCGGGGCGCCGCGTGCCGCGGCGAGCGCTGCGCCGGGGCCTGCGGGAGCTCCTCGCGCGGCTCGCTCACCGGGCCTCCTCGGGCGCCGCGGCCTGCTGCGCCGGGACGGTGCCCCCGGCGGCGGCCGGGGGCGCCTCGCCGGGCTCCTCGGCCGCGGTGGCGGTGGCCGTCCCCCCGTCGGGCGCGGCGGCGACCGCGGCCTCGGCCCCGGCCTGGTCGGTGGCCTGGAACGGCGCCCAGGCGATCATCAGACCGCCGCCGATCAGACCCGGCAGGATCGACATCCCGAAGCCGCCCAGGTTGGAGACCGGGATCGAGACCAGAGTGAGCAGGGTGGTGGCGATGCCCGCGAACACCCGGACGACCGGCTGGAACCAGGCGGTCAGCCCGAGCACGACCAGCAGCACCCCGATGATCAGCGAGCCCGCGCCGGCCGTGGTGGCCATGGCGAGCGTCATGCCGTTCAACGACAGGTTGGCGTACGGGAAGTACATGATCGGGACGCCGGCGAGGACGGCCAGCAGCCCGCCGTAGAACGGCCGGGAACGGCGGAAGTCACGGAACGCCCGACGGACCCACCTCAGGGGGTTCTCGCGTTCGGCGGGCCGCGGCTCGGCAAGGGTGCTGGACACGGAGCAGCTCCTCGATGGTGTGACGAGGTGAAACGGAAAGGGGGAGCCCGGGGACGGCGGCCCGTGCGGCCGCCGTCCCCCGCCCCCGACCCGCCGTCAGGCGGTCAGCCGGTCAGCCGAGGAACCGGCTCAGAAGCACTCGTGGTCGCCGTCGGTGTAGAGGTTGAGCTTCAGGCCCTTGAGCTTGAAGGTGCCCGCCGAGGTGGCCCACGCGGTCTGCTTCACGCCGTACAGGTCGGCGGTCTCCGCGGCCTGGGCGAACCCGGTCTTGCCGCTGGGCAGGCCGGAGCCGAGCGCGGACTTCCAGTTCTTGGTGGCCTCGCCGGTGAGGGTGGAGGCGTCCTGGCCGATGTTGATGTGGCCGAACTCGGCGTCGGCCTCCAGGGAGTCGAGGTCGATCAGCAGGTTCCCGGCCTGGACCTGACGCGCTTCGTCCTCGCTGTCACCGGCCTCCAGGCGGAGGGTGACCTTCGGGAGCTTGAAGGGCAGCGGGATCACGTTCGGGTCGGTGACCAGCGACTGGCACATCCCCTTGATCCGGGCGGTGTCGAAGGCCGAGACCGCGACCGGGTGGGTCGTCTTGTCGGTCTGGACGTCGATCGAGCCGAACTGCGCGAAGTTGGTGCCGTGCAGCTCCTTCGCGGAGACCTTGAACTGCTGGCCCGAGATGCTGAACGAGGCGGCGAGCGCGCTGTTCGCCAGTCCGACGCCGACCGCGGCGGTGGCCGCGAGGCTCGGCACCATCACCAGGGCGAAGCGCTTCCAGCGGGTCTTGCCGTAGGTCTTGGACATGCGAGTCCTCCTTCTGGGACGTACATCTCCGGCTCCCCGGTGGCGGATGCCGCACCGATGGGGGCCTGGGATGGGAGAGAGCTACGTCCTCGGTAGCGGAGAGCGCCGTGGCGACACGGGCGGTCCCCCCGAGCGACAACCGGCGACCGCGCGGGCAGCGCGGCCGTACGAAGGACAGGAACCGCCGTGGGAGCGGATACCCCCCTGCCCTCGCGCCGGCGGCAGGACCGCCGGCCGCCCGGTGGGGATCCCCTCCTCCGGGTCCGCCGACCGGCTGCCGGCGGGGGTCGAAGTGTGGGGACCGGGCGTGCCGATGCTGCTCGAATCCCCGGCGAAGCACAAGAGGTTGCATTACTGACGGGTAATCCCACACGCGCACGAATGATCATGAAATCGGCACCCTGGACACGCAGCGTGACGAAATGGAGGATTCGTGAGGGCGAAACCCCTAGGAAACGGCAGCGAAACACCCATGGACGATCACATGTCGTGACCGTCCATGGGTGTTGTCAAGATTTGGTAAACCTCAGAGACGATGACCGTATTGTCGCCAAATCACCAGGCGGCACCGCAGGTCATCCGGCGTGTCACCCGACACCCCGTCAGAACAGCACCCGGGCCAGCGCCTGGCGCGCCGCGGTGACCCTCGGGTCCTCCGGGCCGATCACCTCGAACAGCTCCAGCAGCCGCAGCCGGGCCGCGTCCCGGTCCTCGCCGAAGGTCCTGCCGACCGTCGACACCAGCCGGCCGAAGGCGTCCTCGACGTGCCCGCCGACCAGGTCCAGGTCGGCCGCCCGCAGCTGGGCCTCGATGTCCTTGGGGTCCGCCGCGGCGGCGGTCCGGACGGCCTGCAGGTCCAGTCCCTCGATCCGCTGCAGCAGTTCGGCCTGGGCCAGGCCGACCTTGGCCTCGGCGTTGCCCGGCTGGTCGGCCAGCACGTTCCGGTAGGCCTGGATCGCGCCGCCCAGGTCCCCCTGGTCGAGCGCGTCGTGGGCCGCGGACAGCGCCGGGTCCTCCGGGCGGCGCGGGGCGGCGGCCTCCGCGCCCTCGACGGGCGCGCCGCCACCGGTGCCGACGATGCCGAAGCGCTGCTCGGCGACCAGGATCAGCTGGTCCAGCACCTTGCGGACGTTGGCCTCGTTCTCGGCGCCCTGGAACAGCGGGACCAGCTGGCCGGCCACCACGGCCATCACGGCCGGGATGCCCTGGATGCCGAACTGCTGGGCGATCAGCTGGTTGGCGTCGACGTCGATCTTGGCGAGCACGATCCGGCCGGCGTACTCCTCGGCCAGGCGCTCCAGGATCGGGCTGAGCTGCTTGCAGGGCCCGCACCACTCGGCCCAGAAGTCGACGACCACCGGCACCTCGGTGGACCGCTGGACGACCTCCACCTCGAAGGTGTCCTCGGTGACGTCGACGACGAGCGGGTACCCGACCCCGGCCGGGTCGCCCCCGGCCGCATCTCCGGCGGCCGCCTGGCGGGCCCGCTCGGCCCTGGCCTGCTCGGCCTTCTGGGCAGCCTCGCCGGCTGCCTTCACCGCGGCGAGGTCGACCGCACCACGCAGGGCGGCACTGTTGAGACGAGAATTCCGTGGCTGCATGGCACCATCCTCCCCCGCCCGCGCCGCTGGTGGGCACCAACCTCCCGGAAAACGCCCCGCGCGGGCTGCGCGGTGCCGATTCCCGGGGTGGCGGAGCCACTGCCCGATAGCCTGAACCGTTCGGCGCGGATCCCCATCCGCGCCCGCGCCGCTCCCGTCCCACGGGGACACAGCGCCTGGTCGTCGCTTTCGCTACGAGTCGTAGCGTAACTGGAGCCGGGGCACCCGCCGCAACCCCTGCCGAGCCCTGCCGGACGTGAGCTGGGCCACTTTCCCGCACAGCCCGGCTGACCTGGACACGAAGAAGTCGCTACCGTTACCTGCCCCACCCAAGTTACTTACCGGTAAATCGCAGAGGAGGCCCGGTGCCGGCCCCCCAGCCATTCGTCCCGGAGACCCCGGAGACCGCCACCACCCGGGCCAAGGGCCGCCCGCGCAGCGCCGCCGCCGACCGCGCCATCCTGGACGCCACCCGCGAGGCGCTGGCCGAACTCGGCTGGGGCGGGCTCACCATGGGCCATGTCGCGACCCGCGCCGGGGTCGCCAAGACCACCCTGTACCGCCGCTGGCCGTCCAAGAACGAGCTGGTGGTGGATGCCGTCGCCAGTCTCTTCGACGAGCTGGTGATGCCCGACCTGGGCAGCCTGCAGGCCGACATCGAGGCCGTGGTGGCCCAGTTCGCGGACCTACTGGCCCGCCCGGAGAGCCAGGCGGCGCTGCTCGCCCTGTTCGCCGAGGGCACCCGCGACCGGCAGCTGCGCCGGCGGATCCGGGAGTCGATCGTCGACCCCCAGAAGCGGCTGGTCCGGCAGGGCCGCGCGGCCGCCCAGGCCCGCGGCGAGCTGGCGCCGGACTGCGACGAGGCGACCACCCGCGAGGAGGTCGACATCATCTTCGACACCATCGCCGGGACCGTCGAGCACCGGGTGCTGGTCAGCGGCGAGCCGATCACCCCCGAGTGGACCCGGCGCTTCACCGGTCTGCTGCTCGGCCCCTTCCCGATCCCGCGGTCCGGCTGAGGCCGGGGCGCGACGAAGGCCGCCCGGCACCCCGCGAAGGGGCGCCGGGCGGCCTTCACGCCCGTGCGGACCGGCTCAGAACCGGGCGGCCTCCCGGTAGATCCCCCACTCCTCGCGCAGCGCGTTGCAGATCTCGCCCAGGGTCGCCTCGGCGCGCACCGCGTCCAGCATCGGCGGGATCATCGACGCGCCGGACCGCGCGGCGGCCAGCATCGCGTCCAGCCCGGCCCGGACCGCGGCCTCGTCCCGGCCCGCCTTGCGCGCGCCGAGACCCCGGACCTGCTCGCGCTCCACCTCGTGGCTGACCCGCAGGATCTCCAGCTCGGGGGTGACGCTGCGCGGGTGGCAGTTGACGCCGACGACCCGCTTCTCGCCCTTCTCCACGCCCTGCTGGTACTGGAAGGCGGCCTCGGCGATCTCGCCGGTGAACCAGCCGTCCTCGATCCCGCGCAGGATGCCGGAGGTGATCGGGCCGATCGCGTGGTCCTCGCGGCCCTTGTCCAGGATCTTGCGGAAGATCTCCTCGGCCTGCTGCTCGATCCGGTCGGTCAGCGCCTCGACGTACCAGGAGCCGCCCAGCGGGTCGGCCACGTTGGTGACGCCGGTCTCCTCCATCAGCACCTGCTGGGTGCGCAGGGCGATCTCGGCGGCCTGCTCGGAGGGCAGCGCCAGGGTCTCGTCCAGGGCGTTGGTGTGCAGCGAGTTGGTGCCGCCGAGCACCGCCGAGAGCGCCTCGACGGCGGTGCGGACCACGTTGTTGTACGGCTGCTGGGCGGTGAGCGAGACACCGGCGGTCTGGGTGTGGAACCGCAGCCACTGGGCCTTCTCGGTCTTCGCGCCGAACCGCTCGCGCATCCAGCGGGCCCAGATCCGGCGGGCGGCGCGGAACTTGGCGATCTCCTCGAAGAAGTCGAGGTGCGCGTCGAAGAAGAAGGACAGGCCGGGTGCGAAGACGTCCACGTCCAGGCCGCGGGACAGGCCCAGCTCGACGTAGGCGAAGCCGTCGGCCAGGGTGTACGCCAGCTCCTGCGCGGCCGTCGCCCCGGCCTCGCGGATGTGGTAGCCGGAGACCGAGAGCGGCTTGTACGCCGGGATCCCGTTGGCGCAGTACTCCATGAGGTCGCCGATCAGGCGCAGGTGCGGCTCGGGGGCGAAGAGCCACTCCTTCTGGGCGATGTACTCCTTGAAGATGTCGGTCTGGAGGGTGCCGTTGAGCACCGCCGGGTCGACACCCTGCCGCTCGGCGGCGACCAGGTACATGCAGAAGATCGGCACGGCCGGGCCGCTGATCGTCATCGAGGTGGTGACCTCGCCGAGCGGGATGCCGCGGAACAGCACCTCCATGTCGGCGGCCGAGTCGATCGCGACGCCGCAGTGGCCCACCTCGCCGAGCGAGCGTGCGTCGTCCGAGTCGTAGCCCATCAGGGTGGGCATGTCGAAGGCGACCGAGAGGCCGCCGCCGCCCGCCTCCAGGATCATCCGGTAGCGCTCGTTGGTCTGCTCGGCGTTGCCGAAGCCGGCGAACTGGCGGATGGTCCAGGTCCGGCCGCGGTAGCCGGTCGGGTGCAGGCCCCGGGTGTAGGGGTACTCGCCGGGCCAGCCGATCCGCTCGAAGCCCTCGTGGGCCTGTCCGGGGGCCGGGCCGTAGACCGGCTCGACCTCGTCCCCGGAGAGGGTGGTGAAGTCCGCGTCCCGCTTGCGGGCGCTGTCGTACCGCTGCTGCCAGCGCTGCCGCCCGCGCTCGATCTCCTCGGCGTCCATGACCCCGAACTCCGCTCCGTACGGCCGCCACGCCAGCGGGCGGCACAGCTGTTAGGACGTCCTACCAATTTACTCGGACGTCCTAGTACTTGTCGACGGACATCCGCCTCCGACCGCGCGCACATATGCGCGGGCATACGAAAGGGCGCCCTCCCCCGGACGGGGAAGGGCGCCCTCGTGATGTGCCCCGGGAGCTCCGCTCAGACGCCGGCGGGCTGGCGGGCGGCGTCACCGGCGGGCAGCTTGGCGGCGGCCTCGGCGACCACCTTGCGCTCGGCGACGAAGGAGGCGAACGGGATGCAGCCGGCGGCCAGGGTGAAGACCATCCGGCCCAGCGGCCACTTGAGCTTCTGGCCGAGCAGGAAGGTCACCACGAAGTACCCGATGTAGAGGTAGCCGTGCAGCATCGCGACGTAGGTGGTCACGTCCTCGGCCGCGTGGAAGCCGTACTTCGCGACCATGAAGCCGCAGAACACCAGCAGTGCCACACCGGTCGCAATGGCCAGGGCGCGGTACCAGCCCAGCAGGGGGGTCGCCTTCATCGTCTTCATCGCCTCGCTCGGCAGCATCGGGGGGTACGTCCGGATCCGCGCACCGCTCACACGAGGGTAGCCGCCCTCACGCCCCCGGCCGCGCAGCCCCCTCGCCGGACGGCTCGGCGAAGTCGCCCGCCGCCACCCGCAGCGGGCGGAGCAGCTCGAAGACCTCCCGGCACTGGTCGGCGTCGTACTCCTCCAGGCCGAACTCCATCGCCATGAGCTCCCGGGTGGCGCCCTCGACGACCTCGCGGCCCCGGCCGGTGATCGCGGCGAGCACCCCGCGGCCGTCCAGCGGGTTGGGGTGGCGGGCGACCAGGCCGGCCCGCTCCAGGCGGTCGACGGTGTTGGTGACGCTGGTCGGGTGCACCATCAGACGCTCGCCGATCTTGGAGAGCGACAGCTCGCCGGTCCGGCTGAAGGTGAGCAGCACGAGCGCCTCGTAGCGGGCGAAGGTCAGCCCGTACGGCTTGAGCACCGCGTCCACGCGGGAGAGCAGGATCTGGTGCGCCCGCATGACCGAGGTGATCGCCGCCATCGCGGGGACGGTCCCCCAGCGGCGGGTCCACAGCTCGTCGGCGCGGGCGATCGGGTCGAAGTCGAGTGCGAGGGGCTTGGCCACCTCCTTACCGTACCGGCGGGCGCGGGGCGGGCTACCAGGCGTCCTGATGGTGGACAAGCGCGACACGTGGCGGGAACCCGCCAGTCGACCTGTCAGGTACGTACCAGCACGTTGCGGGGGTATGAACGGGCACCAACCATCCCCGACGGCGGGCCGGTTGGCCCCCGCGGCGGCGTCCGCCCCGCCACCAGGCGTCGGTTCGGGCGGTAACCCGCCGAACGGCGGGGCGATTCGTCCCGTTCGTCACGCCGTTCACCTTCCGTCGCGTTGGCGAGACCTGGCCAATCCATGAACGAGACCTGTCATTTCACTTGTTGGATTGTCATGCTTTCCGCCAGCCCCGTTCGGTGGCCACCGCCCCACTCACCGGTGACCACCGTGGACCGCACGGAGCAGCACGTCAGCGCCCGTTCCGCCCCTCAGGTGCCAAGCCCGGCACCCCGGAGCGCGGCGCGACCGCGCACACGCGGTTTCCCGGAAGGACCTGTACGTGAAGCGAAAGCTCGCAGCCGGCGCCGTACTCTCCGCCACCGCCCTCGTCACCGGCGTCATCCAGGTGAGCACGACCGCCCAGGCCACCCCCACGCCCTCGGTCCAGGCGCAGGCCGCGCAGCAGCGCGCCGACCTGATCGCGCTGGCGAACGGTCAGGCCGATCCGCTGACCAAGGCCCTCGGGCTGGGCGGCCAGGAGAAGCTGGTCGCCAAGGACGCCGTGGTGGACGCCAACGGCACCCGCCACCTCCGCTTCGAGCGCACCTACGCCGGCCTGCCGGTGCTCGGCGGCGACCTGGTCGTGCACCAGGCCGCCGACGGCGCCGTCAAGGCGGTCGACAAGGCCGTCACCGCGCAGATCGCGGTGCCCAGCCTGACCCCGGGGATCCCCGCCGACCGGGCCGCCGACCAGGCCACCGGCGCGGTGCAGTCCACCGTCGGCATCGCCGCCGACAAGGACGAGTCCCCGGTCACCCGGGTGCACCGGGCCGGCGCCGCCCAGCTGGTCGTCTGGGCCGCCGACGGCAACCCGCGGCTGGCCTACCGGACCACCGTCGAGGGTGTCCGCGCCGACGGCACCCCCAGCAGTCAGTTGCTGGTCACCGACGCCGCCACCGGCCAGGTCCTCTCCAGCCACGAGCAGGTGCAGACCGCCACCGGCACCGGCACCGGCGTCTTCGTCGGCACCGTCCCGCTGACCACCACCCAGAGCGGCTCGACCTACTCGCTCAAGGACGCCTCGCGCGGTGGCCAGTCCACCAGCGACCTCAAGGGCAAGACCTCCGGTTCCGGCACCCTCCTCACCGACACCGACAACGTGTGGGGCGACGGCACCGCCGCCAACCGCCAGTCGGCCGCGGTGGACGCCCAGTTCGGCGCGGCGGCCACCTGGGACTTCTACAAGAACACCTTCGGCCGCAACGGCATCAAGAACAACGGCGTCGGCGCCACCAGCCGGGTCCACTACGGCCGGAACTACGTCAACGCGTTCTGGAACGACTCCTGCTTCTGCATGACGTACGGCGACGGCACCAACAACACCAACCCGCTGACCGCGCTGGACGTCGCGGGCCACGAGATGACCCACGGCGTCACCTCGGCCACCGCCGGCCTGAACTACTCGGGCGAGTCCGGCGGCCTCAACGAGGCCACCTCGGACATCTTCGGCACCATGGTCGAGTGGTACGCCAACCTCCCCGCCGACAAGCCGGACTACCTGATCGGCGAGGAGATCGACATCAACGGCGACGGCACCCCGCTGCGCTACATGGACAAGCCCTCCAAGGACGGCGCCTCGGCCGACTCCTGGTCCTCCTCGGTGGGCGGCCTGGACGTCCACTACTCCTCGGGCGTGGCCAACCACTTCTTCTACCTGCTGTCCGAGGGCAGCGGCGCCAAGACCGTCAACGGGGTCGCCTACGACAGCCCGACGTCCAACGGCTCCACCGTCACCGGCATCGGCCGGGACAAGGCGGCGGCGATCTGGTACCGCGCGCTGACCGTCTACTTCACCTCCACCACCAACTACAAGGCGGCCCGCACCGGCAGCCTGAGCGCGGCGGCCGACCTCTACGGCGCCGGCAGCACCGAGTACAACGCGGTGGCGGCCGCGTGGAGCGGGGTCAACGTCAACTGACGCCCGCCGAGGCAGACGTCCGGGGCCCCGCTGGGAGGGGAGGCCCCGGACGTCTCCGTTCCCTTCGCCCGCGTAGCAACGCCGGACGGGGGCGGCAAGACGCGCCGCTGGCGGGAACCCGCCAGCGGACCGACCGGGACGAACCGGTCAACTGTCGTACCCGAACCCATCCGTGCGGGTCTTGGCGAAACCTGGCCAATCCCCGGCGGCGACCTGTCCTTCCATGCCCTTTATTGTCATGCTTCTGACCAAAGCCCCGTCCGGACGCCCGTCGCCCCCACCCATCGACGGTGCGTCAGGCCGCACGGGACCAGCACGTCCGCGCCCTACCGCCCCCTGGCGCCGACCCCGGCGCCCCGGTACGTGGCGTGACCGCGCACCCGCGGTTTCGTGGAAGGAACCCGTACGTGAAGCGAAAGCTGACAGCCGGCGCCGTACTCTCCGCCTCCGTCCTGCTGGCCGGCGCCATCCAGGTCGCCGCCGCCCCCGCCCACGCCGCCCCCGTCCAGCAGCGCGACTCGCTCATCGCGCTGGCCGGGCAGCAGGCCGCCCCGGTGGCCAGGGCGCTCACCCTCGGCGGCCAGGAGAAGCTGGTCGTCAAGGACGTGGTGGTCGACGCCAACGGCACGCGCCACCTGCGCTACGACCGCACCTACGCCGGCCTGCCGGTGCTCGGCGGCGACCTGGTCGTCCACCAGAAGGCCAACGGCACGATCGCCTCGGTGGACCGGGCCTTCGACGGCCGCCTCGCACTGGCGAGCCTGACCCCGGCGATCTCCGCCGGCACCGCCTCCACCCAGGCCGTCGACTCGGTCCGGGCCACCGTCGGCATCGCCCCGACCGACAAGGACGCCTCCCCGGTCACCCGGGTCGACGGTGCCGGCACCCCGGCCCTGGTGGTCTGGGCCGGCGACGGCAGCCCGCGGCTGGCCTACCGGACGGCGGTCCACGGCGAGCGAGCCGACGGCACCCCGAGCCGCCAGCAGCTGGTCACCGACGCCGCCACCGGCCAGGTCCTCTCCACCCACGAGGAGGTGCAGACCGTCAACGGCACCGGCAAGGGCGTGCACGTCGGCACCGTCACCCTCAACACCACCCAGAGCGGCGCCACCTACCAGCTCAAGGACCCGTCCCGCGGCAACCAGTGGACCGGCAACGCCAAGAACGGCAACGCGCTGTACACCGACGCGGACAACGTCTGGGGCAACGGCACCCCCTCCGACACCCAGTCCGCCGCGGTCGACGCGCAGTTCGGCACCGGCGCGACCTGGGACTTCTACAAGAACACCTTCGGCCGCAACGGCATCAAGAACAACGGCGTCGGCGCCAGCAACCGGGTGCACTACGGCAACGCCTACGTCAACGCGTTCTGGGACGACTCCTGCTTCTGCATGACCTACGGCGACGGCCAGAGCAACACCCACCCGCTGACCTCCCTCGACGTGGCCGGCCACGAGATGAGCCACGGCGTCACCTCGGCCACCGCCAACCTCACGTACCTCAACGAGTCCGGCGGCCTCAACGAGGCCACCTCGGACATCTTCGGCACCCTGGTCGAGTGGTACGCCAACCTGCCGGGGGACGTGCCGGACTACCTGATCGGCGAGAAGGTCGACATCTTCGGCAACGGCACGCCGCTGCGCTACCAGGACAAGCCCTCCCGGGACGGCACGTCCCCCGACGCCTGGTACGCCGGGATCGGCGGCCTGGACGTCCACTACTCCTCGGGCGTGGCCAACCACTTCTTCTACCTGCTGTCCGAGGGCAGCGGCGCCAAGGTGATCAACGGCGTCAGCTACAACAGCCCGACCTCCAACGGCTCCACCGTCGCCGGCATCGGCCGTGCCAAGGCCGCCGCCATCTGGTACCGCGCGCTGACCGTCTACTTCACCTCCAGCACCAACTACAAGGCGGCCCGCGCAGCCACCCTGAACGCCGCCAGGGACCTCTACGGCGCCCCGGAGGTCAACGCGGTGGCTGCGGCGTGGAGCGCGGTGAACGTCAACTAGCGGCGCACGGACCACCCCCGGAAAAGACGGCAGGCTGCCGGGGCCCACTGGGAGAGGGGGCCCCGGCAGCCTGCCGGCGCGTCGCGGGGAGGAGTCAGGCCGCGGCCGGCACCGCGACCTTGCCGCGCTCCTCCTTGGCGAGCATCCGCTCGGCCACGAAGCCGCCGCCGGGCAGCACCGAGAGGATGAACAGCAGGGCGCCGCGCTTGACGTCCCACTTCTGCGTCTGCCAGGCCATGATCCAGAAGACGACGTACAGGATGAACAGGATCCCGTGGATCATGCCCATCACCGGGACGGCGTTGAAGTCGGTGGTGCGCTTGAGCACCGAGCAGAGCAGCAGGAGCAGGAAGGAGACCCCTTCGGGGCCGGAGACCAGGCGCAGGCGGTGGACGGCGCTGCTGTTCACGATGGGTACCTCGATACGCGGGGGACTCTGGAGATCGCTTGTGAACCGGCTCACAAGCATCCGGTCCATTATCACCGATCACCTGTCCGAACCAATCGGCGGGGGTGGTACCGGAGTCCGACCGGCCGCTTTGTCGCAGACGCGTACCAGAACACCGCCGCCCCCTCCCCCGCCGCGCCCGCCGACCGCTAGATTGCGGCCGTGGCACAGTTTCGACTCCAGGGGTCAAAGACGCTCGCCGTCGACATGACCGGCGATTCCGTGAAGGCCAAGAACGGCTCGATGGTCGCGTACACCGGCCAGATGAACTTCAAGAAGCTCAGCGGGGGCGGTGACGGCCTGCGCGGCATGGTGACCCGTCGGCTCACCGGTGAGCAGATGACGGTCATGGAGGTGAAGGGACAGGGCACCTGCTACTTCGCCGACCAGGCCACCGAGATCAACCTCGTGCGGCTGAACGGCGAGACGCTGTACGTCGAGTCCGACAACCTGCTCTGCACCGAGGGCACCCTGAAGACCGGCACCACCTTCACCGGTCTGAACGGCCTGTCCGCCGGCAACGGCCTGTTCACCACCAAGGTCGAGGGCCACGGCTGGGCCGCCGTCACCTCCAAGGGGCCGGCGATCATCCTGCGGGTCTCCCAGGGCACACCGCTTCGGGTCGACCCGGGGGCGTACGTCGCCCACACCGGAAACCTCAACCGCTCCATCAAGTCCGGCGCCGGCTGGAGCACCTTCATCGGCGAGGGCGGCGGCGAGGCCGTCCAGGTGGAGTTCACCGGCGAGGGGCTGGTCTACGTGCAGCCCTCCGAGAAGCTGACCATCGGGGGCGACGTCTGATGGCGTTCACGAAGATCAACAGCAAGATGATCGAGGCCCGGGTCGTCCCGGGCCAGCGGCTGTTCAGCCAGCGCGGCGCGATGCTCGCGTACACCGGCGAGGTGAGGTTCACGCCGAACATCACCGGCGGCCAGGGCGGCGTGATGTCGATGATCGGCCGCCGGGTGGCCAACGAGGACACCCCGCTGATGACCGTCGAGGGCCAGGGCAGCGTCATGTTCGGCCACGGCGGCCACCACGTGCACGTGATCGACCTGACCGGCGACACCCTGTACGTCGAGGCGGACCGGCTGCTGGCCTTCGAGGGCTCGCTGCAGCAGTCCACCATGTTCATGGGCTCGCAGGGCGGCGTGATGGGCATGGTCCGCGGCCAGGTGACCGGCCAGGGCCTGTTCACCACCAAGCTCGACGGCAAGGGCTCGGTCGCGGTGATGGCGCACGGCGGCGTCTTCGAGCTGCCGATCACCCCGCACCAGCCGGTGCACGTCGACCCGCAGGCCTATGTCGCGCACCGCGGCCAGGTCCAGAACAAGCTGTCCACCGCGCTCGGGTGGCGCGACATGATCGGCCGCGGCTCCGGCGAGGCGTTCCAGCTGGAGCTGTCCGGGAACGGCACGGTGTACGTGCAGGCGAGCGAGGAGAAGCTCTGATGTCCTACCCTCCGCAGCCCCCGTACGGCCAGGACCCGTACGGCCAGCCGACCCAGCCCGGCTACCCCGCCGCACCGCCGCCCGGCTACCCGCCACAGAACCAGCCGTATCCGCCGCAGGGGCAGCCCTACCCCCCGCCGCCCGGCCAGCCGTACCCCCAGCAGGGCTACCCCCAGCACGGCTACCCCCAGCAGGGCGGCTACCCGCCGCCCCCGCCGCCCGCCCAGCCGCCGCAGCAGTACGCCCAGGAGCAGTACGGCGGCGCGCAGGCCCCGCTGCCCACGGCGCAGAACGGCTCCGGCCCGGTGGTGCACGACGCGCACAGCCTGCCGTCCAACGACAACGTCAACCCGTACGCCTTCTCGGTCGACCTCAACGGCGCGTACTTCCTCCAGAAGGGCAAGATGATCGCCTACTACGGCGACATCTCCTTCAAGGGCGTCGGCTCCGGCGCGGCCGACCGGCTGCTCGGGCACTTCAACTCCCCCATGCACGCGGCGGACTGGGTGGTCGCCGAGGGCCGCGGCAAGCTGCTGCTGGCCGACCGGGCCTTCGACCTGAACTCCTACGACCTGGAGGACGGGAACCTGACGGTCCGCTCGGGGAACCTGCTGGCCTACGAGCCCACCCTGAAGCTCAAGCAGTCGATCATCCCCGGGTTCCTGACCCTGATCGGCACCGGCAAGTTCGTCGCCGCCTCGAACGGGCCGGTGCACTTCGTCGAGCCGCCGATCCGGGTGGACCCGCAGGCGCTGGTCGGCTGGGCGGACTGCCCGGCGCCGTGCCACCACTACGACCACGACTACATGCACGGGCTGATCGGCGGCCTGCGCCGGCTCACCGGGCTGGGCGGGGCCTCCGGCGAGGAGCACCAGTTCGAGTTCATCGGCGCCGGCCAGGTGCTGCTCCAGTCGAGCGAGGTACTGATGGCCGAGCGCTCGGTCGGCGAGGTGCACGCCGAGGCCGGGGTGCCGATGGGCGGGGTGCCGGGCCAGCACGGCTCGGGCAACAGTCAGTTGCCCAACATGAACGTGCCCGGACTCGGTAACCTGGGCAACCTCGGACGGCGCTTCGGGCTCTGACCGCACGGCCACGGCGCGCGGCAGGCACCCCGCGCGCGCCGTGGCCGGATCGCGTCGGCCGCCCGGCGGGAATGCCGGGAAAGTCGTACAACATTGAACTAAATGCGGTATCGTGGGGTCCATGGAGACGCACACGATCGACCCCGCCGACATCTCAGCCCCACCGGCCGAGGGGCCCGAGGAGGAGACCCCGTGGCTCACCGCCCGGGAGCAGCGGTTGTGGCGCGCCCACCTGGAGGTCGCCAAGCTGCTGGACTACCAGCTCAGCCGTGAACTCCAGCCGCACAACCTCGCGATCAACGACTACGAGATCCTGGTGGTGCTCTCCGAGGCCCCCGAGCGGCGGATGCGGATGACCGACCTGGCCACCGCAACCCTCCAGTCGAAGAGCCGGCTCTCGCACCAGATCACCCGCATGGAGAACGCCGGCCTGGTGCTGCGCCAGGAGTGTCCCGGCGACCGCCGCGGCCTCTACGCCCACCTCACCGAGCAGGGCTGGGAGACCATGCAGCGGGTCGCGCCGTGCCATGTGCGCAGCGTCCGGGCGCACTTCATCGACCGTTTCTCCGCCGAGCAGCTCGACGCGATGTACGAGGCGCTGGCGCCCGTCGCCGAGCACCTGCGGGGCCTGCGCGGCCGCGGCTGAGCGGACGGACCGGCGGCCGGCAGCCCGTCCGCGGGGCCGCCGGCCGCCGGTCCGCGCGCGGGGCCGGGCCGGGGCGGGCGTCAGGACGCCGTCAGGCCCGCCACCAGCCGGTCGGCCGCGCCGTACGGGTCCAGCTCGCCGGTCACCACCCGCTCCGCCAGACCGGCCAGCTGCCGGTCGCCGTGCAGGTCGCCGATCCGGGCGCGCAGCGCGGCCAGCGCGATCGCCTCGATCTCGTCTGCGGCCCGGCGGCGGCGGCGCGCGGCCAGCTCGCCGTGCTCGTCCAGCCAGGCGCGGTGCTTCTCCAGCGCCTCGACCACCTCGTCGACGCCCTCGCCGCGGGCCGCGACCGTCTTCACGATCGGCGGGCGCCAGTCCCCCGCGTCCCGGGCCTCGCCCAGGCCCAGCATGTGGTTGAGTTCCCGGGCGGTGGCGTCGGCGCCGTCCCGGTCGGCCTTGTTGACCACGAACACGTCGCCGATCTCCAGGATCCCCGCCTTGGCGGCCTGGATGCCGTCGCCCATGCCGGGGGCGAGCAGCACCACCGTGGTGTCGGCCTGCGCGGCGATCTCCACCTCGGACTGGCCGACGCCGACCGTCTCCACCAGGATGACGTCGCAGCCGGCGGCGTCCAGCACCCGCAGCGCCTGCGGGGCCGCCCAGGAGAGTCCGCCGAGGTGGCCGCGGGTGGCCATTGAGCGGATGAACACCTCCGGGTCGGTGGCGTGGTCCTGCATCCGGACCCGGTCGCCGAGCAGCGCGCCGCCGGAGAACGGCGAGGACGGGTCGACCGCCAGCACGCCGACCCGCTTGCCCAGCCGCCGGTAGGCGGAGACCAGCGCCGAGGTGGAGGTGGACTTGCCCACGCCCGGCGAGCCGGTCAGGCCCACCGTGTAGGCGTGCCCGGTGTACGGCGCCAGCGCGGCCATCACCTCGCGCAGCTCGGGCGCGGCGTTCTCGACCAGCGAGATCAGGCGGGCGACCGCCCGCGGACGGCCCTGCCGGGCCTGCTCGACCAGGGTCGGCACATCGATCATCGGTAGCTGCTCCTTGCGCCGAAGGGCCGCGGACCACTTGTGGTGGTCCGCAGCCCCGTCGTGAATCGGTCGGTACTCCGGTCAGGCCTTGGGCACCCGGACGATCAGCGCGTCGCCCTGGCCGCCGCCGCCGCACAGCGCGGCCGCGCCGACGCCGCCGCCGCGGCGCTGCAGCTCCAGCGCCAGGTGCAGCACCACGCGGGCGCCGGACATGCCGATCGGGTGGCCGAGCGCGATCGCGCCGCCGTTGACGTTGACGATCTCCGACGAGACGCCGAGGTCCTTGGTGGACTGGAAGGCGACGGCGGCGAAGGCCTCGTTGATCTCGATCAGGTCGAGGTCCTCGACCGTGATGCCCTCCTTGGCGACCGCGTGCTTGATCGCGTTGGACGGCTGCGACTGCAGCGAGTTGTCCGGGCCGGCGACGTTGCCGTGCGCGCCGATCTCGGCGATCCAGCTGAGGCCCAGCTCCTCGGCCTTGGCCTTGCTCATCACGACCACCGCGGCGGCGCCGTCCGAGATCGGCGAGGAGGTGCCGGCGGTGATGGTGCCGTCCTTGGTGAAGGCCGGGCGCAGCTTGGCCAGGCCCTCCGTGGTGGTGTCGGCGCGGATGCCCTCGTCCTGGCTGAACAGGACCGGCTCGCCCTTGCGCTGCGGGATCTCCACCGGGACGATCTCGGCCTCGAAGACACCGTCGGCCTGGGCCTTGGCGGCCCGCTGGTGCGAGGCGGCGCCGATCTCGTCCTGGACCTCGCGCGGGATACCGAGGCGGGTGTTGTGCTTCTCGGTGGACTCGCCCATCGGGATGTTCTCGTAGGCGTCGGTCAGGCCGTCGTGCGCCATCGCGTCGAGCAGCTCGATCGCGCCGTACTTGTAGCCCTCGCGGGACTTCGGCAGCAGGTGCGGGGCGTTGGTCATGGACTCCTGGCCGCCGGCCACCACGATGTCGAACTCGCCGGCCCGGATCAGCTGGTCGGCCAGCGCGATGGCGTCCAGGCCGGAGAGACAGACCTTGTTGATGGTGAGCGCCGGGACGTTCATCGGGATCCCGGCCTTGACGGCGGCCTGGCGGGCGGGGATCTGGCCGGCGCCGGCCTGCAGGACCTGGCCCATGATCACGTACTGGACCTGGTCGCCGGTGACGCCGGCCCGCTCCAGCGCCGCCTTGATCGCGAAGCCGCCGAGCTCGGCACCGGAGAAGCCCTTGAGGGAGCCGAGCAGCCGGCCCATCGGGGTGCGCGCCCCGGCGACGATCACTGAGGTGGTGTTGGTCATGGGACGAGCCCCTTCGCACGTCGTGG
This sequence comes from Kitasatospora sp. NPDC057595, assembly GCF_042800875.1. NCBI lineage: Bacteria > Bacillati > Actinomycetota > Actinomycetes > Kitasatosporales > Streptomycetaceae > Kitasatospora > Kitasatospora sp. NPDC057595. Next base: position 91,775 of record NZ_JBHVGL010000019.1, on the reverse strand, counting down.
CCAGGTGGAGGATTCCGCTCAATGTACTGACCTGGTACCCGCCCGTCACCGGACCCAAGATGTGATCGAGCGCACTGGCACCATCCAGTCAACACCGTGCCGCGTCGATCCGGGTGAACCCTGCCGCCCGGCCCGTGTGAGCAGACTCGCACCCCGATCGCTGGCGCCGCCGTCCGGCATGCGCTGCACTGTTGCCGTCCCGTCGCACCCGTCCCGGACCGGAGGCCCCCGTGCTCACCCGCATCGACCACATCGGCATCGCCTGCCGCGATCTCGACAAGACCGTCGAGTTCTACCGCGCCACCTACGGCTTCGAGGTGTTCCACAGCGAGGTCAACGAGGAGCAGGGCGTCCGGGAGGCCATGCTCAAGATCAACGACACCGGAGACGGCGGCGCGTCGTACCTCCAGCTGCTGGAGCCGATCCGCGAGGACTCCCCGGTCGGCAAGTGGCTGGCGAAGAACGGCGAGGGCGTCCACCACATCGCCTTCGGCACCGCCGACGTCGACACCGACTCCGAGGAGATCCGGGCCAAGGGCGTGCGGGTCCTCTACGACCAGCCGCGCACCGGCTCGATGGGCTCGCGGATCACCTTCCTGCACCCCAAGGACTGCGGCGGGGTGCTGACCGAGCTGGTCACCGCCGCCGGGCCCGACGCGCACTGAGGGCCGCCGCCGTCGCGGGGCGGCACCCGGCCGTCCGCCGCCCCGCCACCCTCATGACCCGTCAGTAACCTCACCGGGCAACCCGGAAAACCCCCACGCGACCATTCCCCCGCAAGACGCTCCCACTACAATGCCCAGGTGCGCGAAGACTCCGGGGGACGGGGACGACGAGCACGGCCGAAGACAGGCCCGTCCGCCCCGGTGGGAGGCCCGTCGCAGGGGAGTCCATTACGCGGGCACGGCTGAACAGTCGCAAGACGGATCTGTCACCATTCTCCACAAGGCAAGAGTTCGCCCAGGAGTCCACCCGGACGGGGGAACGCGGATCGACCGCGCTCCCGCCCCGGACTCCGACGACCGCGGCGGGCGTCCCCGGCAAGGCAGGGGCGTCCGGACCGCCGCGGATGCAAGGACCAGTCGGACCGGTGCCCGGACAACGGGAGCACGGACCGGCCGGGTCGAGGACGCGACCAGGAGATGGATGGGACCGCGGAGTGCGGGGCTACGACCGCTACGAGGTTGACGATCACCTCTCCCAGTTCGAGGCCGAGATGGATCGGACTCGGAAGGAGCGGGACAAGTCAGTCGAGCATGCCGAGGACCTCGCCTACCAGGTGGAGGTGCTCCGGGCCAAGCTGCACGAGTCCCGCCGCATGCTCGCCCAGCCGCGTGCCTTCGACGCCGTGTCCGGCCAGGCCGAGCAGATGCTCCGCACCGCCGAGATGCAGGCCCAGCAGCTGCGTGCCGACGCCGAGCGCCAGCTGCGCGACTCCCAGGCCGCCACCCAGCGGATCATGGCCGAGGCCGCCGAGCGCACCGCCCGGCTGGAGGCCGAGCTGGCCGCCCGCCGCCGCCAGCTGGAGGAGGAGCTCGCCGAGCTGCGGCGCAGCGCCGAACAGCACGTCAACGAGAACGTCAGCTGGGCCGAGCAGACCCGGGCCGGCACCGAGCAGGAGGCCCAGCGCCTGCTCCAGGAGGCCCGCGCCGAGTCCGAGCGGATGATGGCCGCCGCCCGCGCCGAGGCCGCCGCGCTCTCCGACCACGCCCGCGCCCAGACCGCCGCCGACGTCGACGCCGCCCGCGGCGAGGCCCAGGCCGCCGCCTCGGCCGCCCTCCAGCGCGCCCAGAGCGACGCCGAGCGCCTGCTGCGGGCCGCCTCCGAGCAGGCCCAGCAGGCCGGCGCCCAGGCCGCCGCGGACGTGGACGCCGCCCGTGGCGAGGCCCAGCAGCAGCTCGCCGCCGCGCATGCCGCCGCCGAGCAGCAGCTGGCCGCCGCCCGCGCCGAGATCGGCCGGCTCAAGGAGGCCGCGGCCGCCGAGCAGGCCCGCGCCCAGCAGGAGCTCGGTCACGCCCAGGCGGAGATAGCACGGCTGCGCGCCGAGGCCGTCGCCGAGGCCGAGCGGGCCCGGCAGGAGGCCGCCGAGCTGCGCTCGCAGGCGGAGGCCGCCGCCGAACAGCTGCAGGCCGACGCCGAGGCCGCCGCCGAGCGGAAGGTCGCCGACGGCGAGGCCGCCAACGAGCAGCGCTCGCAGACCGCCCGCGCCGAGGTGGCCCGGATGGTCGCCCAGGCCACCAAGGAGGCCGACGCGATCCGCGCCGAGGCCGCCACCCAGCAGGCCGAGGCGGACGCCGCCAAGGCCGCCGCCGCCGAGGAGAGCGAGCGGCTGCGCGCCACCGCCGAGTCGGTGGCCGGACAGCTACGCGCCGAGGCCGAGGCCGCGATCGCCGAGCTGCGCGCTCAGGCCGACCGGGACGTCGCCGAGCTGCGGGCGCAGGCCGAGGCCGCCGCCCAGCAGCTGCGCGGCGAGGCCGAGGAGGCCGGCCGGGCGGCCGGGGCCACGGAGGCCGCCGCCCAGCTGGCCAAGGCCGCGAAGTCCGCCGAGGAGATGCTCGACCGGGCCGGCCGCGACGCCGAGGCCGCCCGCACCGGCGCCACCGCCGAGGCCGAGCGGATCCGCGCCGAGGCCGCCGCCGAGGCGGAGCGGCTGCGCGAGCAGGCGCAGGCCGCCGTCGAGGCCGCCCAGAACGCCGCCCTGGACGACGCCGCCGCCGTGCGTGAGCGGATCCAGGAGATGCAGGACGAGGCCGCCCGGCTGCGCGCCGAGGCGGAGGAGCTGCGCTCGCAGGCCGCCGCCGAGGCCGACCGGGTGCGCGGCGAGGCCCGCCGGCAGGCGGTGCTGCAGATCGAGGAGTCGGCGAAGAGCGCCGAGGAGCTGCTCACCAAGGCCAAGGCCGACGCGGACGACCTGCGCGCGGGCGCCGCTGCCGAGATCGAGCGGCTGCGCGAGCAGGCCAAGGAGCAGGCCGCCGAGACCCAGGGCCGGGCCGAGCAGACCCTGGAGCGGGCCCGCGCCGAGGCCGCGAAGACCACCGCCACGGCCGAGCAGCAGGGCCGGGACGCGCTCACCGCCGCCAAGGCCGCGGCCGCCGAGAACCGGTCCGCCGCCGAGCGCGAGACCGCCGAACTGCGCCGCGGGGCAACCGAGTTCGACCAGCGGGTGCGCGCCGAGGCGACGGCCGCCGCCGAAGCGGTGCGGGCCGACGCGCAGGCCGAGGCGAACGCCGTGCGCGACGCCGCGGTGGCCGACGCCGAGCGGGTGCGCACCGACGCCGACACCGAGGCCGCCCGGGCCCGGGCCGAGTCCGAGGCCGCCGCCGAGGCGCTGCGCGAGGAGAGCCGGCGCGAGCGCGCGGAGGCCTCCGCCGGGCTGCTCCGGGAGCGCGAGGAGACCGCCGAGCAGCTGTCCGCCGCCACGGCCGCGCGCGAGCAGGCCGAAACCGCCGCGGCGGAACTGACCGAGCGCACCGCCGCCGAGGCCACCGCCGTCCGCGAAGCCGCCGAGGCCCACGCCGAACGCGTCCGCACCGACGCCGAAACCGCCGCCACCGAACTCACCGAACGCACCACCGCCGAAACCGCGCGCCTGAAGGCCGAGGCCGAGCGCGCCCTCGAAGCCGCCGAAACCGCCGCCGAACAGCGCCGCGCCGAAGCCGAAACCGCCGCGGCCGAGCTGACCGAGCGCACCGCCGCCGAGGCCACCGCCGTCCGCGAAGCCGCCGAGGCCCACGCCGAACGCGTCCGCACCGACGCCGAAACCGCCGCCAC